>NZ_JCALDB010000001.1:0-472786 GCF_059812645.1 Mycobacterium sp. NGS45 | reverse complement strand
CGCCACCGACCCCGACCGCGACCACCTCAACGAACTCATGCAAATCACCCCCACCCGATAACTGCGCTCAAAACCACGCGTCCGCAGCGCGATACGCCGGCGTCGATGGAATGCCTAGATCAACCGTTCGCGCAGGAACTCCACCAACCCGCCGGAACTGCCGGACCCAGAATCTATTTCGATAACCTCGAAGGCATCCCCGCCCAACCGGTCAGGTCAGCTTCGGGCGCGTCAGCCACGGTGATGTCCTACTCGGTGCCAGCCCTATCTCGGCGTCAACGGGGACTGGGATTGCGTCGCCATGGCCAGCGTACGAAAGTCCTCGACACTGCCGGCCCCGGTGATCGCCAGCTGCGCACCATCCGCACCCGGCAACCTCGTCGTCCACACCGGCTCGCCGCGCGCACCACCCTCGTAGACGATCCAGCGCACCCCGTCTACGTCCTCGACGCCGGTCGGTGCGACGTCGTCGTGGATGAAGCGCACCAGGGCATCTTCGTCGGCGTTGCTCTGGTTGATGCTGAGGTACTTGCCGCCCGGGGTCAGATAGCCGACCGTCGAAACTTTGGCGCGCAACTTCTCCCCGGAGTCCGGATCGGTGCGCCCCTCCTCCAGCCCGTGCCGGGCGCCGGAGTTGGCCTGCCAATCTTCCGGCAGCGCCGGCAGCCGGATCGGGAACCCCAGGGTGTCGGCGTCAGCCTGCAGCGCGGCGGCCACGTCGTAGCTGGGCGCCTTGCCCGGCCGCGGGCCGTTGAGTTGCAGCGAACACGTCCCCACCAGGCCGGCCAACACGATGCAGGCCAGGATCAACGGCGCCATCGACCAGAACATGTCGCGGCCATCCTGCAGCACCCGCGGCTTGGCCGGCTTGGGCACAGGTTGGTGGACACCCGCCGAACTCACATCGTCGGAAGGTTGCTCCGGGGGCGTACTCACCCCACCAGTATCCCAGCTCCCAATCGAGGATCTGCTTCTGGGACAATTCCTAGCCATGAGTGACGGTGCCGCCCAGCCTGCCCCCACCAAGCGCCGCGAGGCCCCTGACCGCAACCTCGCGCTCGAGCTGGTCCGCGTCACCGAGGCCGGCGCCATGGCCGCGGGACGCTGGGTCGGCCGCGGCGACAAGGAGGGCGGCGACGGCGCCGCCGTCGACGCCATGCGCGAGCTGGTCAACTCGGTCTCCATGCGCGGGGTCGTCGTCATCGGCGAAGGCGAGAAGGACAACGCGCCGATGCTCTACAACGGTGAGGAAGTCGGCAACGGCGACGGCCCGGACTGCGACTTCGCCGTCGACCCGATCGACGGCACCACGCTGATGAGCAAGGGCATGCCGAACGCCATCTCGGTGCTCGCGGTGGCCGAGCGCGGCGCGATGTTCGACCCGTCCGCAGTGTTCTACATGAACAAGATCGCCGCCGGTCCGGACGTCGCCGAGTTCATCGACATCACTTCTCCGATCGCGGCCAACATCCAGCGCATCGCCAAGGTACGCAAGGCCTCGGTTTCCGACATCACCGTCTGCATCCTGGACCGGCCGCGGCACGCCAAGCTGATGGCCGACGTCCGCGAAGCCGGCGCCCGGATCCGGCTGATCTCCGACGGTGACGTCGCCGGCGCCATCTCCGCCTGCCGGCCGGAGTCCGGCACCGACCTACTGGTCGGTATCGGCGGCACCCCGGAGGGCATCATCACCGCTGCCGCGATCCGCTGCATGGGCGGCGAGATCCAGGCCACCCTGGCGCCCACCGACGACGAGGAACGTCAGAAGGCGCTGGACCGCGGCCACGACCTGGACCGGGTACTGACCACCAGGGACCTGGTGTCGGGCGAGAACGTGTTCTTCTGCGCCACCGGTGTGACCGACGGCGACCTGCTCAAGGGCGTGCGGTTCTTCGGCGGCGGCTGCACCACCCATTCGATCGTGATGCGATCCAAGTCCGGGACCGTCCGGATGATCGAGGCCTACCACCGGCTGTCCAAGCTCAACGAGTACTCGGCCGTGAACTTCACCGGAGACAAGACCGCGGCCTACCCGCTGCCCTGACGCGTCCCCCGGCGGGGACCAACTTCTGTAAACCGATATCGACTGCGAAGGAATCCAATGAGCGACAGCGCTGCCGACGGCGAATACCGCATCGAGCACGACACCATGGGCGAGGTCCGGGTGCCGGCCAAGGCCCTGTGGCGCGCGCAAACCCAGCGCGCGGTGGAGAACTTCCCGATCTCCTTCCGCGGCCTGGAACGCACCCAGATCCGCGCGCTCGGTCTGCTCAAGGGCGCCTGCGCACAGGTCAACAAGGACCTCGGTCTGCTGGATCCCGAGAAGGCCGACGCGATCATCGCCGCGGCCGCCGAGATCGCCGACGGCCGCCACGACGACCAGTTCCCGATCGACGTGTTCCAGACCGGCTCGGGCACCAGCTCGAACATGAACACCAACGAGGTGATCGCCTCGATCGCGGCCCGCAACGGCGTCACTGTGCACCCCAACGACGACGTCAACATGTCGCAGAGCTCGAACGACACCTTCCCGACCGCCACCCACATCGCGGCCACCGAAGCCGCTGTGCGCGACCTGATCCCGGCGCTCGAGGTGCTGCACGAGTCGCTGGCCGGCAAGGCCCGGCAGTGGCGCACCGTGGTGAAGTCCGGCCGCACCCACCTGATGGACGCCGTCCCGGTGACCTTGGGTCAGGAGTTCGGTGGCTACGCCCGCCAGATCGAAGCCGGCATCGAGCGGGTCAAGGCCACCCTGCCCCGGCTGGGTGAGTTGGCCATCGGCGGCACCGCCGTCGGGACCGGACTGAACGCGCCCGACGGTTTCGGCCCCAAGGTCGTCGACGTGCTCAAGTCCCAGACCGGCGTTGCCGAACTGCGCACCGCCGCAGACTCATTCGAGGCACAGGCGGCACGCGATGGTCTGGTGGAGGCGTCCGGCGCGCTCAAGACCATCGCGGTTTCGCTGACCAAGATCGCCAACGACGTGCGCTGGATGGGTTCGGGCCCGCTGACCGGGCTGGGCGAGATCCAGCTGCCGGATCTGCAGCCGGGTAGCTCGATCATGCCGGGCAAGGTCAATCCTGTTCTGCCCGAAGCGGTTACCCAGGTGGCCGCGCAGGTGATCGGCAACGACGCCGCCGTGACGGTCGGCGGCCTGTCCGGCGCCTTCGAGCTCAACGTGTACATCCCGATGATGGCCCGCAATGTGCTGGAGTCGTTCACGTTGTTGGCCAACGTGTCTCGCCTGTTCGCCAGCAAGTGCATCGACGGGTTGGTCGCCAACGAGGATCACCTGCGCCAACTGGCCGAGTCCTCGCCGTCGATCGTGACGCCGCTGAACTCGGCGATCGGCTACGAAGAGGCCGCCAAGGTGGCCAAGCAGGCGCTGGCCGAGAAGAAGACCATCCGGCAGACCGTGATCGACCGCGGCCTGATCGGCGACAAGCTTTCCGAGGAAGAACTCGATCGTCGCCTGGACGTGCTGGCAATGGCCAAGGTCCGCGACGGCGAGTGACCCACCGGCCGGGCGCGGGCAGCCGGTTGGGCAGCCCGACGGGCATCAAGGCTGTACTGAGAGCGAATTCTGCACCGAATCCTCGCTCTCAGTACAGGATTGTTGAGGGCAGGTACTCCGATGCCTGAGTCGGCCAGCACGCCGCAGCGCGCCGCGATCGCCAGCTTCGTCGGGACGACGGTCGAGTTCTACGACTTCCTGATCTACGGCACCGCCGCGGCTCTGGTCTTCCCGAAGCTGTTCTTTCCGGGTAGTTCACCGGCCACCGGAATGCTGCTGTCGTTCGCGACGTTCGGGGTGGGATTCGTGGCCCGGCCGCTCGGCGGCGTGGTGTTCGGTCACTTCGGCGACCGCGTCGGCCGCAAGCAGATGCTGGTGCTTTCGCTGCTGTTGATGGGCGGCTCGACGGTCTCGATGGGCCTGCTGCCCACGTTCGCCCAGATCGGTATTGCCGCACCGATCCTGCTGTGCCTGCTGCGGCTGATCCAGGGGTTCGCGGTCGGCGGTGAATGGGGCGGGGCCACCCTGATGGCCGTCGAACACGCGCCCACCGACCGCAAGGGCTTCTTCGGGGCGTTCCCGCAGATGGGTGCCCCGGCCGGGACGGCGATAGCGACGCTGGCGTTCTACGCAGTGTCGCGGCTACCGGACGAACAATTTCTGTCCTGGGGCTGGCGGCTGCCGTTCCTGGCCAGTGCGGTGCTGATCGTGATCGGTGTGGCGATCCGGCTGTCGCTGACCGAAAGCCCGGACTTCGCCACCGTCCGGGACCGCTCGGCGGTGCAGCGGCTGCCGATCGCCGAGGCCTTCCGCCGGCACGGCCGCCAGATCCTGCTGGTGGCCGGCGCCTATCTGTCGCAGGGCGTGTTCGCCTACATCTGCGTGGCCTACCTGGTGTCCTACGGCACCACGGTCGCCGGCCTCGACCACACCGACGCCCTGCTCGGGGTTTTCGTCGCGGCGCTGGTCGCGGTCGCGGCCTACCCGGTGTTCGGTGCACTCAGTGACCGGGTCGGCCGCAAACCGGTCTTCCTGGCCGGGGTGTTGGCGATGGGCGCAGCAGTGCTGCCCACCTTCGCGCTGATCAACACCGGCCGCCCGGAACTGTTCCTGGCCGCGCTGGTGCTGGTGTTCGGTCTGGCGATGGCACCCGCCGCCGGAGTGACCGGATCGCTGTTCAGCTTGGTCTTCGACGCCGACGTGCGCTACAGCGCGGTGTCGATCGGCTACACGCTCTCGCAGGTGCTCGGTTCGGCGTTCGCCCCCACCATCGCGGTCGCGCTGTACTCGGCGACCAAGAGCAGCAACTCGATCGCGGCCTATCTGATCGGGGTGTCGGTGATCTCGGCGGTCAGCGCGGCGCTGCTGCCCGGTCCGTGGCGCGGCAACCGGGAGGTGGCAGTGCGCGCCGGGGCGGCCTAACCCAGGCCTAACCCGGCGAGCTGACGGCTACCGGAACGTTGTGCCAGCCAATGACATTGGTCATTGCCACCCGGGCCAGACCATCCCGGTCGAGCTCGTAGGCGGGCATGAAGTCCAGTAGCCGGTCGAGGGCCGCGGCACTCTCCATCCGTGCCAGCGCCGCCCCGAGACAACTGTGGGTGCCGTATCCCAGGCCCAGGTTCTGGGCCTGGCTGCGGTCGCGGGTGATGTCGAACCGGTCGGCATCGGGGAACGCCCGCTCGTCGCGGTTCGCCGAACCCAGACACAGCAGCACCGCACTGCCCGCCGGGATGGTGTGGCCGTGCAGGTCGACGTCGGCGAGGGTGTACCGGACCAGGTACTGCGCGGGCGCCTCCCAGCGCAGAAGTTCCTCGACGGCCGCGGGGATCAGGCTGCGGTCCGCCAGCAGCATCTGCCACTGATCGGGGTGGTCGGCAAAGGTCACCACGGCGTTGCCGACCAGCTTGGTGACAGTTTCGGCACCCGCCCCACCGAGCATCGAGGCGAACGCCGTGATCTCGACGTCGTCGAGCTTGGTCGGTTCGCCGTCGCGGTCCACCTCGGCGGCGATCAGGTCGCTGATCATGTCGTCGCGGGGCTGCGCCCGACGTTCCTGGATGATCTCGTAGTACATCAGCCCGGTTTCGATGGCGGCCGCGGCCCCGGCCTCGGGCATCTCAACCTTGCCGTATTCACGTTCCAGGGTCTTGTCGAGCAACAGTCGCACCCGCTGGCGTAGTTCCGGTGGCACGCCGAGCATCTGGGTGATCACCTCGACCGGGAACAGCGCCGAGAAGTCCTGCACCACGTCGAAATGGTCCGGGTCGGCCGCGGCCAGGAAGCGGTCGATCTGGGTCAGCACGCTCTGGCGTTGACGCTCGATGGCACGTGGGGTGAAGACCTTGTTGACCAGGCTGCGCATCCGGCGGTGCGCCGGCGGGTCCATCATGATGATCAGTGGTGGCACCGGTTCGCCGGACTGCACCATCTGCAGGTCCACCCCGCGCGACGACGAGAACGTCGCGGTGTCCTTGAGCGCGGCGGCGACGTCGGCGTGCCTGGTCAGGGCGTAGAAGTCATAGGTCGGGTGGTAGTAGACCGGCGCCTCGTCACGCATTCGCCGGTAGGTCGCGAACGGCGCGTTGAAGTAGTCGTCGGAGAACGGGTCGAAGACGACCTGCGCGGTGGCCATCAGAACCACCCTTCCTGCCATATCGGCCACCGAGGCGAATTCGGTTGTCGCGCTTGACCTTGCCCGGTCTCCGCAACGCGGGCGTGGCCGGAGCGGGGGAGAACGCTTGACAGGTCTCGCCGTCGGTGTGATAGTCACGTCCAATCGAAAATAGCATTTTCAAAACTGGTTGTCGATAGGCGACGACGTGACCGACGAACAACCACCCCCGGCGTGGCAGAACCCGATGGCCTGGCTGCCGCACTCGATCGCCGAAGCCGCCCTGGACGAAACCGGCACGGCACCGGGCGATCCGACCCGCGCGTGGGCGCATCTGCAGGAACGGCTGAGCGCCGCCGAAGCACTGGTCCGCTCGGCGCCGGTGAACCGGAACTCGCGCGACTTCGCCGCCGGGATGCGCCACCTCATGGTGCTGCTGGCCGTCGGCATCGACAACGCACTGCGCGCGGACCCGGATCCGGTGCTGGCGGTCAACCGCGCCCAGGTCGACGACATCATCACCTGGGGCCTGGAATGCCCGGACTGCCTGTACCTGAACGCCGAGTTGCGCGCCGGCGAGACCTACCGACTGTTCGGCAACCGGGGCACCGCGCGCTACGTCGGGTTGCAGTCCATGGACGGCATGGCCGCAATCGCCAACTGCCTGGTCGACGACCTCGACGTGAGCCCGACCGGCGACTTCGAGCTGATCCTGTCGGCCGACCAGCAACCAGGAAACTGGCTGCGCGTGGCCGGCGAGCACCCGGTGCTGACGGTGCGAAATTTCCTCTACGACTGGGACATCGAGACACCGGCGGAGCTGAAGATCGAACGGATCGGCGAGCGGACCGCCGCACCGGCCGCCGTGGATCCGGAGGCGTCGGTCGCACGCCAACTCGCCGCGCTCGGCGATTTCGTGCACGACAACCTGAAGTTCTTCCTGGACTTCGGGGCCATGGCGCCGGCCAACGGCTTCATCCCGCCGACGGACATGAGCTCGATGGGGGCCGCCGCCGAGAATCGGCCTGTGATAGGGCGATTCGAGCTCGAACCACAGCAGGCGCTGATTCTCGAGTTCGAGCCGCCCAATGGCGCCTACTGGGGCATCTCGCTGGGCAATCCGTGGTTGGAGACGATCCACTACGGGCGCCACCAGTCCAGCTTGAACGGCCATCAAGCAGTCCTCGACGACGACGGCATGGTCCGGTTCGTGCTGTCTGCGCGCGACCCTGGGGTGGCCAACTGGCTCGACACCGCCGGATTCAGCAACGGCGCAATGTTGTTGCGGTGCGTGCGAACCGATTCCGCTCCGATGCCGCAGGTCCGGATGGTCGATGTCGACGACGTGCTCGCGGCGCTGCCGGCCGGCACCGCGCTGACCACACCCGAAGAACGGTGCCGGGTCCTCGCGCGACGCCGGCGCGCCGTCCACGAAAGGTTCTACCGATGAGCATGACGGTGCAAGAACTCGAAGACGGCGCCTGTGCCGCAACCGGTCTCGACGATTTCGGCACCGACTACTACCGCGAGGGCCTGGAACGCACCGTCGACGGGTTGAACACCGAGGCGCGTCTCAATGACCTGGGCCGGGTGATCCAGCACGCCACGATCAGCAACGCCCTGATCCAGCGCCTCGCGATCGTGGACATCTACAAACGGCATCCCGAGATCGACGACGAAGTGGTCGAGGGACCGGTGGTGATCCTGGGACTGCCCCGGACCGGAACCACCGCACTGGGCCAGCTGATCGCCAACGACCCGCAGTTCCGCTCGCTTCGCACCTGGGAATCGCAGGCCCCGTGCCCGCCGCCGGAGGAGGCCACCCAGCGGACCGACCCGCGGATCGCCCGGGCCGCCGAGGGGATCACGATGATCGAGTCGATGTTCCCGGACTTCAAGGCCATGATGAGCTCGGAGGCCGAGGCGCCGACCGAATGCCAGGACCTGATGGGCATGAGCTTTCGGACCTACCATTTCGACGGCGTGGTCCGGGTGCCCAGCTACACAGCCTGGCTGATGGACACCGACATGCGCGAGACCTACACCTTCCACCGGCAGGTGCTCAAACTCCTGCACTGGCACTGCGGGCCGAACCTGTGGCACCTGCGCACCCCGGTGCACATGTTCGCCCTGGAAGCCTTCATCGAGGCCTACCCGAACGCGAAATTCCTCTGGAGTCACCGTGATCCGGCCAAGGTGATGGGTTCGGTGTGCAGCTTGATCTCCTACGTACGCAGCTGGAGCAGCGACTACGACGACCGGCACGAACTCGGCGCCGAGCAACTGGCCTGGTGGGTGCAGGGCGTCGAACGGGCGATGGCGTTTCGCAGCAAGTTCGGTGACTCGCGATTCGTCGACGTGTCCTTCGCCGACCTGCAGCGCGACCCGGTCCAGACGGTGGCCGACAGCTATCGGCAACTCGGACTGACCTTCACCGACGCGGCCCGCAACAAGGTGCAGGCCTGGGCCCACGGGCATCGACCCGGCCAGCGCGGCACCCACGAGTACGAGCTGGCCGACTTCGGCCTGTCCGCCGAGGGCGTCCGCGAAGCCTTCGGTGACTACCTCGCCGCCTACGACGCAAGTGCATGACGACCGAGATGACAGCACCTGGCAGCGGCGGACGTAAGAAGCTCGAACCCGACCCTCGGGTGCGGGCCGCGATCGTGGCGGCAGCCGCCGACATCGTGCGCACCGACGGAGTCGGTGGGCTCAGCATCGCCGGCGTACTCGGTCGCACGCAGTTGGGCACCCGGGCGTTCTACCGGCACTTCGAGTCCAAGGACCAGCTGGTGGCTGCGGTGTTCCTGGAGTCGGCGCGGCTCGAGGTGCAGCGGCTGCAGGCACCGATGGCCGCCGCTGCGGACCCGATCCGCGCCGTGGCAACCTGGATCGCCGGCCAACTCGACCTCGCCGGCACCGACGGGGCGCCCTCGGGTCTGCGCCGGATGGCCTTGGAGGCGCAGGCACAGATGTCCGGCGCACCCGAGCTGGTCGCGGCCGCCTACGGCGAGATCCTGCAGCCGCTGGTCGAAACATTGCAGCGCGGTTCGGAACTGGGGCTGTTCGTCGACGTCGACCCGCACACCGAGGCGCTGTCCATCCACGGCATCGTGTGGGCCAACGTCAACCGACGGTGGGTCGAGCCGGACTGTGACGTCGACGAGCTGCGCAGCCGGGTGCAACGGTTCTGCCTGCGCGGCCTGGGCGTCACCGCGGCTGCCGTGGAAGCTGCTATCGCCGACAATCGGACAGCGCGTCAGGTGCAGAGCAACGCATCTGACTAGGTGCATGAAGACCGCGAGAGGACGTCATGTGCCCGGGGACCATCGTGACGGCCAGCTGCACCAAGAATTTCCGGAGAACCTCGCCGCCGACGGGTTGGATGCGACCGTCACCTACTGCGGGCGATACCCGTCGCCGACCGACTGGCGCAGCTGCCAGGTCTGCGCCGGACACAATTCCTGCGCGGACTGGCTCAACAGGTAGGACACCTTGTACTCGTCGTCGCCGAAATCGCGCTTGATCTGCTCGGCCATCGACGCGTAGCTGTCGCCGGCTTCGATCCGTCCGCACAACCCGTAGCCGTAGTCCAACGCGGCTTGCGCGTTCGGGAAGTTGTAGCCGGGGCCAAGGGTCACGTTGATGATGTAACCCAGTTCATCAGCTGAGGCCGCCGGCGCAAAAGCCACCGCTGCAGCCGCGGTGCAGCCGATCACCGCAGCGCTCATCCGAACCAGCTTCATGCCAGTGACGATAGTGGACGGTCCCCAGGTGCGGGTAAATCCACCCAGGTTGAGCAGTATTGCTCGACAAAACGGCAGAACCTGCCACTATGGAAGGCACGGGCTTTTACGAGGGGAAACGGATGACGGCTGCATCAGGGTCAGGCTTCGACGAACAGGCAATGGGTTTCCTGGCATCTGAGTACACCGGTTCGAGCTACACCGGATGGTCGATCGACCGTCGCTTGGAGGGGTACCTGCGCAAGCAGGGTCTGGGGCGGCTCGCCGATTCTGGCGAGAAGTTCGCCGCACTGTTGGACCGGGTGCTGATCAACTTGGCCCGCGCCCGTCGCGACGGACTGCTGCGGAGCTGATCAGGCGCCGTTGTTCGGTCCCCCGGAGTTGGCACCGGGAATGTCGGTGATCGGGAAGTTGGGCATGGGCGTCGGTGACGGCGTATTGGGCAGGGTCGGAATCTGCTCTGCCGGGATGTCCTGCAGCTGATTGGCCGGTGGCCCGTTCTCCCGGCTGCCGTACAGCGTGCCCGGTTCCCGCGGCCCCACCATCTGACTGACGGTCACCAGCCGGTAGCCGTTGGCCTTCAGCACCGGGATGAACTGGTACACCAGGTCGACCGTCGATGAGTAGGTGTCGTGGAACAACACCACCGAGTTCGGCTTGATCTGGGTCATCAGCATGTATCGGGTGGCGGCGAGATCGGAGTCGTTGGCCCAGTCGAACGGGATGACATCCCAGTCGACCGCGGCCAAACCCTGGCGGCCGGCTTCGGCGAGCACCTGGTCGTTGACCAGCCCACCGGCCGTGCGCACCAGCGTCGGGCGCACTCCGGTGGCTTGCTCGATCGCCTCGTTGGCCCGGCTGAACTGCGCCGGGATCTCTTCGACCGGGATGGTGGTCATGTTGGGGTGCTCCCAGGTGTGGCTGCCGATCTCCATGCCGGCCTCGGCGATCCGCTTGGCACCCTCGGGGTCGGCCGCCACCTTGTTGCCGATCAGGAAGAACGTCGCCTCGGCGTCGTTGTCCCGCAGTATCTGCAGCAGCCGATCGGTGTACGGACCGGGACCGTCGTCGAAGGTCAGCGCGACGCATTTCTGCACCGCGCAGTCCACGTCGGCGGACGCCGAGACGCCGTCATCGGCCGGGGCGTCGGTGGCGCACGCACCGACCGCGACGACGACGATCACGGCGCTCACCGCCAGCACGGTCCGCCAGTAGGTCTGGAGTCTGCGCACCCCGGCAGCCTACCGGCGCCGCCTGACGCCTCACGGCAGCGCGTTCGGGCTGATCTCCTCGAGCATCTCGGTGACCAGGGCCGCGATCGGTGAGCGTTCACTGCGCAGCAGCGTGATGTGCGCGAACAACGGGTGCCCCTTGAGCTTCTCGATCACCGCCGCGACGCCGTCGTGGCGGCCGACCCTCAGGTTGTCGCGCTGCGCGACATCGTGGGTGAGCACCACCCGCGACCCGGCTCCCAGCCGCGACAGCACGGTCAGCAAGACGTTGCGCTCCAGGGACTGGGCCTCGTCGACGATCACGAACGAGTCGTGCAGCGAACGACCGCGAATGTGGGTCAGCGGCAACACTTCCAACATGCCGCGGGACAACACCTCTTCCAGCACGGCCGGGCTGGCCAGGCCCTCCAGGGTGTCGAAGACGGCTTGCGCCCACGGCCCCATCTTGTCGCTTTCGCTGCCGGGCAAATAGCCCAGTTCCTGCCCGCCGACGGCGTACAGCGGCCGGAACACCACGACCTTGCGCTGCGTGCGCCGTTCCAGCACGGCTTCCAGACCCGCACACAGGGCCAGCGCTGACTTGCCGGTGCCGGCCTTGCCGCCCAGCGAGACGATGCCCACCGACTCGTCGAGCAGCAGATCGAGCGCGACGCGCTGCTCGGCGGAGCGACCCCGTAAACCGAACACCTCACGGTCGCCGCGGACCAACTGCACCCGCTTTTCCGCGTTCACTCGGCCGAGCGCGTGCGAACTACCGCCGAGTAGGCGAATTCCGGTGTGGCAGGGCAGATTCCGGGCTTCCTCCAGATCGATCTCGCCCTCGCTGAACAGTGCATCGATCTCGTCGGCCGGGACTTCCAACTCGGCCATGCCGGTCCAGCCGGAGGTCACCACGTCCTGAGCGCGATACTCCTCGGCATCCAGACCCACCGCGCCCGCCTTGACCCGCAGCGGAATATCCTTGCTCACCAAGGTAACTCGCTTACCTTCGGCGGCCAGGTTGGCGGCGCAGGTCAGGATGCGGGCGTCGTTGGTCTCGGTCCGGAAGCCCGCCGGGAGCACGTTGGGGTCGCTGTGGTTGAGTTCGACGTGCATCGAGCCGCCCTGCTCCCCCACCGGGATTGGCTGATCGAGGCGACCGTGTGCGATCCGCAGGTCATCGAAAAGCCGTAGCGCCTGACGTGCGAACCAGCCCAACTCGTGATGATGGCGCTTGGCCTCCAGCTCGCTGATGACCACCAGCGGCACTACCACCTGGTGTTCGGCGAACCGGGTGCACGCCCACGGATCGGACAGCAGAACCGAGGTGTCCAGCACATAGGTGCGGATCTGGTCTGACGTCTGACCCGACATAGCCGACGGTGAATCAGTCATGTGGCGCTCCTCGACTCCGCGCGGCCCCGCGGAGTTTTGGTCAGCGGGCGCAGCGGCATCAGGACCGGGCCGGTCCTGCCGTAGTCGCTACGGGAGATACCGCCCGGATAGCAGAGCATGTCGCTAGCCATCCCCTGCGACGCTACTCCCGCAAAGGCATTCGGGTCGTGCGCCGCGCCGCGCTGCCGGTTAAGCGGAGATGAACTCTGCCAGCTCCGGCCGATCGGCCACGCCGAACGCCTTGATCTCGTCGGAGATCACCTGGCGCAGCTGGTCCGGTCCGAAGATGCCGGCCTCGGCCACGCTGCGCACTTTGTCCTGGTAGGCGTCGATGTCCGCACCCGGAACCTGGAGGCCGGCGGCACGCCGGGCGATGGCCTCGATGGTCTCGGCCTCGTTGTGCTCCAGGCACCAGCGCACCAGGTTGGCGAAGAACAACTCGTGCCGTTCCTCGTCGGTGGCGATCCGCTCCAGCAACGACTCGAGGATCGGCTCGTCGACCTGCTCGGCGATCCGTCGGCAAAGGACTGCGTACTCGCGCTCGAAGAATGCCATGAACACCAGGGTCTCGATCTGGGTGAAGCCGCTGGCGAGGTAGCCCTTGTTCATCACATGGTCGACCCGGACGTCCTCGTTGGCGGCCGGATCACCGTTGCGGGTGACCACCAGGTAGTTGCGCAGCACGATGGCGTGCAGGTGCTCCTCGGCGGTCCAGCGGCCGATCCACCGGCCCCACTTCCATTCCAGGATGAAGTGCTCGACCAGCTCGCGGTGGTAGCCCGCCAGGTTGTCCTTGGTGATCTGCAGGATCTCCACCGCGTCGACGATCGGCTGGGGCAGCTTCTGCTGTGACGGCTCCCAGTCGCGGCCCCCCAGGAACGCGAAGTTCTCGCCTTGGTCGAACGGCACGTAGTCGTGCGCGAACCAGTCGTCAGCGCTCTCCAGGTGACGCTGCAGGTTGTCGGCGACGACCGGCTCCAGTTCGAGCGTCAGTGCGTTGGCAATCGGAAACTCAGCCATGGAAGTAAATGTAACCCGAGTTCACATGTTCCTCGAAATCCGGGTGGGCAAGTGTTGTCGATTGGTGACCAAAGTCCCCCGCGCCGTGCACGGATGACACCGCACAGCGCCGGCATGTGCACATTGCACATGCCGGCGCTCAGCGGTGACACTGATGCACGTCCACCGCCCGCGACCGGCCGGCGACTACAGCGTCAGCCCGGGGTACAGCGGGTTGGCGGCCAGCAGCTCGGCGGCCGCGGCGTGCACGCGTTCGGCGGTGCCGTCCCCCAGCGTGTACTTGGCCTTGGACAGCCCGTTGGAGGCCTGGGTGGGCTGGGTGTTCTGCAACACCTCGACCACCAGCTCGGCCACCCGGTCGAAGTCGTCGGCACCGAAACCACGAGTGGTCAGCGCCGGGGTGCCCAGCCGGATACCGCTGGTGTACCAAGCCCCGTTGGGGTCCGCGGGGATCGCGTTTCGGTTGGTCACCACACCGGCATCCAGCAGCGCCGATTCGGCCTGCCGTCCGGTCAAACCGAACGAGGTCACATCCAGCAGCACCAGGTGGTTGTCGGTGCCGCCGGTGACCAGCTTGGCGCCGCGCTTCAAGAAGCCATCGGCCAGCGCGTGCGCGTTGTCGGCCACCCGCTGGGCGTACTCGCGGAAGGACGGCTGGCGCGCCTCGGCCAGCGCGACCGCCTTGGCCGCCATCACATGGCTCAACGGGCCGCCCAGCACCATCGGGCACCCCTTGTCGACTGCCGCCGCGTACTCCTCGGTGGCCAGCACCAGGCCACCGCGCGGACCGCGCAGCGACTTGTGCGTCGTAGTGGTCGTGACGTGGGCGTGCGGTACCGGATCCTCGTCGCCGGTGAACACCTTGCCGGCCACCAGGCCCGCGAAGTGCGCCATGTCGACCATCAGCGTGGCGCCCACCTCGTCGGCGATCTCGCGCATCTTGGCGAAATTCACCCGTCGCGGGTATGCCGAATACCCGGCGACCAGCACCAGCGGCTTGAACTCGCGCGCGGCCGCGGCCACCGCGGCGTAGTCGATCAGGCCGGTTTCCGGGTCGGTGCCGTAGCTGCGCTGGTGGAACATCTTGCCGGAGATGTTGGGCCGGAACCCGTGCGTCAGATGCCCACCGGTGTCCAGCGACATGCCCATCAAACGCTGGTTGCCGAGCTCGGCCCGCAGCTTCTCCCAATCGGCCTCGGACAGGTCGTTGACATGCTTGGCGCCCAGCTTGGCCAGACCGGGAGCCTCCACCCGGGTGGCCAGGATGGCCCAGTACGCCACCAGGTTGGCGTCGATGCCCGAGTGCGGCTGGGCGTAGGCGTAAGGGGCGCCGAACAGTTCGCGGGCGTGCTCGGCGGCCAACGCCTCGACGGTGTCGACGTTCTGGCAGGCCGCGTAGAAGCGGTGCCCGACGGTGCCCTCGGCGTACTTGTCGGAGAACCAGGTGCCCATGGTGAGCAGCACGGCCGGCGAGGCGTAGTTCTCACTGGCGATCAGCTTGAGCGAATCACGTTGGTCGGCCAGCTCTTTGCGAGTGGCCGCCGCGATGCGCGGTTCGACGGACTCGATGACCTGCAGCATGGAACGGTACGCAGCGCTGGCTGTTTCGGCGTACTCAGCACCGGGCGCGGCATTCGACGTGGTCACGGAATCAGCGGTCATGACGTTCAGCCTAATCCGCGGGCCGCACCAGCCAAATTCCCGGTTGCTCGCGTGCCCGGGTCAGGCCGGCACGCCACGCAAGGTCGACGGGATCAGCGGCTCGTCGAGCAACCGGGTGAACCGCTCGGTCAACGTCACCTCGGCCGGGCGGTCATCCAGCCAGCCCCGCAGCAGCCGGTAGCCCTCGACGTAGGTGGAGGTGTACGCGCGCCACAGCGGCGAGGACAGGAACCGCAACATCTGCCGGGCCCGGGCGTCGTCGACCAACAACCAGCGCTGTACGAAGGCGACGACGTCGTCGACGTCGCGGTGCTCGTCGTGCAGCATCAGCGCCGCATCCTGGCGGACATCGGCCAACGTCGCGCGGGCCGCGGCGATCGCCTGCGCGTGTTCGCCGTCGAACCGCAGCCCGAGGTCGGCGTAGATGCCGGCCGCCCACGGCCCCCAGTCCTTTCCGATCGCGGCGTACAGCGCCAGATCCGCCAGACCTTCGGCCATCAGGCACTGCGGCGTGTTGACCAGGAAGATGGTCTGCTCAGCGTGCCCGAGGCCGTGCACCAAGCCGGCCTCCTTGCGGCAGTGTTCGGTGTGGTGGCCCGGGTAGGACTCGTGCGCCACCAGCGACGGCAGATTCGACATCTGCTGCTTGAGGTCGGCGTTGACGGCGACCGTCGAGCGGTAATCACCGTGGTAGTAGTTGAAACCCGACCACGGTTTGTCGCTGACCACCTCGTAGTTGATGGTTTCGGCCTCCGGCAGCGGATAGTCGGCACGCACCCGGTCGCGCAGCGCCGAGGAGAACGCGTCGATGCATTCGGCGAGCCGCTCGGGCGGGATCTCGTCGGCGCGCCGATCGGCACTCATCCGGTCCAACAGCGGACCACTGCCGCCGAGCGCTTCATCGAGCCGGGCGTGTGCCTCCCTGTAGCGGTCCTCGTCGCCCTTGCTGATCCGGACGTCGAAATAGGCCGCCACCTCGTCGACGAACCCGACCGACTCCCCGGCGAACTTGCGGGCCGCGCATTCCAGCGCGCGCAGATGCGCCCCCAGATACGCTGCACGCTCCTCGGTGAACCCGTCCGCACGCGGCACCGCAGGCAGCTCGGCGAGCAGCCGCTGCGCCTGGCGGGCCAGGTCAGCGGGGTTGGGCGGGGGTTCGTCGGCGACTTGGGCGCGCAACGCCTGATCGCCGGTGAACGAATCGACGTAACCGTCTTCGATGCGGTCGAAGCGCAGGCCCAGCAGCAGGTACTCGCGAATCAGATTGGCCGACTCCATGCCGCCCAACGCTACCCACACGTCGGCATTCCAGCTCAGGCTGCAAGACTTGAGCACATGTCGCGGCTGAGCGAGCCGAGCCCGTATGTGGAGTTCGACCGAAGACAATGGCGTGCTTTGCGCATGTCCACGCCGCTCAAGCTGACCGAAACCGAAGTCGTGGGCCTGCGCGGTCTGGGTGAACAACTCGACCTGCTCGAGGTCGAAGAGGTCTATCTGCCGCTGGCCCGACTGATCCACCTGCAGGTCGCGGCGCGGCAGCGGTTGTTCGCGGCGACGGCGGAGTTCCTCGGCGAGACCGAGCAGAACCCGGACCGGCCGGTGCCGTTCATCATCGGCGTGGCCGGCAGCGTCGCGGTCGGTAAGTCGACCACCGCGCGTGTGCTGCAGGCACTGCTGGCGCGCTGGGAACACCACCCGCGGGTAGATCTGGTCACCACCGACGGGTTCCTCTACCCGAACGCCGAGCTTTCCCGACGAAACATCATGCACCGCAAGGGCTTCCCGGAAAGCTACGACCGTCGGGCGTTGATGCGATTCGTCACCACGGTGAAGTCGGGCGCCGAGCTGGCGTGCGCCCCGGTCTACTCACATCTGCACTACGACATCGTCGCCGGTGAGAAGCAGTTGGTGCGCCACCCCGACATCCTGATCCTCGAGGGCCTCAACGTGCTGCAGACCGGCCCGACCCTGATGGTGTCGGATCTGTTCGACTTCTCGGTCTACGTCGACGCCCGCATCGAAGACATCGAGCAGTGGTACGTCTCCCGGTTCCTGGCGATGCGGGCCGGAGCGTTCGCCAACCCGGCCTCGCACTTCCACAGCTACTCCACGCTGACCGACGAGCAGGCGTTGTTCGCCGCGCGCGACATCTGGCATTCGATCAACCGGCCCAACCTGATCGAGAACATCTTGCCGACCAGGCCGCGGGCCACCCTGGTGTTGCGCAAGGACTCAGACCACTCGATCAACCGACTGCGGCTGCGCAAGCTGTAGCGGTCACCTGGTCCCGCGGGAAGTCAGACCACTCGATCAATCGCCTGCGGCTACGCAAGCTGTAGCGGTCACCTGGTCCCGCGGGAAATCAGACCACTCGATCAATCGGCTGCGGCTACGCAAGCTGTAGCGGCGGGCGGGGCAACGCAGAAACCGGTGCGGGGGTGCTCGCCGCAACCTCTATCGGCGGCACAACCCCGCACCGGGCGGAGGGAGTCACGCCAGACGGCGCACCCCGAAGTACTGCAGCACCGCGAACCCTGCGGTGTAGACACCCATGGCCAGCAGCAGCGCGACGCCGAGCGTGGTCAGCGGCCACACCCCTTCGACCACCACCAGCACCGCGGCCACCGTGCACATCAAGTTGGCGATGATCACGCCGAGCCCCGCGCCCCGCAGGGCACGCACATCCGCCAGCCGGTACACCAGCACGCCGTAGAGCACCAGCGCGGCGCCCAGGATGTAGGCCGCCTCGGTGGGCAGCCCGCTGAGCGTCGCCACCGGGCTCCCCAACGCTGCGATGGCCAGGCCGGCCAACCCGGTCAAAGTGGCGTCCAAGCGCATTGCGAAGCGCAACAGATCGGGTGAATCGGTCTGGAATCGGCGGGTGCTGACGGTGGTGGCCATCGGATCGCTCCTCGGGAGGTGTTCGGGCTGATCGGACACCTTCGATGCTGCTCAGCGGGCACTGCCAGATCCACGCCACGCACTGCCAAGTACTGCCAAACCGCCAGATTCAGTCGCTGCGCACACTGACCCGGGCCCGCAGGTCCGACGCGATCACCCGGGCGGCGGCGTTCTGCCAGTTGTGCAGTGAGCGCTGCGGCACCTCGGTCACCAACCACTGCCAGGCCTGCCGCGCGACCGGATCCAAACCCCTGGCGGTGGCGTTCTGTGCATAGGCGCGCACCCCGACGACGTACGGGAAGTACAGCGAGTTGTAGTGCCGCCATTCCTCGGTGGTGCCGAAGTCGCCGTTGTCGCGCGGCTTGAGTGCGGCGATCCGCTCGGCCAGCAGCGCCTTGAGCTCATTGGCCCGCTCCAGCGGCTGATCCGGGGCGCCGCGCGCGGCCAGCCGCTCGTCGATCACCGGCAATGCGGTCAGCGGGCTGGCGACCAGCTTGGTCAGGTCGCCGTAGTGACCCAGGGCGCGGCGGGTGAGCCGGGCGAAGCTCTCGTCGTCGACGTCGGCCAGCGGGTGTTCGGCGCGCAGCGGCAGCGCCGCTTCGGTGCTGCGCAGCGTGGCCCGGTCGGCGCGCAACTCCGGTGACCGGAAGAACGCCAGCTGATCCAGTGCGCCGGCCAGTGGGTCGGCCAACACCGTGATCCCGATCGCGACGGCCAAGCTGGTGAACAGCAGCACGGTCAGGGCGGTGCGGCCGGTGCCGCCGGTGAGCGCCAACGCCAGCAGCATCTGTCCGCCGAACACCACGGCCACCAGGGCGGTGCCGATGAACGACCGCAGCATGCCGGCGCGCAATGCCTGACCCTCGTCGAAGGCGTCCCACAACGCGACCGCGACCCCGAGCAGCAACACGTCGAAACCGGTGGCCGCCAACGCCAACCAGCTCGGCACCAGGCCCAGCGGGATCACGATGATCGCATTGGCCAGCGCGAAGAACAGCGTCGCGATCACCACGACGCCGCGCACCGATCCCGGGCGCGGCTGGTGCACCAGCACCCACACCAGCGCACCGAGCGAGGCCGACGAGATGACCGCGCACATCAACCAGTGCCCGAACCGCAACGGGCCTTCGACGGTCCCGGCCAACGCGGCCCCGGCCAGCGCGAAAGCCGCCACCACGAGCACCGCGGCGACCTCACCGGTGCGGCCGCGCCACCGCCGGCCGGACCGCGCCAGTTCCAGCAGCACCGCGAACCAGGCCACGCCCGGAACCGCAACCAGGTAGATCTCGATCCGGCCGAGCAGTTCGGCGTGTGTGCCGGCGGTCAGCCGCACGGCATCCAGCGCCACCACGGCCGCGAAGCTGCACAGCCCGATCGAGGCCAACACCAGCACCGGCTTACGCGGGTCGCGGGCCAGCAGATACAGGCCCAGCCACCAGCTCGATGCGAACACCAGCGCCGAGAGGCCCGCCACGATCAGCTCCGCTCAGGTCCCGAAGCGGCGATGCCGACGGCTGAAGTCGCGCAGCGCGCGCAGGAAGTCCACCCGGCGAAACGCCGGCCAGTGCGCCTCGGTAAACCACATCTCCGAGTACGCGCTCTGCCACAGCAGGAACCCGGACAGCCGCTGCTCCCCCGAAGTGCGAATCACCAGATCCGGGTCGGGTTGTCCTGAGGTGTACAGATTTTCGGAGATACCGTCGACCGTGACCGCGTCCACCAGCCCCTCCCCGGTGGCGCCGTTGGCCAACTCCTTGGACAGCAAGGCGCGCACCGCGTCGACGATTTCCTGGCGGCCGCCGTAGCCCACCGCGACGTTGACGTGGAAGCCACACTCGGACGGCGATTGGTTCCGGTCCACGGCCTGGCGGAGTCGTTTGGCGGTGTCCTCGCCCAGCAACTCCAGATCCCCGACGGTGCGCACGCTCCACGGATTCTCCGGTGCGCAGATCTCCTCGACGACCTCGGTGATGATCTCGATCAGCGCGGCCAGCTCGTCCGGGTCGCGCTGCAGGTTCTCGGTGGACAGCAGATACACCGTGGTCAGCTCGATGCCGGCGGCTTGGCACCAACGCAGCATCTCGGCGATCTTCTCCGCGCCCTTGCGGTAGCCGTAGCTGACGTCGTCGTAGCCGGCATCGCGCGCCCAGCGCCGGTTGCCGTCGCACAACACCGCGATGTGGCGAGGCAACTGTGATTTCGATTGCGTCAGCTCCTGACGCAGCCGCATTTCATAGAGCCGGTACATGGGCTCTTTGAGGCGCGGGGGAATGATCTCCACGACAAACCAGACTACTGTTATGTCGAGACAAGCCCGGCCGATCCTCCCGTGTAGATCGGCCCCAGTCAGCCGCTGGAGGTGAGGATGGCTGCCCCCACTGAGCACCAGGACGCCCAGGAAACCCGCCCGAAACCACTGACCCAGATCGATCTCGCCGAGGATTTCCCGGAAGCGATCGTCGACGGTGTCGCCGAGTTCCTGGGTAAGCCGCGAGCGCGGGGCTGGATCCATCTGTATGCCACGGTGATCGCCGCGATCGCGGGTGCCGCACTGGTCGCGGTGTCCTGGTCGGTGGACTCGACCCGGGCCGGGTTGGCGACGCTGCTCTACACCTTCACCATCGTGGCGATGTTCGCGGTCAGCGCGACCTACCACCGGGTGAACTGGCGCTCGGCGACCGCGCGCAAGTGGATGAAGCGGCTCGACCACTCGATGATCTTCATCTTCATCGCCGGTAGCTACACGCCGTTCGCCCTGCTCACGCTGCCCGACAGCGGGTGGCTGCTGTTCTGGATCGTGTGGGGCGGTGCGCTGGCCGGGGTGGCGCTGAAGATGTTGTGGCCGTCAGCGCCGCGCTGGCTGGGGGTGCCGCTGTACATCCTGTTGGGCTGGGTCGCGGCCTGGTTCATCGGCCCGATCATGGACGGCGCCGGGGTGGCCGCGGTGGTGCTGCTGATCGTCGGTGGTGCGCTGTACTCGGTGGGCGGGGTGCTGTACGCGCTGAAATGGCCCAACCCGTGGCCGAACACCTTCGGTCATCACGAGTTCTTCCACGCCTGCACGGCGGTCGCCGCGATCTGCCACTACATCGCGATGTGGTTCGCGGTCTTTTAGACCACGCTTTCGGACCGCGCTCAGAGCTGGGTGACGTCGGCCGGCGACCAGTACGCCTTCATCGAGGTGATCAGACCGTCGCCGTTGAACGTCATCACCTCGATCGGTTCGATCCGCATGGTGCCGACCGTGATGGCGAACACGAACGCCGCCTCGTGCCCGCCGGGCCGGAACGACAGCAGTTCGGTCTTCAGTTCCATACCGTCGGTGTTCTTGTAGAACCCGGCGATGGCCTGCCGGCCGATGTGCACCTGCCCGCCGCCGACCGGATCCTCGAGGGTGGCGTCCTCGGTGTAGAGCGCCGCGATGTCCTCGGCCGAACCGGTCACCACCGTATCCAGGTAACGCTTGACGAAGGCTTCCAAGGTGGCGGCATCGTGGCTCATGGCCCGACACGCTACACGGACGCTCCCAGCGCGTCGGCCAGATCCTGGATCGTGGTGACCGGCAAATCGCAGGCCGTGCCCCGGCACACGTACGCGGCGTCCTGTCCGTGCACCCGGTCCCGTCCGATCAGCAACTCGCCGGAGTCGACGGCGCCCGCGACGACGACGGCTCCGCCCGGTGCCAGCCGCCGTGCGGCGGCCAGCAGCTCGGAGTCCGGATCTCCGGCCACCGCGATCTGCAGCGGCCCGCGCACCGCGGTCTCGGCAACCGCCAGCCAGTGCCCGGCCGAGCGCGGAGCCCGCTCCAGCAGCACCGAGTGCGCCGCCAACGTGTCGGTGGCGGCCTGTGCGTAGAGCGCGGTCTTGTCGGCAGGCACCAAATGTGCTGCGGTCAGCAGAGCTTCGGCGATCAACGACGCCCCCGACGGGGTGGCACCGTCCATCGGGTCGGCGGGTCGCACCATCAGAGTTTCGGCGTCGTCGGCGGTGTCGAACCAGCGACCGGGGCGCTGCGGGTCGGCGAAGTGGGCCAGGGCGGCATCCAGCAGAGCCGTCGCATCGGTCAACCAGCGCTGCGCGCCGGTCAGCTGGTGCAGGCCCAACAGACCGATGGCCAGCGCCGCGTAATCCTCCAAAATTGCTGCACTGTCACCGATCTGGCCACCCAGGCTGGCCCGACGCAGCCGGCCGTCCACCAGATGGGTGGTCAGCAGCGACGCCGCGCAGCGCTGCGCCGCAGCCAGCAACTCCGGCCGGTCCAGTGCGACGGCGGCTTCGGTGAGCGCGGTGATCGCCAGCCCGTTCCAGGCCGTGACCACCTTGTCGTCGCGGTCGGGCTGCACTCGTTCGGCCCGCGCGGCCAGCAGCGCCGCGCTGACCCGGCGCAGCCGTTCGGCATCGTCGGGGTCGGTCAGCAGTTGCAGTACCGAGGCACCGTGCTCGAAGGTCCCGGCCGCGGTGACATGGAAAACCGTTGCCGCCCAAGATCCGTCGTCGTCGCCGAGAACTTCGCGTAGTTGCCCCGGGGTCCAGACGTAGGTGGAGCCCTCGACGCCGTCGGCGTCGGCGTCCAGCGACGAGGTGAACAGGTCGCCGTCGGACAGATCCCGCAGCAGGAAGTCGGCGGTCATCCCGGCCACCCGCACCGCCAACGGATCCTGGGTGCGGCGGGCCCAGTGCGCGTAGCCGCGCAGCAGCAGCGCGTTGTCGTAGAGCATCTTCTCGAAATGCGGGACCACCCAGTCGGCATCGACGCTGTAGCGCGCGAAACCACCGGCCAGTTGGTCGTGGATCCCGCCGCGGGCCATCGCCGTCCCGGCGCGCGCCACGGCCGCCAGCGACTCGGCCGAGCCGGTGCGTTCGTGGTGGCGCAGCAAAGCGCCCAACAACGACGACGGCGGGAACTTCGGGGCGGCACCAAAACCGCCGCGCGCACGGTCCTCGTCGCGCAACACAGCGGCCACCGCGTGGTCGCACAGCTGCGGCGACACCGGCGTAGCACCGGCCGGTAGCTGCTGGGAGATCTTTCGCAGCTCGGTGGTGATCTGATCGGAGGCTTGCTCGACCTCGTCGCGACGCTGCCGCCAGGTCTCGCCGACCGCGTCCAACAGCTGCAGGAATTGCGGTTTGGGGTAATAGGTTCCGCAGAAGAACGGCCGACCGTCCGGGGTCAGGAAGCAGGTCATCGGCCAGCCACCCTGCCCGGTCAGCGCCACCGTGGCGTTCATGTAGACCGCATCCAGGTCGGGGCGCTCCTCACGGTCGACCTTGATGCAGACGAACCCGGAGTTCATCGCGGCGGCCACCTGGTCGTCCTCGAACGACTCGTGGGCCATCACGTGACACCAGTGACATGCTGCGTAGCCGATCGACAGCAGGATCGGCACATCGCGCCGGGCGGCTTCGGCCAACGCCTCAGCAGACCACTGCACCCAGTGCACCGGATTGTCGGCGTGCTGGCGCAGATAGGGGCTGGTGGCCTCACCCAGGCGATTGACCACCCGGCTCCTTGGGTTCGGCCACCCCGAGTTCGGTCCCGGCCGGGTCAGCCTCCACGGCCGACGACGTCGGCGGCGCACCCGAGGTGGCGGCGCCGTCCGGATCGCCAGGGGTGTCGGGGGCGTCGAAGGACGCAGGCACCTTGCGCAGTTGCCTGTTCATCGACCACACCAGCGCGAAGGTGCCGATCAGCAGCAGTACGAGCACCAGCAGTCCGACCGGGCTGGCCTTGCCGAAATCCGGGCCGGTCTGGCGCGGTCCATCGGCCAACACGCTGTACAGGACACTTCTCATCGCTCAATACCCCAGAACAAGTCGTCTTCCGGTAGTCGCACCGGGACCCGGGATCGGGCCAATTCGAACTCCTCGGTCGGCCACAGCCGCTGCTGCCATTCGATCGGCGCGGTGAAGAAGTCACCGTTGGGATCGATTTGGGTGGCGTGCGCACGGAGCGCATCGTCACGTTGGCCAAAGTACTCTGCGCACTGCACCCGGGTGGTGACCCGGTTGGCGATCGGGTCGCTGTGTGGGTCCCAGCGCGCCAGCCATTTCTCGAACGGCCCGACCCGGCCGTGTTTGACGAACTCGTCCTGCAGCAGCTGCATGCGTTGCCGCAGGAAACCGTGGTTGTAGTAGAGCTTGGACACACTCCAGGGCGCACCCGCATCCGGGTAGAGCCGGAAGTCGGCGGCGGCCTCGTAGGCAGCCACCGACACCTGATGGCAACGGATGTGGTCCGGGTGCGGATAGCCGCCGTTCTCGTCGTAGGTGGTCATGACGTGCGGGCGGAACTCACGGATCACCCGGACCAGTCGTTCGGTGGCTTCGTCCAGTGCGGCCAGCGCAAAGCAGCCGTCCGGCAGCGGAGGCGGCGGGTCGCCTTCGGGCAGGCCGGAGTCGACGAACCCCAGCCAGGTGTGCTCGACGCCGAGGATGCTGGCGGCCTTGGCCATCTCGTCGCGGCGGATCTCGGCGATCCGGCCGCGCACGTCGGGCAGGTCCATCGCCGGGTTGAGGATGTCGCCGCGCTCACCACCGGTGAGCGAAACCACCATCACCCGGTGGCCCTCGGCGGCGTACCGCGCGGTGGTGGCAGCCCCCTTGGACGACTCATCGTCCGGATGGGCGTGCACCGCCATCAACCGCAGTCCGCTCACCGTCTACCTTCACTCGCTTCGGCCCGTTGCTGGGACACCTATATATCCTCAAGGCTCCCGGGTCCATGATTTCATCCCTGCGCATCCGGGCAAAAACCCGTTCACCGAGCAGAGACGTACCCCACATCATGACCAGCAACACCGTCCCGGGCCGGCCCGAGTCCCGTTACGGCCGGCAACGGCTGTCCCCGACCGCGCGCCGGCGAATCGCCGTCGCGCTGCTGGCGCTGGTGGTACTGGCCGGGGTGGCGCTGGCCGTGCTGGGCTATCAGCGGTTGGGCGCGGGCAGCAGTGACGTGCGCGGCGAAATGGTGGGGTACCAGCTGATCGACGACCACACCGTTGACGTCACCGTGAGCGTTACCCGAACCGATCCCAGCCAGCCGGCGGTGTGCATCGTGCGGGCGCGCTCCAAGGACGGCGCCGAGACCGGCCGGCGCGAGTTCCTGGTGCCGCCCTCGGACCAGCCGACCGTGCAGGTCACCGGCCAGGTGAAGACCAGCCGCAAAGCCGTCGTCGGCGATGTTTACGGCTGCGGCCCGGAAGTGCCCGATTACCTGGTCGGGGGCTGACCGCCGCTACCCGCCCGGCTTCGCGCCGAGTCGGGCGCACCCCGGCAAGTGGTATGCTTCACACATACACGGTTCCTGCTGGGGCCGTGTATTGCTTCTTATACGCGACGCCCGAGCGCGCACTGAGATGGCAGTACCTGCGGCCGACCCGCCGTGCCCCGGCAGCCACGCGACATCGAGACCCGATGGCCGGCCCGACCGCAAGAAGAGCGGCAACGGCGTCGAACAACGACAGGGAGCACCCCATGACCGACACCCAGGTGACCTGGCTTACCGAAGAGTCCTACGACCGCCTGAAGGCCGAGCTGGATCAGCTGATCGCCAACCGGCCCGTGATCGCCGCGGAGATCAACGATCGCCGCGAGGAGGGTGACCTGCGCGAGAACGGCGGCTACCACGCGGCGCGTGAGGAACAGGGTCAGCAGGAAGCCCGGATCCGCCAGTTGCAGGAGTTGCTGAACAACGCCAAGGTGGGCGAGGCGCCCAAGCAGTCCGGTGTGGCGCTGCCCGGTTCGGTGGTCAAGGTCTATTACGACGGCGACGAGGACGATACCGAGACGTTCCTGATCGGCACCCGTGAGCAGGCCGTCAACGACGGCGACCTCGAGGTGTACTCGCCCAACTCGCCGCTCGGCGGCGCGCTGCTGAACGCCAAGGTCGGCGAAACCCGCTCCTACAGCGTGCCCAGCGGCAGCACGGTCAAGGTCACTCTGGTCAGCGCGGAGCCCTACCAGTCCTAGGCACCGAGCGCCGCACCGGCGCTTGAGCGGACGCTCATGGCGATAATCAGCGACCAGCTGCTCTTACTGCTGCTCGACAATGCCTCCGCGCAGCCCGTGCTCGACGATTCGCGTCGGCACCGGCTGTTGGCCGCGGCCACCCTGCTGGATCTGGCATACGCCTGCCGGACCCGGCCGTCGCTGCCCGGGGACCACGCCGAACATGGGTATCTGGTGTTGTTGGCCGGCCCGCCGGCACCGGACCCGGCCACCGAGATGGCGCTGAAGCTGCTGGAGCGAAAGCCGATTCGACCGGCCAAGGCGATCCGCAAGCTCAGCCGCGGCGTCGAAGCGGCACTGCTGGAACGGTTCGAGCAGACCGGCGTGGTGCATCGAATGGATGTGCACACCAAGGGTTCTCGACGCGGCGCGGCTTGGCCGCTGGCGGATCGCGGTCGGGCCGGTCAGATCCGGGCCACCGTGCTGGCGGTACTGGCCGACGAGATGGTTCCGGATCCGGTGACTGCGGCGGTGATCGCGCTGCTGCACGCCAGCGGAGCATTGCGTGAGCTGTTCTCGTTCGACGAGATCAGTTGGCGCGTGGTCGATCAGCGCGCCGGCGACATCGCAGGCGGCAATTGGATACCCGAGCGCTCGACCGACACACCACGCGAGTCCGAGCCCGTTGCCGGGGTGCTCGACCAGGACGTGGCCGATCAAGGCGTGGTTGATCAAGGGGTGGCGGAAATCAACCTCGCGGTCACGCTGGCCGCGGTGCGACCGGCGCTGCCGTAGCGACCGGCGCTGGCCCGCTCAGTCGGCCAGCGCGTGCTCCAGGTCGCCGATCAGATCGGCCATGTCCTCGATGCCGACCGAGAGCCGAACCAGGTCGTCGGGCACTTCGAGTTGCGAGCCCGCGGTGGATGCGTGCGTCATGGCGCCGGGATGCTCGATCAGCGACTCCACGCCGCCGAGTGACTCGGCCAGGATGAAGATCTCGGTGCGCGAGCACAATTGGCGCGCCGCCTCGGCGCCGCCGCGCATCCGCACCGACACCATGCCGCCGAACCCGCTCATCTGCCGAGCCGCGACGTCGTGGCCGGGATGGTCGGGCAGTCCCGGGTAGAGCACGTGCTCGACGGCGGGGTGTCCGGCCAGGAATTCGGCTACCGCCGCGGCATTTTCGCTGTGCCGCTGCATGCGCAACGCCAAGGTTTTGAGGCCGCGCAGGGTCAGGTAGGCGTCGAACGGTCCGGGCACCGCACCGGCGCCGTTCTGCAGGAAGGCGAACGCCTCGTCGAGTTCCTCGTCGTCGGTGATCAACGCGCCGCCCACCACGTCGGAGTGCCCACCGATGTACTTGGTGGTCGAATGCAGCACCACATGCGCACCCAGAGCCAGCGGCTGCTGCAGGGCCGGCGAGGCGAACGTGTTGTCCACCAACACCTTTGCCGAGTGTTCGGCGGCCAGTTCGGCCAGGCCGGCCACGTCGGCGATGGACAACAGCGGGTTGCTCGGCGTCTCGACCCAGATCAGCTTGGTGGCGTCAGTGAGCGCGCCGCGCACGGCGTCGAGGTCACCCAACGGCACCGGTGTGTGGGTGATGCCCCAGTGGGTGAACACCTTGTCGATCAGGCGGAAGGTGCCGCCGTAGGCGTCGTTGGGGATGACGATGTGGTCGCCGGGGCGCAGCAGCGCGCGCAGTGCGGTGTCGGTGGCCGCCATGCCGGAGCCGAAGGCCCGACCGAACGCGCCGCCTTCCACGGCCGCGAGCGCGGCCTCCAACGCGGTGCGGGTCGGGTTGCCGGTGCGGGCGTATTCGTAGCCACCGCGCAGGCCCCCGACGCCGTCCTGGGCGAAGGTGGAACTGGCGAAGATCGGCGGGTTGACCGCGCCGGTGGCCGGGTCGGGTCGGTATCCGGCGTGAATTGCCCTGGTGGCCAAGCCCTGCCAACTATGCCGATCCGCGCGGCTACGTTGCTCGCTCATGCCCCGAGCCTAGTCGTCACGACTTCGGGTCGCCGCGCAACCGGTTGGCCGAAACCGGCTCGGGCGCGGGGTCAAACTGGCGCGATCTGCCCGCCGCTGAGTTTGCGGTAGCTGTACACCGAAAAGAGCCAGCTGAGCGGAATGGCGACCAACAAACCGACGAAGCAAGCGAGTTCGCCGGCCAGCACGATCACCATCATCACCAGGTAGACGATCAGGGCATTGCCGAAGTTGGCCTTGACAAGTTCGAAGCTGAACTTCATCGCGTCGATGATGCCGAGGTTGCGGTCCAGCAGCGCCACCGTGGCGAACATCATGAACAACATGACCGCCAGACCCGGGACGATGCACAGTAAGGTGCCGACCAGGTAGAGCACCCCGGTCAGCGCGGTCAGGCCCAGCACCGCACCGATCCGTCGCGGCCGAAGAAACGATCCCACGGTGACCGGCTGACCGTTGGCGATGGCCAGTGCGCCGCACAGCGAGGCCGAATTGATGGCCGCCGCCAAGACGAAGATCCCGATCAGGCCCACGAACAGAACGACGCCCGAGGCGGGACTCATCGCCGCTGATGCCGAAGTCTCGTAACCGCCGTCATAGCGCGTCGAGGTGCTCTGCACGTCCGGCGAGAAGGCAATGATCAGGGCAGCCATCAGGCCGCTCACCACGCCGATGGCCAGCAGGTACAGCAAGATCGCGCCGATCATCGCGCCGACGTTCTTACTGAACTTGTTCCAGGACCAGGAGAACGCCGCACCCACATCGAAGGACTGCGGGTACGGACCGGGTGCGCCCGGATACGGCCCGGGCACCGGATAGCCGGGCGGACCGTAACCCGGGGGCGGGCCGTAGCCCTGCGGCGGCCCGTAACCGGGCGGCGGGCCGTAGCCCTGCGGCGGGCCGTAGCCCTGCGGTGCGCCGTAACCGGGTGGCGGGCCGTAACCGGGCGGTTGGTTCGGTGGCAGTTCGGTCACGCGGACAATCCCTTTCGAAATTCGACGCAATCCCAGATCAGCGCGCCGGGTGCGGTCGGGGCGGTGCCGGCAGCGGCTACTTCTTGGCCAGATTCACTTCGGACAACAGGCCCAGCAGGTCACTGCGGGTGATCACGCCGACCGGCTTGCCGTCTTCTACCACCATCACCGCATCGCAGTCACGCAGTGCGACGGCCGCGGCAGTCGCCGGTTCGCCGGCCCCGATCAGTGGCAGCGCCGCGCTCATGTGCTCGGCCACCGCGTCGGCGAGTTTGGCGCGGCCCTCGAAAACCGCTGAGAGCAACTCACGTTCGGAGACACTGCCGGCCACCTCACCAGCCATCACCGGCGGTTCGGCACCGACCACGGGCATCTGCGAAACGCCGTACTCACGCAGGATGCCGATGGCGTCACGCACGGTCTCCGACGGATGGGTGTGCACCAGGTCCGGCAGCAGCCCGGACTTGCCGCGCAGCACGTCGCCGACGGTGGGCTCGGCCTTCGAACCGTCGAGCCGACTGCGCAGGAACCCGTACGACGACATCCAGGCGTCGTTGAAGATCTTGGACAGATAGCCGCGACCGCCGTCCGGCAGCAGCACCACGACCAGCGAATCCGGGCCGGCCTCCACGGCCGCCTGGATCGCGGCCACCACGGCCATCCCGCAGGAACCGCCGACCAGCAGCGCTTCCTCGCGGGCCAGTCGACGGGTCATCTCGAACGAATCGGCGTCGGACACCGCGATGATCTGGTCCGGCACCTGCGGGTCGTAGGCCTTGGGCCAGAAGTCCTCGCCCACGCCCTCCACCAGGTAGGGCCGGCCGGTGCCACCGGAATACACCGACCCCTCCGGGTCGGCGCCCACCACCTGCACCGGCCCACCGGGTCGGTCTTTCGAGATCTCCTTGAGGTAGCGGCCGGCGCCGGTGATGGTGCCGCCGGTGCCGACGCCCGCCACGAAGTGCGTGACGGTGCCCGCGGTGTCGGCCCAGATCTCCGGTCCGGTGGTCTCGTAGTGGCTTTCCGGGCCCATCGGGTTGGAGTACTGGTCCGGTTTCCAGGCACCGTCGATCTCCCGGACCAGCCGATCGGACACGCTGTAGTAGGAATCCGGGTGATCCGGCGGCACGGCCGTCGGGCACACCACGACCTCGGCGCCGTAGGCGCGCAACACGTTCTGCTTGTCCTCGCTGACCTTGTCCGGGCAGACGAAGATGCACTTGTAGCCGCGCTGCTGGGCGACCAGCGCCAAACCGACGCCGGTGTTGCCCGACGTGGGCTCGACGATGGTGCCGCCCGGGCGCAGCTCCCCGCTGGCCTCGGCGGCGTCGATCATCTTGATCGCGATGCGGTCCTTGGAGCTGCCGCCCGGGTTGAGGTACTCGATCTTGGCGACGACGGTGCCAGCGCCTTCCGGAACCACGGAAGTCAACTGGACCAGGGGTGTGTTACCGATGAGCTCACTGATGTGCCGGGCGATCCGCATGCGTCCATCGTCTCAGGTGTCCGACCCCGCCGGTGACCAAGCTCGGTTCTTCGACGCCGCCGTCCCCGGAGCTGCGCTCTGTGTCGCGGTGTGTGGCCAATCCGCGTCGCCGCGAGCAACCAAGCTGTGAGACGCTACGGAAATGAGTTATCCCGCCGGTCCCCCGGAACCGAACCAGCCGTCCTGGCCGGATCCGCAGCAGCCGTCCTGGCAGGCACCGCAGTACCCGCCGCCGTCGGGCTACCCGGCGCAGCCCGGCTATCCGCAGCCCGGTTACGGCGCGCAGCCCGGTTTCGGCGCGCAGCCCGGTTACGGCGCGCAGCCCGGCTATCCGCAGCCCGGCTACGGTCCCACCGACCCGTCGGCGCCCTTCGGTCGCGACCCGTACACCGGTGAGCCGCTGTCGGACAAGACCGCGCTCACCGCTGGGCTGCTGCAGCTGTTCCTGGGCGGTTTCGGCGTCGGCCGCTTCTACATCGGCGACAACAAGATCGGCGGCATCCAACTCGGATTGATGGTGCTCGGTCTGGTGCTGTCGATCGTAGTCATCGGCATCTTCTTGGTGGCCGGCGTCGGCATCTGGGCGCTGGTCGACGCCGTGATGATGTTCACCGGTTCGGTGCGCGACCCGCAGGGCCGCAAACTGCGTTAACTCCGACTCGACCAGCACCATCACCGTCGAGGCTGCAGTTTCATCCGCCTGCCCCGGCGTGTTGCGGATGAAACCGCAGTCGTGGCGGGACGACCGAGGTGGCGGGGACCGACCAGGGCACCCGCGTGGCCGGTACCGCTAGCCCGTCGCCTCCCGGATGTAGGCACCGATCTGCCGCAGCGAGCGGTCGGCCTCCGGGATGATCGGCGAGGCCAGCTGGAAGTCGTGGATCTGGCCGCGCCAGACCCGCACCTCGGTGGGCACTCCGGCTGCCGCCAGCCGTCGGGCCGCCAGCCGGGCGTCGTGCAGCAGCACCTCCGAGCCCGACACATGGATCAGGGTGCGCGGCAGGCCCGGTTCGATGTGGTCGACCGGCTCGTAGATCTGCTCGGGTTCACCGTCGACGACGTTCTTGGCCGCGGCCCGCGCCACGATCTCGGCCAACGCGTCGAATGCGTTGGGCGGGAACATCGCATCGGTCTTGATGTTCGGGTGCGCCTGCTTGGGCTCCTTGGCCAACTGCAGCAGCGGCGAGATCGCCACCAGCGCGGCCGGGGTCTCGCCGTCGGCCTGCAGTCGCTGCGCCAGCGTCATCGCCAGGTAGCCGCCCGCCGAGTCGCCGGCCAGCACGATCTGGTCCGGGTCATAACCGCGCAACCGCAGCCAGTCGTAGGCATCACGACAGTCGTCGACGGCCTGCCCGATGCTGTGCTTGGGGATCAACCGGTAGTTGACCACCAGCACCGGCGCATCGGCGAGTTCGGACAGTTTGATCGCGATCCGGCTGTGCGAGTTGACCCCGCAGGTCAGGAACGCACCACCGTGCATGTACAGGATGACCCGGCGCTTGCCGTCGGCGGGCAGCACACCGGGCGCGCGCACCAGCTGGGCGTCGGCGTTGGGCAACCCGATGGTGGCGCGCACGGTGCCCGGGGTGGGTGTCAGCGCCCGGCACATCTGGTCGACCACGCCGAACGGCCAGGGCAGGTGCGGCAGGTAGCTCCCGAGTGTCAGGGCAGGCCGGATGGTGGCCCGGCAGCCCAGCGCGACCAGCCGGCCACGCAGACTCGGTCCCGACTCCACCAGCTCGATCGGCGCTCCGTCGCTGACCGGGAACTTGCGCGGTCGGCGCACGGGTCGGAGTGCGGTGACGTGGCTCCGGGGCGCTCCGGAGACCTTGCTTGGTGCGGTCATTCTCAACACTCCCCTACGTCGTTGTAGCGGCCTGTCTGTGGCGTCGGTGCGGGCTGGCCAGCCAACTCCGAGTACTTAGCTTGACACTTCTTAGAGTTTCAACAATCAAGATTGTGAATTCGTTACCGCATCCTCCTCCGACCGTGACCGCGGCCCATCAACGGGCAACACCGTCTCGGGTCCGGCGCACCCTTAGACTGGTCGCCGTGGACACCCGCTCGTCGCGCTGGTCGGCGGTCGCGTTCGCGGCCGCGGGAGTTCTGGCCTCCACCGGTCTGGGCGTGATCAGCGCCCGCAATCTGCTGGCCGCGCAGGCCGCCCAGGCCCGGCAGGTGATCCCGAAGGCCTGGGACGTCCCGCCCCGCGCCGACGGTGTCTACAGCCCGGATGGCGGCCCCGTGCAGCGCTGGGAGCGCGACGTCCCGTTCGATCTGCACCTGATGGTGTTCGGCGATTCCACCGCTACCGGCTACGGCTGCCACGACGCCGACGAGGTCCCCGGCGTGCTGATCGCGCGCGGCCTGGCCGAGCAGTCCGGCATGCGAATCCGGTTGAGTACCAAGGCAATCGTCGGCGCCACCTCGAAAGGGCTGTCCGGTCAGGTGGATGCCATGTTCGTGGCCGGCCCGCCGCCGGACGCGGCGGTGATCATGATCGGCGCCAACGACATCACCGCACTCAACGGCATACCGCAGTCGGCCCGTCGGCTCGGGGAGGCGGTGGAACGGTTGCGGGCCAGCGGCGCGATCGTGGTCGTCGGGACCTGCCCGGACTTCGGCGTCATCCACGCCATCCCGCAGCCGCTGCGCTGGGTGGCCCGCGACCGCGGTCTGCGACTGGCCCGACACCAGGCCAAGGCGGTGCGGGCGGCCGACGGCGTGCCGGTGCCGCTGGCCGATCTGTTGGCCCCGGAATTCCGTCAGGCACCCGACGAATTGTTCTCACCGGACGGCTATCACCCGTCCGCAGCCGGTTACCAGCTCGCCGCCCAGCAACTACTTCCCGCGCTGTGTTATGCGCTCGGCGAAACCTCCGAAGCGCCGGCCTGGGATTCCCGCTCTGCCGAGACCCGCTCGCTGCTCACCCGGCTGCGGATGCTGGCGCGACGCTGGCCGCGGCGCACCACCGGGGTCCCCGCCCCTCTGGTGGTGGCGGGGGGCTAGCGTTTCGGGCAACAGCACGTTTCGCCCGAAGGAGTGTCCGTCATGCCCGAAGCCGTCATCGTCTCCGTCGCCCGTTCCCCGATCGGCCGCGCGGTCAAGGGCTCGCTGGCCACCATGCGGCCCGACGATCTCGCTGCTCAGATGGTGCGCGCCGCCCTGGACAAGGTGCCCGCACTGGACCCCACCCAGATCGACGATCTGATGATGGGCTGCGCGCAGCCGGCCGGTGAGGCCGGCTACAACATCGCCCGTTCGGTGGCCGTGCAGCTCGGCTACGACTTCCTGCCCGGCACCACCGTGAACCGGTACTGCTCGTCTTCGCTGCAGACCACCCGGATGGCCTTCCACGCAATCAAGGCCGGCGAAGGCGACGTGTTCATCTCGGCGGGTGTCGAGACCGTGTCCCGGTTCGGGGTCGGCTCCGCCGACGGCGCCCCGAACAGCAAGAACCCGCTGTTCGACGAGGCCCAGGCGCGTACCGCCAAGCAGGCCGAGGGCGCCACCGAGTGGCACGACCCGCGCGACGACGGCAACATCCCCGACGTCTACATCGCGATGGGCCAGACCGCTGAGAACGTCGCGCTGCACACCGGGATCACCCGCGAGGAGCAGGACCGTTGGGGTGTGCGCAGCCAGAACCGCGCCGAGGAGGCCATCAAGAGCGGCTTCTTCGCCCGCGAGATCAGCCCTGTCACGCTGCCCGACGGCACCGTGGTCTCGACTGACGACGGCCCCCGCGCCGGTACTACCTATGAGGGCATCTCGGGCCTCAAGCCGGTGTTCCGGCCCAACGGCACCGTGACCGCGGGCAACGCCTGTCCGCTCAACGACGGCGCCGCCGCCGTGGTGATCATGAGCGACGTCAAGGCCAAGGAGCTGGGCCTGACCCCGCTGGCGCGCATCGTGTCCACCGGGGTGTCCGGCCTGTCGCCGGAGATCATGGGCCTGGGCCCGATCGAGGCGATCAAGAAGGCGCTGGGCAACGCCAAGATGACGTTGAGCGACATCGACCTGTTCGAGATCAACGAGGCCTTCGCCGTGCAGGTGGTGGGTTCGGCCCGCGCGTTGGGCATGGACGAGGACAAGCTCAACGTCTCCGGCGGCGCGATCGCCCTGGGCCATCCGTTCGGCATGACCGGTGCCCGGATCACCGCGACCCTGCTGAACAACCTGAACACCTACGACAAGACGTTCGGCATCGAGAGCATGTGCGTCGGCGGCGGTCAGGGTATGGCGATGGTGCTGGAGCGGCTCAGCTGACCTCGATTGTGCAGCGGCACTGAGGGCAATCCGGTTGCCCTCAGTGCCGCGCTGGTTTCTGGATCTGATGGGTTGAGCTCACGTCCGCGCGATGCTCAACACGTTGAAACTCGCGTCTTCGAGGGCATCGAGTTGATCGTCGTGTCCGAAGCTGAACGCGGCCTCGGTGACCGACTGGCCGGGACCGAGATGGTCGACGACGACGCTGTCCTCCGCGATCCGGTCGCCGGCGTCGTCGACGGCTTCGATCTTCACCTGGAACGTGCGACGCTGCGCGCCCGTGTTCTTGAACGTGACGGGCAGTTTCGCGCGCTCGCGCCCGTACTCGGTGGAGACCGTGAACGAGCCGAACGTCACGTCGAGTTCGGTTTCCAGGATTTCAGCGGTGTTCTCGCCGTTGAGTTCGCGCAACGTGTCGCCGGCCGAGCCCATCACCTTGCTGAACATCACCACGGGCACCGCGAACAGCGCGATCCCGGCCACCAGCGCGACGGCCACGATGATGCCGATGACGACGTTGTTGTTCTTCTTCTTGGGCGCGATGTCACCCGGGTATTCGTAGGCCGGGCCTGCCGGCCAACCGGCGTACGGCGTCGGCGGCGGTGGGGTCGACATCGGTGGGCATCCTTCTCGGTGGGAAAGCTGTTCCCGGTAAGCCTATGGCGCTGGGCAGTGGTGCCCGGTCACCAATTTCTTGCTGGCCAAACCCCGTCAAAGTTGTACTGAGAGCGATCATTCAGCCGAAATCTCGCTCTCAGTACAGGGTTGTCGGTGCTGAGAGGCCCCGCCCGTTCGCAGCTGCCCTGGTGGTCTTGCTGCGGGCAATCAGCCGGCCAAGATCTCGCGCTCGGCGTGGGCCTCCCGGGCGGCCCGGCGCAGCCGGTACAAGACCTCGCTGACCGACATTCCTGCAACCACCCGCACCACAATCCAGTCCATCGCGGCCAGGGTCTCGTACCGCCGAATGTCGTTGCGGATCTGAGCTGCATCGTCGTAGTGGTATTGGCCGTCGTACTCCAACGCGATCATCAGGTCGGGCCAGCCCATGTCGAGGTAGTAGCGCGGATAGCCGTCACCGCAGTCGACCGGGATCTGGGTGACGGGTCTGCGGAAGCCCGCATGCACCACCAGCAACCGCAACCGACTCTCCTGCGGTGACTGGGCACCGGGATCATAGAGATCCAGCACTGCTTCGACGTCTCTGAGCCGGCGGGCACCGGGATGCGCGCGGGCCACCGCCTCCACCGCCTGCGCACGTAATCCGGTCGCATTGCCCAACGCATCCAGCACGACGACGGCGTCGTCGTCGTCGCGTATCCACCGCGCCAGGTCGAAGGCCGTACGCGCCGGGGTCGTGACGCCGATGCCGCCCATGAGCTGGTATTCGTTGGGCAGCAAGATGTCGGTATGGGTGGCGATACCAGCGGGTGGGCGGGTGCTCGCATAGTTGAGGTCGATCGGTATCTGGCTGTCGACCCATTTCGCACCGTGCATCGCGGACGCCGCCAACCCGGAGACGACGCCTTGCCGTTTCGACCACAGCCACGCCGCTCCAGTGCGTTCGGCCAATGTCAGCAGTCGCCCCGGCGGGGCATACACGTCGGGAAACACCCGCTGGTAGCGGGTCCGCAGGTGGTACTTGCTGACCCGGCCGGCCGCCACCGCCTCGCTGCCGATGAACGCCACGCTCATGCCCCGAAAGACTGCCGATGATCGGCAATCCACGCCGACCGCCATCCACAGCCCCGTCAATCCTGTACTGAGAGCGAAAGTTGCCGCAGATTTTCGCTCTCAGTACAGGATTGACGGCACGGGACCGGGCACGAAGACACCCGCAAAGCAGAACGGCCCGGCTATTGCCGGGCCGTTCTCCGAAATGCGAAGGCTAATCGCTGTTGAAGTAGCTCAGCAGTCGCAGGATCTCGATGTACAGCCAGACCAGGGTGACGGTCAGGCCCAGGGCGATGCCCCACGCGGCCTTCTCCGGCGCACCGGCCCGGATGGCCTGATCGGCAGCATCGAAGTCGATCAGGAAGCTGAACGCCGCGATGCCGATGCACACCAGCGAGAAGATGATCGCGATCGGGCCGCCGTTGCGCAGCGGTCCGGCACCATCGACGAAGAAGCTCAACACCAGGTTGCCCAGCATCAGCACCAGAACGCCGACCATGGCGGCGACCATCATCCGGGTGAACTTCGGGGTCACCCGGATCGCACCGGTCTTGTAGACGATCAGCATGCCGAAGAACACACCGAAGGTGCCGAGGATGGCCTGCCCGATCAGGGCGCCCGCACTGGTGGAGGTCGAACCGCCGCCGACGGTGAAGTTGGCGAACAGGAACGACAGCGCACCGAGGAACAGACCCTCGAGCGCGGCGTAGCTGAGCACGATCGCTGGGTTGTCCTGCTTGCGGCCGAAGCTGGCAACCAGCACCAGCACCAGACCGCCCAGGCCGCCGATCAGCGCGAACGGCATGGCCAAGGCGAGGTTGCCGGCCACCAAGAAGTAGGAGATGACGGCGACCACGGACAGCACGCCGAGCGTCATGCCGGTCTTGGTGACCACGTCGTCGATGGTCAGCGGTCGCGCGACGCCCCGCTGTTGTTCTACGTAGGGCTCATAACCCTGCTGTACAGCGGCCGTGGCGCCGGCGATGCCGGGCCCAAAGGTCGCATACCCGCCCTGCTGCTTGGGCAGGTTGCGGAGTATCGGATTGCTGGTTTCCCGCACCGTCGGATCCCTTTCCTGTGAGGTCCCTGAAAGTGTGACACGAATACTGGCCCAACGAACAGGAACCCTCCCCGGTTCCCGTCTCTGTGACTAAACCGTACCCGTGCCGGCCGCCGGACGTAGTCGTCAGCCGAGCGCGACCACCTGCACTGCCGCCGCCGACGAGATACTAGGATATCCAACTATTGACCGTCGTCCCCTACATGACAGGATGACCACCCGTGACCGGTGACGCGCAAGAGATCCTGACCCGGGTCGAGAGCGGAGTGGGCGTGTTGACGCTCAACCGCCCGAAGGCCATCAACTCGCTGACCCAGAACATGATCGACGCGATGACCCCGGTGCTGACCGAATGGGCCGGCGACGACAGCATCCGCGCGGTGGTGCTCGAGGGCGCCGGCGAGCGCGGTTTGTGCGCCGGCGGCGACGTCGTAGCGCTCTATCACAGCGCGCGCGCCGACGGCGCGGCCGCACGCAAGTTCTGGTTCGACGAGTACCGGCTCAACGCCTTCATCGGCCGCTATCCCAAGCCGTATGTCTCACTGATGGACGGCATCGTGATGGGCGGCGGCGTCGGTGTGGGTGCACACGGCAACGTCCGGGTGGTCACCGACGCCACCAAGATGGCGATGCCCGAGGTGGGCATCGGTTTCATTCCCGACGTCGGTGGCACCTATCTGTTGGCCCGGGCCGGTGCGCTGGGCCTGCACGCCGCGCTGACCGGCTCACCGTTCTCTGGGGCCGACGCCATCGCGCTCGGCTTCGCCGACCACTTCGTCCCGCACGATCAGTTGGCCGCCTTCACCGCCGACGTCATCAGCGCCGACGTGCCCAGCGCACTCGCCCGATACGCCATCGAACCGCCGGCCAGCCCACTTGTCGCGCAGCGGCACTGGATTGAGGAATGCTTCTCTGCCGACACCGTCACCGATATCGTCGCGAACCTGCGCGACCACGCCGACAGCGCTGCGGATGCCGCGGCCGACGTCATCGCCGGGCGCTCCCCGATCGCGCTGTCGGTGACCCTGGAAGCCGTGCGCCGGGCCGCCAAGCTGAACACCCTGGAAGACACCCTGGTCCAGGAGTTCCGGGTGTCGCTGGCGTCTGCGCGGTCGCACGACTTCGTCGAGGGCATCCGCGCCCAGTTGGTCGACAAGGACCGCAACCCGCAGTGGTCGCCCAAGAACCTGTCCGACGTCACCGCTGCCGACGTCGAAAGCTATTTCGCCCCAGCCGATCCCGACCTGACGTTCTAGAGGAGTCGCAGATGTCCCAGTACGAAACGATCATCGTCGAGCGCGAGGACCGCGTCGGCATCATCACGCTGAACCGGCCCAAGGCGCTCAATGCGCTCAACAGCCAGGTGATGAACGAAGTGACCGCTGCGGCAGCCGAATTCGACGCCGACCCGGGTATCGGCGCGATCGTGCTGACCGGCAGCGAGAAGGCCTTCGCGGCCGGCGCCGACATCAAGGAGATGGCCGACCTGTCGTTCGCCGACGTGTTCGGTTCCGACTTCTTCGCCAAATGGGGCGAATTCGCGGCCACCCGCACCCCGACCATCGCCGCGGTGTCCGGCTACGCCCTGGGCGGCGGCTGCGAGCTGGCGATGATGTGCGACATCCTGATCGCGGCCGACAGCGCCAAGTTCGGTCAGCCGGAGATCAAGCTGGGTGTGCTGCCCGGCATGGGTGGCAGCCAGCGACTGACCCGCGCGATCGGCAAGGCCAAAGCCATGGACCTGATCCTGACCGGCCGCAACATGGACGCCGAGGAAGCCGAGCGGGCCGGACTGGTGTCGCGCGTAGTGCCGGCCGCCGACCTGCTGACCGAGGCCAAGGCCGTCGCGCAGACCATCTCGCAGATGTCGCTGTCGGCCGCCCGGATGGCCAAGGAGGCCGTCGACCGGGCCTTCGAGTCGACGCTGAGCGAGGGCCTGCTCTACGAACGCCGACTGTTCCACTCGGCCTTCGCGACCGAAGACCAAAGCGAGGGTATGGCAGCGTTCACCGAGAAGCGAGCAGCCAACTTCAAGCATCGCTAAGGTGCATCCGTGGCTGATGCTGACGCAGGTGTGACCGGGCCCTACAAGGACGAGGACGGTGTCACCACCATCGACCCGGTGCTGGTCACACCGGAACGCTATCGGCACCGCTACGACGAGCCTTGGTGGGCCCGGCATTACACCTTCTTCGGCACCGCATTCGGGCTGGCCTTCATCTGCCTGTCGTTGACGCCGTCGCTGCTGCCACGCGGACCACTGTTCCAGGGTTTGGTCAGCGGTTCGGCCGGTGCCATCGGCTACCTACTGGGCGTGTTCTGCGTGTGGCTGGTGCGCTATATGCGCAGCAAGCCGTCCAGCCCCACCGCGCCCGGCTGGGCCTGGATCACCCTGGTGGCGGCCGGTGTGGCCGGCATCGCCATCAGTTTGTATTTCTTCCACCGTTGGCAGGACGCGGTTCGTGACCTGATGGGCGTCGAGCATCTGCGTTGGTACAACTATCCGCAGGCCGCACTGATCGGGCTGGTCGTGCTGTTCGTGTTGGTCGAGATAGGACAGCAGATCCGCAAACTGGTGCTGTTCCTGGTTCGGCAGCTGGAACGGGTTGCCCCGCCGCGGGTTTCGGGTGTGGTTGCGGTGGGCTTGGTGGTGGCGCTGTCGGTGGCGCTGCTCAACGGTGTGGTTGCCCGGGTCGGAATGGACTGGCTCAACAGCACATTCGCCGCGGTCAACGACGAGGACTCACCGGATTTCCGACCGCCGACCACGCGATTGCGCTCGGGCGGCCCGGAATCACTGGTGTCCTGGGAATCGCTCGGGCATCAGGGACGCATCTTCGTCGCCGGCGGACCCAGCGTGACAGAACTGAGCGAATTCAACGGCGCCCCGGCCACCGAGCCGATCCGCGCCTACGCGGGTCTGGGCAGTGCCGACGACATCCGGGCCACCGCGGCGCTGGCCGCGCGTGAGTTGCAGCGCACCGGTGGGCTCGACCGCGAGGTGGTGGCGGTGGCAACCACGACCGGAACCGGTTGGATCAACGAAGCCGAGGCCGACGCGCTGGAGTACATGTACAACGGCGACACTGCGATCGTGTCGATGCAGTATTCCTTCCTGCCCAGCTGGATTTCGTTCCTGGTGGACCGGGAGAACGCGCAGCAGGCCGGTCGGGCGTTGTTCGAGGCGGTCGACACCCTGGTCCGGGGCATGCCCGAGGGCGAGCGACCCAAGCTGGTGGTGTTCGGCGAGAGCCTGGGCTCGTTCGGTGGCGAGGCACCGTTCCTGAGCCTGAACAACCTGGTGGCCCGCACCGACGGGGCGCTGTTCTCCGGCCCGACGTTCAACAACTCGATCTGGACCGACCTGACCGCCCGCCGGGATCCTGGTTCGCCGATGTGGCTGCCGATCTACCAGGACGGCGTCAGTGTGCGCTTCGTGTCCGCCCCGGACAACCTGAACCGGCCGCAGGCGCCGTGGCGTGATCCACGCGTGGTCTACCTGCAGCATGCATCCGACCCGATCTCCTGGTGGACACCGGATCTGCTGTTCCGCGAACCGGATTGGCTCAAGGAACCCCGCGGCACCGATGTGTCACCGCGGATGGAGTGGATTCCGGTGGTGACCTTCCTGCAGGTGTCGGCGGACATGGCGGTTGCCGTCGACGTCCCCGACGGGCACGGCCACCGCTACGTCCAGGACGTGGTCAACGGGTGGGCTGCGGTACTGAGGCCGCCCGGTTGGACCCCGGAGAAGACCGCCCGGCTACGGCCGATCATGCACGCCGACTGAGCGCCGGCTCGCCCAGCGCGGCCAGCGCCTGATAGCCGCCGACGACGTCGGTGGCGTTGTGCAACCCGAGGTCCTGCAGGGCCGCAGCCGCCAGGCTCGAGGTGTAGCCCTCCGAGCACAACACCACCCATTCGACGTCATCGTCGACGGCTTGCCCGATGCGCGCATCGCTGGTCGGATCGCAGCGCCATTCCAGCACGTTGCGTTCGATCACCAGCGCCTCGGGCACCTCGCCCTCAGCGGCGCGTTGCGCCGCCGGCCGGATGTCGACCAGCACCGCACCACGCGCCAACGCAGCCGGAAGTTCTTCGGCCGGCAGTCGATTCAACCGGGCACGGGCCGCGGCCAGCAGATCATCGATCCGGCTCACGCCGCCCCTTCGGGATATTCGGTCAGCTCGGTGCGTTGCTTGCGCAGTGCGGCACCGGAGGTCACTTCGTAGTAGGACATCGCGGTCAGCGCCGGCGAATAGGCGTGCACGGAAAGCGTCGGTTCCGGCGCTGCCGGTGTGCTCGGGCGAGCCCACACCACGTCGTGCACCCAGCCCAGCGGGAAGCCCGCCTGATCCCCGGCCTCCAACCGACGTCGGCGCAATCTGTCTCCATCCCAACGGTATTCGTGTAGCGCACCGGACAGTACGGTGAGCGCGCCGAGCGACCCGCCGTGGTCGTGCAGCTCGGTGGGATGCCCGGGCGCCCAGCTGATCAGCCAGATGTCGTGCTCGTCGTCGCTGTGCAACCGGACGAACCAGCGGTCGTCGGCCGGCAGGCCGCCCGGCGGCAGCAGGTGGTCATAGTGGCCGTCGATGACGTCGGCGGCGGCACGGTCGGTGGCGTGCAGTAGATCGGGCAGCCGCAGTCGGGTGGGCGCGGACACCGCGGGCACGGCAGGGCGGGCCAGAGTGGGTACGGACATGGCAGGACTCCTGAGCGAAAGCGGATCGGGGACGGCCGAGCACGGCCAGTGCGGAGACGCGGACTAGAGAGCCCGACAACACTCCCGGCGATCGATTCGCTGCATCATGCGGCCAGTGTGGCACGAGCCAACGACAGATCGAAAGCGCTCCGAATAAACCTCAGGGTGAGATTTTGAAAGGCCTGCTCACCCCGGAGTCGGCTGCCACGATCGGGCACTTAGATTGGTCCCCATGCTCAGCTGCTCCAAGACCACGGCGTCGTGTGCGGCGGGACTGCTCGCGTTGGCCGCAATGGCCGGCACGGCGTGCTCTACCGGCGACGAGCAGGAGGCCACGACTGCTACCGAGCCGACCACGATCTCGGAGCCGCCCCCGCTGCCCGAAGCGACTCCGCCGCCGGCCGAGGCGATCGGCATCTCGCCGGGTGGCGTCACCACCATGGTCGACGTGCCCTCCGATGCCACCGAATCGCAGTACGGGCAGGCCTGCCTGGCTGCCAAGCAGTGGATGGACGAACAGGGCGGCGACCCCGCAACCCTGGTCGAACCGTATCTGGCGATCCTGCAGCAGCCCGGCTTCGTCGACCCGGGCAACTTCAACACGCCGTGGGCGGACCTGACCTCGGGCCAGCGGGCCGGGGTCATCCTGGCGGTCACCGGAGCCGCCACCGAAATGTGCGGCTAGCGGCGGTCTATCCGTCGGGGCCCTGGCTGTCGGGTCCCCGCACCAGGCAGAACGGATGCCCGGCCGGGTCGCGGAAGACCCGGAAGTCCCCGTCCTCGACCGCATCTTTGACCCGGGTGCCGCCCAACCGCAGCACCTCCTGTTCGGCCGCGTCCGGTTCATGGACGACGATGTCGAGGTGCAGCTGCTGCGCGCCCGACGGGTCCGGGAACGGCGGCGCCCGGTGCTCCGGGGAGGGCTGGAATGCCAGGCGCCGCCCGTTGCCGGTCAGCAGCACCACCCAGTCCTGGCCTTCGTCCTGGGAGACGGTGCCGCCGAGGACTCCGGCCCAGAAGGCCGCCAACGCCTGCGGGTCGGGGGCGTCGATCACGACAGAATGCAATGTTCCGATCATGGACACGGGGTTGCCGTTTCGCGCCAGCCCTGACCCAGCTGGTTCCAGCTGTGCTGGTTTCCGGGGTCACGCCCCCCGTCGCACAATGAAGGGCATGCGGATTGCACTGGCGCTCGGCAGCGGCGGGGCGCGCGGCTACGCGCACATCGGGGTGCTCGAGGAGTTGCGCGATCGCGGCCATGAGGTGGTCGGCATCGCGGGTTCGTCGATGGGCGCCCTGGTCGGCGGCCTGGCCGCAGCCGACCAGCTCGGTCCCTACACCGCCTGGGCCAAGACGCTGACCCAACGTTCGGTGCTGCGCCTGCTCGACCCGGCACTGTCCACCCCGGGCGTGCTGCGGGCCGAGAAGCTACTCGATGCGGTGCGCGAGCTGATCGGCGACCAGACCATCGAAGACCTGCCGATCCCGTTCACCGCGGTGGCCACCGACCTGATCGCCGGCAAGACGGTGTGGCTGCAGCGCGGTCCGCTCGATCACGCGATCCGCGCCTCGATCGCGATCCCCGGCGTGATCGCACCGCACGTGCTCGACGGCCGACTGCTGGCCGACGGCGGCATCCTGATCCCGATCCCGATGGCGCCGATCGCCGCTGTGCACGCAGACCTGACGATCGCGGTCAGTCTCAGTGGCGACGATCCGGACGCGGACGCGGAGCCGCCCGCCCGGCCGACGGCAGAACGCTGGAATCGGCTGTGGCGCAACACCTCGGCGTCTCTGCTCGACAGCAAGGCGGCACGTTCGCTGCTGGACACCCAGGCCGGCCGGACCATGCTGGGGCGGTTCGCGGCGGTCGATGACGAGCCGGCTCCCGTCGAGGGCGCCGACACCGACGATCCGCAGGCCGTGGTGGTGCCCCGGCTGGGCGGATTCGAGGTGATGAACCGGACCATCGACATCGCGCAGTCTGCGCTGGCCCGGCACACCCTGGCGGCCTACCCGGCCGACCTGCTGATCGAGGTGCCGCGCACCGCATGCCGCAGCCTGGAATTCCACCGGGCCGCCGAAATCATCGAGTTGGGCCGGCAGCTGGCCGCCACCGCGCTCGACGGCCTGCAGGAATCCGCCGACACCGAGGACTGACTGCGCCGCGACGGGAACGGACGACGGCTCAAAGGCCCAGGACTGCGGCCAGCCGATCGGCCTCGCGGCGCCCCTGTGCCCGACCGGCCTGCGCCGACGGAATCCGGACATTCGGATCCAGCGGGTTGCGGCCGAACGCGGCGATGGATTCAGGATCGGCGAACACCGCCACGGTGGCGCCCGGGAACCCGGCGATCTCCGCGGCCGCAGTCACCGGCCACGGCGAGGGCGCATCCTCGCCCGAGGGCACCAACACCACCGCGGCGGCACAGTCGCCGACCGCGGACATGTTGACCGAACTCGCGACGCCGCCGTCGATGTAGCGGCGGTCCCCGATGGTCACCGGCGGCCACACGCCGGGCACCGCGCAACTGGCGGCGACCGCGTCGACCAGATCGACACCCGAGGAAGCGTCGAACACCACCAATTCACCGGTGCTGATGTCGCTGGCCGTCACCCGCAGCACCCGCTGCGGCCAGTCGTGGCTGGGCAACCGGTGTTCGATCACCGCCCGGCGCACCGGTTCGGGCACGGTTTCGGTGGCCGCCGCGACCTCGCCGATGCGTTGCAGCATTTGCGGTTTGGTGGCGCCGGGCGTGGTCAGCGCCGACAAGAACAACTCGGCGATGCCGTCGATCTGCACACCGGGATCGATCTCGTGGGACTCCTCGCCGACCTGCCGCGCGTAGAGCTCCTCGACCGACAAGCCACTGCCCAGCTGCGCCGACACCGCCGAGCCGGCCGAGGTGCCCAGTAGCACATCGGCGCCCAGCAACGCTTCGGCCACCGCCGGGTTGGCGTCGGCGATACCTGCCAAGACCCCGGTCTCCCAGGCGATTCCGGCAATTCCACCGCCGGCCAGCACCAGTGCGCGCATTACTTATCCAGGTGTTCGCCGAAGAACGCGAACACCCGACGGTAGGCATCCTCGGTGACCGCGGCGTCATGGCCGAAACCGACCACGCGCAGCATGGCCTGTCCGGGCAGCTCGTTGGCGAACGAATGCCCGACTTCCGGATAGGTGTGCACGTCGTGCGGGACCTCCAGGCGCTGCAGGGTTTGTTGCAACTTGGGGCCCCGGCCGATGTTGAGCACATCGCGTCGGCCGTAACTGGCCACCACCGGGCAACTTCCGGACAACACCTCGTCGTAATCGGCGGTGGTGGACGGGTAGAACGGCGCCGATGCATCGAAGCCGTTGGGCGCCAGGATCAGCGCGAAGCCGCCGCCCATACAGAAACCGGCGATACCGACCTTGCCGGTGCAGTCCGGCCGATCGCGCACGTAGTCGCGGGCAGCCAGGATGTCGTCGACGGCTTGCCCGCGCCCGCGCTGCAGCGCCATCAGAGTGGACACCACGCAGCGCACCCCGCCGCGGGCATACAGTTGCGGTGCCAACGCCAGATAGCCGTGCGCCGCGAATCGTTCGGTGTGGCGACGAATGTCATCGCTGAGGCCGAGCGCGTCGTGCACCACCACCACGGCGGGCCAGGGTCCGGCGCCGGTCGGCACCGCGATCTCGCCGGCCAACGGGCCGGTGGGCGTGGGGAACTCGATTCGGTCAGTCATTGGTCTCCTAGTTGGCGTTGTGCCTGGGCGGCGGATCCGGTGAGGTCGGCCAGCTGCAAGCGATACCGCGGCGGATCGGGCAACACGATGTTGCGGGCGATGTTCAGGTCGGCGTCGACGTGCACCAGTTCGCCGGGCTGCAGGGCCGACCAGTCCGGGTCGTCGTCCATGCGCTCACTGGCGAATACCACCGACGGCGCACCGACCAGATCATTCGACTTGGCGTGAATTCGGTTGCTGGACAGTTCGAAACGCGCGTGCCGACCGGGGTTGCGACGGTCCAGCAGATAGAGCTCGTGCACGTCGGGATAGCGCAGCGCCCAGAACTCGGTAGCCGTGCACAGCAGCAGGTTGAGTGCGTACATCTCGACGTTGCCGGCCAGCCAGCTCAGCGCCGCCCGCAGGCCCCGCTCGACGTCGCCGCCGCAGGCCCGGATGTAGCCGCTGATCAAGGCGAAGACCCGTTCGGAATCCGATTGGCCGACAACCAGATCGGTGGTCCCCAACTCGGCGATCCGAGCGTCGAGGACGTCGAGGCCGGTGACCACGCCGTTGTGCGCCAGCAGCCGGCCATCTTGCAGAAAGGGGTGTGTGTTGGCCACGTCCAGGCCGCCGGTGGTGGCGTAGCGCACGTGCGCGATGAACGTGGTGCCGGTCAGTTCCTGTGCTTCAGTAGCAAATTCGGTGTCCTGGTAGGCCGCGATCGGCTGCTTGCGCAGGACCGGGTGTCCGCCCGGATCGAACACACCCAGCCCGGTGCCGTCCGGGTTGCGGCGGCTCTGAGCAGCCAAGTTGTCGGGCGCGTCGAGCAGCCAGAAGGTGGCGGGCACCGCTGCGCGGCCGGCGTGCAGTCCGAAGAGTCGGCACATCAGCGCAGCAACTCGGTGGACAGTTGCTCCAGGCTCTGCCGCGCGAAACCGCGCCACAGCCGTTCGAACGCCGGCAGGGCCACTGCCGCCGCCGCGAATTTCGGATACACCGCCCAGCGCCAGGTCACCTCGGTGCCGGTGCCGGCCGCCGCGAACTCCCACTCCCCGTCGATGTGGTCCACCAACGGTGCCAACGGGCCGGTGATCTGGTCCAGCGTGTAGCCGAAGACATGCGGCCGGTCGACCCGGGTCAGTTCCTCACGCAGCGTGGTCCCGCCGGCCTGCACCACGGTGCGGGTCTGCCCGACCGTCCCCCACGGCCCATCCTGGTCGCGGATCGCCCGCACCGGGCCCAGCGGCCCGTACCAGCGGCTGAACAGGATGGTCAGCGACATCGGCAAGGTAGTGTCGAATGCTGCATCGACGGGGACGGGGATGGCTCGCGCGGCCTGCATCCGGCGGGGACGGGTCATGATCTCCGATGCTAACCGGAACTGGTGGATCCGCGCCGGGCCGCCTTGCCGGTCACCAACGGCAGGTCGAGGTAGGTGGCGATGCCAGGTGCGGCCGCGCACACGGCAGGCACCGAGTTCACGCAGTGCGCCGCGGTCCCCACCACGCCGGTCTCGACCTCGTCGCCGAGTTCACCCTGAAAACCCTTGACCACCACGGTGAAGTCCGGGTTGCCGGCCACCGCCATCTCGTAGCGTTGCCCCTCGGCCCCGAAAGACCATGGCGGGTCCAGGTTTTCCTCACCCATCAGCCAGTTGACTGCCACCTGCACCGCTGGTTGGCCGTCCACCAGTGCTTCCCAGACGAACCTGCGGGCGGCCACCTGTCCGGGTTCGATCACGCCGATCGGCGAGTCGATCGGCGCGGTGGCCACCGCGATCTCCTGCTGCGCGCGGATCTTGGGGTCGGCCGGGAATCCGACGGTGTCGACCACCATCTGCACGGCCTGGATGAAGCCGCCGTCCAGCAACTTCTGCATGGGCCCGCTGAGCGCGCGGTCCGGGGTGTCGCCGAAGCCCATCACATGCCGCACCACATCGGGCGCGTGGTAGGTGCGCAGGTCCGAGAATTCCTCGGCGCGCACGAACCGGACCCCGGTGGACAGCGACGAGAGCAGCAGCGGGAACTTCTCGCTGAAGCCGCCCGGCGCTATTCCGGTGCCGTGCAGCGTCGCCCGACCGGCCAGCGCCGCCTCGCGCATCGGTGCGGCGATCCGTTCGCTCGGATACAACCAGCCGACCGGGGTGATGACGTTCTTGCCGGAGCGCAGCAGCGCGGCAACTTCGTCGGGGTTGGGCAGCAGCGGCGCGTAGATCACCGCGTCGGCGTCGAGCGCCAGGATGTCGTCGATGCTGTTGGTGGCGGTCACGCTCAGCGGCGAGGTGCCGATGAGTTCACCAACATCCTTGCCGCACTTGGCTTCCGAGTGCACCCAGCAGCCGACCAGTTCCAGGTCGGGGTGTTCGAGGATGCCTCTGATCGCCGCGGTGCCCACCCCGCCGGTTGCCCACTGCACGACTTTGTAGATCATGAACCCAGTGTGATGACGTCGTAGGCGCCGTCGGCGTGCCGGCTGCGGATCTCCTTCTTGTCATACTTGCCGACGCTGGTGCGTGGGATCTCGTCGACGAACGCCCAGCGCTCGGGCAGCCACCAGCGAGCCACCTTGTCGGACAGGTATTCTCGCAGTTCGTCGGCGCTGACGGTGACGCCTTCCTCGACCAGCACGGTGGCCAGCGGGCGTTCCTGCCAGCGCTCGTCGGGCACCCCGACGACCGCGGCCTCCAGCACCGCGGGATGCCCGATCAGGTGGTTCTCCAACTCCACCGAGGAGATCCATTCGCCGCCGGACTTGATCACGTCCTTGGCCCGGTCGGTCAGCGTCACGTAGCCCTGCTCGTCGATGTGTCCGACGTCGCCGGTGCGCAGCCAGCCGGATTCGAACTTGGAGGCGTCGGCATTCCGGTAGTAGGAACCGGTGATCCACGGCCCGCGTACCTCGAGTTCCCCGACCGCGACGCCGTCGTTCGGCAGTGGGGCGCCGGCGTCGTCGACGATGCGGGCCTCCACGCCGCACATCGGCCGGCCCTGGGTCCCGCGGATCTGCCAGAACCGCTCCTCGCTGACGCCGGGTGGCGGCCAGGCCAGGGTGGCGATCGGCGAGGTTTCGGTCATCCCCCACAGTTGACGGATCTGCACCCCGAACGAGTCCTCGAACGCCCGCATCAGCGACACCGGCACCGCGGATCCACCGCACCCCACCAACCGCAGCGACGAGATGTCGTGGCCGGGGTTGGCTTCCAGGTAGTGCAGCACGTCGTTCCAGATGGTCGGTACCGCACCGGCCACCGTCGGCCGTTGCGTTTCGATCAGCTTCACCAGCGACGCGGCATCCATGAACCGATCCGGCAGCACCAGATCCGCGCCGGCCATCAGTGCCGCATACGGCAGCCCCCAGGCGTTCGCGTGGAACATCGGGACGATCGGCAGGGCCTTGTCCTCGAATCCCAGCGCCATGCCGTTGCCACCGCACAGCGCCATCGAATGCAGGTAGTTGGACCGGTGGCTGTACACCACTCCCTTGGGATGACCCGTGGTACCGCTGGTGTAACACATTGCAGCGGCGCTGTTTTCATAGATGTCGGGCCAGTCGAACTGATCCGACTCGGCAGCCAGCACGTCGGCGTGCCGCAGCACCTGCTTTCCGGATGCGGCCAACGGCGCCAGGTCGCCGTCCCCGACCACCAGCACGGTGTGCACGGTCTCCAGCGTGCGCAGGATCGGCGCGAACACTCCGATCAGCGAGGCGTCGACGATCACCACCTGGTCGTTGGCCTCGTAGGCGACGAACTCGATCTGCTCCGGGAACAACCGGATGTTCAGCGTGTGCAGCACCGCGCCCATCGACGGCACCGCTACGTAGGCCTCCAGATGTTCCTGGTTGTTCCACATGAAGGTGGCGACCCGTTCGTCGCCGCCGATGCCCAACCGCCGCAGCGCATTGGCCAATTGGGCAGCGCGTTGCCCGACCTCGCGGTAGGTGGCCGTGCGGACGTCGCCGTCGCCGGTGGCCGTGGTCACCGTCCGGTCGCCGTGCACGGTGCTCGCGTAGCGCAAGATCGCCGCGACGGTGAGTGGGAACTCTTGCATGGTGCTCTGCATCGGCGAACGAACCTCCAGGTGCTCACGGGTGGTACGCCTACGCTAGCGCCGCGCGCTTTCCGGAAGTCGGTTTTGGTCCCCGGGACGGCCCCGACCGCGTGGCCACCTGACGCCGGGCGGGGCGGGACCTCGCGCCGGGCCGGTTCAGATGGGAGGATCGAGGGGTCTCATCCGAGGAGGAACCATGCGCACCGCAATCCTGGCCGTCGCCGTCGCGGCATTCGGCGTACTCACGGCACCGGCCGGGCTGGCGAGCGCAGATGAGAAGTCGGCGCAGGAGACCATCGACGAGCTGACTGCGCAGGGCTACACGGTCACGATCGACAAGATGGGGACCGCCCCGATCTCGGAGTGCGTGGTCACCGGGGTGCGCAACCGCCAGCAGTTCTCCCAGTGGGTCCCGGTGGTCGGCCCGCTGCTGGGTCAGGACAGTGGCGACGGCAACGTCCTGGTGCAGAGCACCTACGCCAAGTCGGTGTCGGTCTCGTTGGACTGCACTCGCTGATCGGTCCCGAGAACACCGAGACCGCATCCGGCAGGAACTGCTCGGAATGCGGTCTCGGTAAAGCGATCAGATCAGGTGAGCGCGGGCACCGGCGCGTCCAGGGCCTGCTCGGGCAGCGCAACCACGGCCGGCTCGACCGCGCCGATGCTCAGCACGGTGATAGCGCCGTGGTAGTCGGCAATGTACAACCGGGTGCCGTCGGCGCATTCGGCCACGACCGCCGGATCGGTGACCGATGTGATGGTGTCGACCACATCCAAGGTGGTGGTGCTGACCACCGCAACGGTGTCGCCGACGGCGTAGAGCCGACCCGACGAGCCCAGCGCCAGGCTGATCACGATGCCGGACAGTACGACGCTGCTGACCACCTGCAGGGTGGTGGCGTCGACGACGTCGAGCACGCTGCCGCGGGCGGGGTCGAAGGACACCACGTAGAGGGTGCGGCCGTCGGCGCTGAGTACGACGTCGCGCGGGGCGCTCGTCATCGGCAAGCTGCCGACCTTGCGCTGCTCTTCGAGGTCGATGGCGACCAGCGCGCCGCCGTCGCCCTCGGCGACCGCGACGTAGGCCCGCGCGCCGACCGGGCTGACGGCGATGGCCTCAGCCGAGGCGTCGGGCGAGGTGCCCAGCGAGATCGGCTGCACCCGGCCATCGGCGGTGGTCAGCACGCCGACGTCGACGCCGTCGCGGCCGATCCGGGCCAGGTAGACCCGGCTGCCGTCACGGTCGACGGCGATGTCGCGCACGGTGCGCGCGACCGGGAGGATCGCCGAGGACGCAACGGCCGGCTCGACGACGGTGACCGCGTCGTAGGACACCGTGACGGTGCTGACGAACGCGCGCCCAGCGGTCGCGGTGATGGCGAACGGCTCCTCGATGTCGGACACCGTCTCGACGACGGCCAGCGACTTGGGGTCGACCACCGAGACGCTGTGGTCAGCGTGGTTGGCCAGGTACAGCCGGCCGTCGGTGGCGTCAACCGCCATGTCGGCGATCGGGCCGCGGCCGATCACGATGTGGCGCAGCGCGGCGAACTCGACCGCGGCGGCCGGGTTGACCACCGTAGTGGTCGCCGGCAGACGCTGCAGTTGACCGCGCACGATGCGAGCCGGCAGATCCCGGGCGTCGCGGACGGCGGACAGCCAGTCGGGCCGCAACGGGGACGTTTCGCGCTCGGCGAGTGCAACCCCACCCATCACCTTGGTCACTGCGTCCACATCCGTCTCGTTGTTTGCCATGCTCGTCACTACCTCCCTGCCCAAGTCCGACGCGGCGTAGCAGCCGGCGCCGTGACGCGCCACTCCGGCGCGGGCCCACGTCGAGTCTAGCGACGATTCCGACAACGAAATTCGAACTTTCGCGGTGATCTTGAAGGGCCCGCAGGTTTCGCTTAAGCGACGCACAGGTAAAGCCGTTATGCAATCGTGTTGTTTGCTGGCGGCAATCAGATGCAAACGTGTCTACCTCTGCAGACGTTTCACTCAGCTAAGCAGTACCCGAAGATTCTTCGAATTCCCTTAATAAGTTTTCTTCAGCGGAATACCGGCCAAATGAGTGCTAAATCACAATGCGTTTTCCCGAGTGTCCAGCCGCTGAGCCGGCCGCGACGAATCGCGCAGCACCGCAGGGCCCGCGACTGCACCGGGACAACTCGTGACGCACAAGCAAGAATTCGCTGGAATCGCAAGGTGATGCACGAAACGGTGTTGGTGACGTCGATCACCAACGCGGCGCCGGTCCGCCCGCGGCGTTCCGCCGAACCCGCGACGGCGCCGCGGTGCCGTGACACCATCGGCTGATGGAGCAGCGCGGCGACCCCGAGCAGCGGATCCGCGACTTGGAGCGTTCCCTGTCCGCCGGCCGTCAGGAGCTCACCGAACCTTCGACGACGACGTCGCACGCGGCGCCGCGGCAACCCCCGCCGTGGCAGGAAACCGACCCGCCCAAGCGCCCCGGTTGGGTGGGCCCGGCGGTCGCGGTCGCAGTGGTTGCCGTGCTCGTCGGCACGGTCGTCGCTGCGCTGTTCGCGGGCCGGTCCCCGGAGTCGGCCGACCGTGCGTCGATGGAACCCTCCAGCGCCGAGGCCGCGCCGCCGGTGCCACCGGTGTCCGCCGGCGACCTACCCGTGATCCCATCCACCGCGCTGCCCGACGTCGTCATCTCGGCGCCGGAGGTGGTATCGGGCACTGATGACTCCATCAGCCTGGCCGGTGTGGGCAGCGACCGCAGCTTGGCGTGCACCGGCAACGACGTCACCATCAGCGGCGTGGACAACACCGTTGCATTGACCGGTCCGTGCGACCAGGTCACCGTCTCCGGGATGCGCAACACGGTCACCGTCGAATCCGCCAACGCCATCGGGGTTTCCGGTTTCGAGAACCGGGTCAGCTTCGGCGGCGATCCGCAGATCAGCACGTCCGGCTTCGACAACGTCGTCGAACCCGGCTGAGCGCCCCGGCCCAACCTCCAACGCCGCGGACGCTTCTGGCGTTAGCGTGAGGCGTCCACCGAGGCGCGATGGGAGACCGCATGCGAGCCGAACGATCCCTATCCCCGGGCAGACCGCAGGCCGCGCGGCGGGTGCAGGGATCACTCGTGGCCTTCGGCGCAGTGCTCCTCGGTCTGTTCGGCATGGCCCTGATCTCGCCGCAGCCGGCCGCCGCCGAAGGCGAGCATTACGTGGTCGCCACGGATATCACGTTCGCGCCCTTCGAGTTCCAAGACAACACCGGCAACTACGTCGGCATCGACATGGATCTGCTGCGGGCGATCGCCGAAGACCAGGGCTTCACCGTCGACATCAAGCCGCTCGGCTTCGACGCCGCGCTGCAGGCCGTGCAGTCCAACCAGGTCGACGGCGTCATCGCCGGCATGTCGATCACCGATGCCCGCAAGCAGAGCTTCGACTTCTCCGAGCCGTACTTCGAATCCGGCGTCCAGATGGCGGTGTTGGCCAGCAACGACGACATCAAGTCCTATGCCGATCTGAGCGGAAAGCGCGTCGCGGTCAAGAACGGCACCGAAGGTGCGGCCTTCGCCGAATCGATCAAAGACCAGTATGGATTCTCGATCGTGTCGTTCGCCGATTCCTCGACGATGTTCGACGAAGTGCGCACCGGAAACTCGACAGCCGCGTTCGAGGACTACCCGGTGCTCAACTACGGCATCCAGCAGGGCAGCGGTTTCAAGACCGTGACCCCGAAGGAGAAGGGCGCCGACTACGGCTTCGCGGTCAACAAGGGCCACAACGCCGAACTGCTGGCCAAGTTCAACGCCGGGCTGGAAAACCTCAAGGCATCTGGCCGCTACGACGAGATCCTGCAGACCTACCTCGGCGAGGACGCGGTCGCCGCCGACAACTCGTTCTTCGGCCTGCTGAAGAGCACCTTCCCGCTGCTGATGGCCGGCCTGAAATGGACCATGATCCTGACGGTCGTCTCGATCGCAGTCGCCCTGGTGCTCGGCATCGTTTTCGGTCTGATGCGAGTTTCACGGTCGATCTGGCTGCGCGCGATCGGCACCACCTATGTCGACATCTTCCGCGGCACACCGCTTCTGGTGCAGGCCTTCTTCATCTACTTCGGCATCCCGGCCGCGCTCGGCTTCACCATGACCGCGGTGACGGCGGGCATCATCACGCTGTCGTTGAACGCCGGGGCATACATGACCGAGATCGTGCGCGGCGGCATTCAATCGGTGGACAAGGGCCAGATGGAAGCGGCCCGCAGCCTGGGCATCGGCTATCTGCCCACCATGCGCAAAGTAATTCTGCCGCAGGCCATCCGGACCATGGTGCCGTCCTACATCAACCAGTTCGTGATCACCCTCAAGGACACCTCGATCCTGTCGGTGATCGGCATCGCCGAGCTGACCCAGACCGGCCGGATCATCATCGCCCGCAACTTCCAGTCCTTCAACATGTGGCTGATCATCGGCATCATCTACTTCGTGGTGATCATGGCGCTCACCAAGTTCTCGGATCGGGTGGAGAAGAGGCTCGTGAAATGACCGACATCAGCACCGCAGCCTCCGACCGGGCCGGCGCCGTCAAAATCGAGATCGCCGATCTACACAAGGCATTCGGCGATCTGGTGGTGCTCGACGGCATCAGCACCACCGTCAAGCACGGCGAGGTGGTCTGCGTGATCGGGCCGTCGGGCTCGGGCAAGTCCACCTTCCTGCGTTGCCTGAACAAGCTGGAGGACATCACCGCGGGCCGCGTGGTGGTCGACGGGTTCGACCTGACCGACCCCAAGGTGGACCTGGACAAGGTGCGCCAGCACATCGGCATGGTGTTCCAACACTTCAACCTGTTCCCGCACATGAGCGTGATCGACAACGTCACGCTGGCACCGCTTCTGACCAAGAAGATGAACAAGGCCGACGCCGAGAAACGCGCCCTGGAGCTGCTCGGCCAGGTCGGATTGGCCGAGAAGGCCCACGTCAAACCGGCCACCCTGTCCGGCGGGCAGAAGCAGCGGGTGGCGATCGCCCGGGCCCTGGCGATGAATCCGTCGATCATGCTGTTCGACGAGGCCACCAGCGCGCTGGACCCGGAGATGGTGGGCGATGTGCTGGCGGTGCTGCGCCAGCTCGCCGAGGACGGCATGACCATGGTGGTGGTCACCCACGAGATGGGTTTCGCCCGTGAGGTCGCGTCCCGGGTGATCTTCATGGCCGACGGCCATATCGTCGAGGATGACGTGCCGGCCGAGGTCTTCGGAAACCCGAAACATCCTCGGCTGCAAGAGTTCCTGTCAAAGGTACTGTGATCAGCATGCGACGCGTGGCAGCCGGCATCGCGGTTCTGCTCTTGAGCATCGGTCTGGTCGGCTGCGGCGGTTCGGCACCGCCGGCCGAGACCGACGGCACACCTCAGACGACGGCAGCACCAGTGGCCTTCGACTACCTGCCGCTGTGGCCGTTCAGTTCCAGCCCCGAGGCCCAGCAGCGCGCCGGCGACAACGGTTCCGACGTCAGCTCGACCGCGCTGACCTTCACCCGGGAATACCTGGGTTTCAACGAGATTGACCGCACCACCGTGGTCACGACCGACGGCGACGAGGCCTGGGCCGGGGTCGGTTACCTGCTTCCCGATGGCGAGCCGAAGACCGTCGCGACGCTGCACCTGGCGCGTTACGGCAGCGCCGAAGACGCTCCCTGGGTGGTCGTCGGCACCGAGGATGACGTGCTGACGCTGACCACCCCGCCGTACGGCGGCACTGTCGCAGACAGCATCGAGGCGGGCGGCACCATCACCGGTGTGGACGAGTCGATCCGGCTGCAGGTGCGCCAGACCACGGCGGCCGACGTCGTGGGCGAAGCCTGCTGCATACCGGCCGGCGGGCAGCAGGCTCCGTGGTCGGGGCAGGTGAGCATCGCCGACGCCGAACCGGGCGTGCTCACCCTGATCGCGTCGAGTGGCGGTCATATCGCCGAGGTCGAGGTGTTCGCGGTCACCGGTTTGCGCGTTGAATGACGGCTGGTCTCGAGCGGCGGGGTCGGGCTCATTCGATCCGGTCGGTGATCGCGTCGAGCAGCGCCGCGGTGTGTTGGCGCGGCTCGGGCAGCGCCATCGTGAGGACGTAGGTCAGCACAGAGCCGCGGACTCGGTACATGGCCACGAACGCCGGCCCGACCAAGGTGATCGTGTCGGGATCCGGCCATTCGGTGCTGAAGTCGAAGTTTTCGGCGCCCAGGGCCGAACAGGTCGCCAACTTCACCGACAGTGCCGCGAACGCCATGCGGGCAGCGGTCTCATCGGCGTGCCCGCCGACGCTCTGGGTGATCGAGGAGAGAAAGGAAACCGGGATGGGACCGGTGGTGGTGACCATGGCGGTGAAGTCGGAGCTCGCGAACTCCGCACCTTCCCCGACCGCATCCACCGGGCCGAACACGGGCAGGCACGGATCCGGGATCACGATGTCGGACTGATGGTCGGGCGGCGGTGCCGACTCATCCGGCGGTGCGGTTGGCTCGTCGACGACCGGAGACCCGTCGAGCTCCGGTATGCCGGTGATCGCCCGCACCTCCTCGACCGTGAGCAGCAGCGATTCGAGATCGTCACCGGAGTTGGCCGCCGCAATTGGACTGCCGTACAGCAGCATTGCCGCGATGCCGGGAATGGCCAGCACAGCCCTGACCCATTTCCGGCATGCCATGCCAGCAGCCTAACGGCGGTTGAGCGCAGTCGGACGCACCTCTTTGAGCGTCCCGGCCCGATCACATCGGCTCGGCCGCGATGACGTAGTCGCTGCCGTGCCGCAGGCCGTCGGAGCGCTGGTTGGCCTCGAGCGCCCGGCGCCGAAGATCCTCTACGTAGCTGCGCATCTCGGTGCCCAGCTGTGCGGAGGGGAACCGCTCGATGCGGTCCAGGCACATGTCGAGTTGGCCGTGGATGAAGCGCTCCCGGTAGCGGATCGGGAAGCTGCGGGCCTCGACCAGGCGGAAACCCGCTCGGCCCAATTGGCGCAACACCCAGTCCATCGGAAACTCGCGGTACGGGCGTTCCCCGGCCAGCAGCAGGCAGGCGTCGCGGAGCCGGCCGATTTCCCAGATGATCCGCCCGCTTTCGGTGTTCGGTTCGAACTGCACGTAGGGCTCCAGGCCGATGACGTAGAGCCGGCCCTGCTCGGCGACCAGGGGGCGCAGGCGCTCGAAGACGCGCTCCTGCCAGTACGGCGCGAAGCCTTCAATGGCGCCGACCAGGTAGTCCACTAGGACCGCGTCGAAGGTTTCGCCGGTGAGCAGACTGTCGTTCATCCAGTTGCCGACCAGCAGCCGATCACGGGGCCGCTCGCGCACGTCGAGCGCAGCACGAATCTGGTCGGCCATGCGCTGCGCCGCGGTCACCGCAGTCCACTGCTCGGTGGGCAGGGTCTGGATCCAGCGCAGCGAGTTCACGCCAGTCCCGGCGTCGAGCACGCTGCCCCACCGCCGATCTGCGTGCAGCTCCTCGAGGTAGCCGAACAGTGAAGAGAACACCTGCTTTTCACCGGTGTCGCGGGCAGGCTGCTCGCTGCCGGGCACCGCCAGGTCGATCGTCACGCCGGTGTCCAGGACCGCCGATCCCACTTCTGTCACTAGGTATCTCCTCGAGTCCGAACCATCGGGTGTGGGGCGCACGGCTACGAACGCCGACCACGCCGGCGCGCCCAGCTCACCGCAGCCATCGGCACTGCGGCCAGGCCGGCCAGCAGCACTCCCAGCGCCCCCAGCGTCACCAGTAGCCCGTTCGACGTCAGCGGTGCGTGCCAAGCGGTTTCTCGGACCGCGCGCTGTTCTTCGGGACCGCCGGTGCGCCCAGGCTCTTCGTCGGTGCCAGTGGTGCTGTGGTCATGGTCATGGTCGTGTGAATGACCGTCGTGTGAATGACCGTCGTGATCATGGCCGTCGTGGTCGTGCAGATCATGGTCGTGGTCGTGCGCGCCGTGGTCATGGTCATGCGTGCCGTGGTCATGGTCATGCCAGCCCAGCGCGTGGTCGTGGTCATGCCCGTCGCCGGTGCCCTCGTGGTCATGGCTGTGCCCGTGCTCGTCGACGAGGAAACCGGCGCCGTGCTCGTGGTCGTGGCCCCCGCCCAGTGTTCCGGCAGCGCCGTGGGCGTGGTCGTGCGCGCCGGCGCCGTGCACGTGATCATGCGCCCCGACCGTGCCGGCGTTTCCATGGCTGTGGTCGTGTCCGCCGCCGCCATGGCTGTGGTCATGTCCACCACCGCCGCCGCCATGGCTGTGGTCATGTCCGTCGCCACCGTCATGGTCGTGGTCGTGATCCCCGCCGTCACCTTCGTGGTCATGGTCGTGATCGCCGTCGTGATCCTCACCATCACCCTCGTGATCGTGATCGTGATCGCCGTCGTGATCCCCACCATCACCCTCGTGATCGTGATCGTGATCGCCGTCGTGATCCCCACCATCACCCTCGTGGTCATGGTCGTGATCGCCGTCGTGATCCCCACCATCACCCTCGTGGTCATGGTCGTGATCGCCGTCGTGATCCCCACCATCACCCTCGTGGTCATGGTCGTGATCGTCGCCGAGTTCATGATCATGGCCGTCGTGATCGTGGTCGTCGTGTTCGTGATCGTCGACGGGGGCGGTGACCACCGCCCGGCGCTTCGCGCCGGTGAACGTCAACCGACTGACCGCGCGACCAGAAACCTTGTCGGACAACGGTTCAGCACTGGTATCGGTCGTCCGCTGTCCGATGACCCGGCCGCGCGACGCGTCCCGAGGTTCGGTGCGAGCCTCCCCGGCCGTCCGCTGTCCGGTGACCCGGCCACGCAACGAGTCCCGAGGTTCGGTGCGAGCCTCCCCGGCCGTCCGCTGTCCGGTGGCCCGGCCACGCAACGAGTCCCGAGGTTCGGTGCGGGCCTCGCCGGCGGCAGGCTCCGACGGGGGCTTCGATCCGGTACGGGCCCCGCCCACGACCGAACGTCGTGCCGTGGATTCGTCCTTGGCGTTGCGGGCCCGGTCCGGCGTGGACTTGTCCGCATCAGCGCGCGGGCCGCCATCCGAGGTGTCCGACGGCGCCAAGGGCCGGTGCTGGTTCATCAGTTGCACCGCGGTTTTGCGCACCGGGAGCTCGCGCGTCGTCGCGACGGCCGCGGCCGAGGCGACGTCCGCCGACCGCGGAACACTCTCGGCCACATAACCGCCCACCAGCACCGCGGCCGACGACACCGCGCCTACCCAGCGCAAGTGCTCCGGCACATCGCGGACCCCGATCGCCGACTGCCTGTCCTTCGCCATTTCGACGACGATAATGAAAACGGTTTTCATTATCAAGCAGCGCTGTCTCGCACCGCGAGGACTAGATTGGCGATGGTGGGTGGTAACCAGAAGCTCAGGACCGATCTGACCGGCGCTCCGGAGACCCTGCTCGCCACGCTCTACGGGCGGGCCCTGGACGCCGGCCGGCCGAATTCACTGCTGCACGACCGATGGGCGCGAGAGACCGTCGACCGAATCGACTACGACTGGGCCAGAACCGGGATCACCGTACGGAACAGCCCCGCCGTCGCACTTCGATCACTGCACTTCGACACCTGGGCCAGGCAATTCCTGGCCGCACATCCGAGGGCGACCGTCCTGCACCTCGGCTGCGGGCTCGACAGCCGCTACTTCCGGGTGGCCCCGGGCCCCGAGGTGGCCTGGTACGACGTCGACTACCCAGAGGTTGCGCGCCTGCGCCGCGACCTGCTGCCCGACGCCGACGGGTGCCATGTCCTCGGCAGCTCGGTCACCGACCCCGGCTGGCTCACCGAGGTGACCCACGACCGGCCCACTCTGATGCTCGGCGAGGGCCTGACCATGTATCTGACCAAGGCCGAGGGGCTGGCGATGTTGCGCCGCATCGTCGATGAGTTCCCTTCTGGTGAACTGCAATTCGACGCGTTCAACATCCTGGGCATCAAATCGCAATGGACCAACACACCCGTGCGGCGCTCCGGGGCCAAGCTGCACTGGGCCGTCAACGGGCCCGACGACATCCTGTCTGCGGTGCCGGGGACCCGCCTGCTGGCCTGGGTTCCGGTATTCGAGTCCGAGGCGTTCAGCCACCTGTCCGGCCAATACCGCCTGCTGGCCGCGGCAATGAATCGGGTGCCCGGGCTGCGCACCATGGCGCAGTTCCACCGCTACGCGTTCTGAGTCTGTCAGCGCTCAGCGTCGGAGTCCGGGCGCATGCGCTCGCGAAGACTGTCGTAGATGGGCTCTGACCTCAGCAGTTCCGCGACCAGCACGGCCGCTGCGGTGGCACCGAGCAGCGGGATCGCGACCGCGGTGGTCGCCGTCATCTCGATCACGATGACGGCGCCGGTCAGTGGCGCCCGGACCACCGCACCGAAGAACGCGCCCATGCCGATGATCGCCATCGAGATCGCCAGCCCGCTCTGCTCACCGGGCAGCAGGACATCCACGACCGCGGCGGACGCCACGCCCCACAGTGCTCCGACGGCGAGCAACGGCGCGAACAAGCCGCCCGGCAGCCCGGTCGAATAGGACAGCGGGCCGGCCAGGAACCGCACCGCCAGATAGCCGACGACCACCGCGATCCCGAACCGCTGGCCGGTGAGCAGTGATTGGGTCAGATCGTCACCGCCGCCGACGGTGTGCGGGTCGATGAACATCGCCAGGCCGAGCAGCGCGCCCACCACGCCAGCCCACAGCAGCGGTGGCAGCCGGCGCAGTGCCGCCACCCGGTCCAACATGCCCAGCACCAGCCGGTTGTAGAGCACACCGAGCAGGCCAGTCAGCAATCCGAACACGATGAAGATGGGCAGCAACGAAAGCGGCTCGGCAGCAACAGGTTCGACGATGAAGTCGGGGCGGTTCCCGTTGATCAGCCGAGAGCACCCGACCGCGGTCGCGGTGGCCACCAGGGTGGGCAGCACGATGCGTAGCTGGAAAGCCTTGTTGACCTCTTCGAGCGCGAACAGGGTGCCGCCGATCGGCGCATTGAACGCCACCGCCAGGCCCGCACCGCCGAGTGCGGTCTGCATGAATCGGGTGTCGGCGTCGGACAGGCGGGCCCGCTGGGCCGTCGCGGCTCCGATGGCCGCACCCATGTGCACGGTCGGGCCTTCCCGGCCCAGCACACCGCCGGAGCCGATGGCCAGCACTCCCCCGATGAACTTCACCGGCACCAAACCGAGGCCGGACGGCCGGGCCTGGCCCCGGTGCACCGCTTCCACGTGCTGGATGCCACTTCCCGCGGCCACCGGCATCCACCCCACGATCAGCCCGGCCAACACCGCACCCAGGGCCGCGAAGGCAATCGGCGCCAGCCACCCCGGTCCGGGCACCCGATGCGCCCAGTCCACCAGATCTATCCGCAGCTCATCAGCGAGGTCCAGACACCACCGAAACGCACCCCCGACGGCCCCGATCGCCAGTCCGGCAAGCATGGCGAGCACACAGATGAACACCATGCCCCGCGCCGACTCGGCCGGGTCTTGCTGCACCGAACCGGGTTTCGTCACCGTTCGACATACCCTTCCGGCATCGCAGGTGCCGTGGCGCAATACCGGATCATGGACGACCGCGGCACCCGGAGCGTGCACACGCCCCCAGTTTGGCAGAACGACGGCCGCCGGGCGCCGCGAGTGCGCGGGTTCACCGCGCACGCGCCGGGCAGCCTCCCCAATATCTTGGGTCACACGCGTAACAATGGCCCCATGTCCGCTCCTGCCGAAGTTCAGCAGTCACCCGACGACACCCAGTCCGCTACCGATCCGGTGTCACCAGCCCCGGCTCCGACGTTGGCGGCTGTGAGCGACGCGTCGGCCGCTCCCGCGCAGGACAAACCGGCGTGGACGGCAGCGGCGAAACGGCAGGCCGCGACCGTGACCTCCAAGCTCACGCCGTTCGCGCGGTTGGCCGGCGAACGGGTGGCCGCGGCCTCGCCGATGGCCCTGCTGCTCGGGCTGCTCGGGATTCTGGCCACGCTGAGCGTTATCGCGTCGGTGGCACTCGACAACTCGCTGGGCGTGACCTGCGCGGTGGTGTTCGTGCCGGTGTTGTCGGCCGCACTGGGCGCGCTCGGCATGCGGTGCGCTGCAGAATGGCGGGCCGGCCAGGCGGCACGCCAGGACGCCCGCGCAGAGTCCGCGCAGTTGCAGCAGGTCGAGCACACCCTCGACTACGTCGACGGCAAGCTCACGGCCGCCCTGACGCAGTTCGGCTCCGATCGACACAATGATGCTGTCATCGCGATGTTCCAGGCCAAGGCCGCCACCGAGCTGTATCTGGGCTCCGATGCCGCGCAACCCGATTCGAGTGCGCCCGCGGCAGTGTCCAGCGGCGAATCCGCCACCAGCTATGCCCTGGCCGACTTCTTGGCTCCGGCTGCGCTGCGCTCCGGTGAGCGCAGCGAGCGCAGCGGTGGGTTCTCGCTGATCTGAGCCGATTGCGGGCCGCCGGGCGGCACGACCCGAATACGGGTTCAAGCGGTGTGCGCGGCGGGTACTCCTCGACGGCGTTTCGGCCCGAAGGAGTACCGCCATGGACATTCGTAGATCCGCCCGTCTACTCGCGGGCGCAGCCATCCCGGCGTGCGGAGTGATCGTCGGCCTGCCGGCGCCGGCGGTCGCGGCGCCCTGCCCGGACGTGGAGGTGGTGTTCGCCCGCGGCACCGCCGAGGCACCCGGGGTCGGCGGGGTGGGACAGGCGTTCGTCGACGCCGTCCGGGCCCAGACACCGGGAAAGTCAGTTGGCGTGTACGGCGTGAACTACGCCGCCGCCAGCAATTTCGGGGACGGCATCGAGTTCGCACGCACCGTGGTCGACGGTATCCGTGACGAAGCCGACCACGTCCAGACCATGGCCGCCAATTGCCCGGACACCCGGATGATCCTCGGCGGCTATTCGCAGGGAGCCGCGGTGACCGGGTTCGTCACGGCCTCGGAGATACCCGAAGGTGTCCCGGCGGCGTTCGTGCCTGCGCCGATGCCGGCCGAGGTCGCCGATCACGTCGCGGCCGTGGTGTTGTTCGGAAAGCCGTCTGCGCAACTGCTCGGCCGCTACGGCGCACCCCCGGTGGACATCGGACCGCGCTACGCGGGCAAGACCCTCGAGTTGTGCGACGCGGGCGACACCATCTGCTCGGGTGCGCCCGACGCCGCACCGACCGTCGCGCATGTGCTCTACCCGGTCAACGGGATGGTGAACGAAGCCGCGGGTTACGCCGTCGCTCGGCTGTAGCGCAGCCCGGGCACGCCGTGAGCCGGCCCGCCCGGTGAGCACGCACCGGGCGGACCGGCGAGCATCAGGGCCTCGGCGCTCAGGCCTCGCTCATGCCGTCGACCGGTTCGGGCACACCGCCTTCGCGCACGGCCTTCTCGATGCGCGCGCCCAGGTCGGCGTCGACGTTGCGCCAGTACTGGAAGGCCCGCTCCAGCACGTCGCCACTGACGCCGCCGGAGAGCGCCCCCGAGATGGTCGCCACGGCCTCGGTGCGCTGTGCGTCGTCCCACACCTCGCGCACCAGCGTGCCGGCCTGGCCGAAGTCGTCGTCCTCGGAGCGCAAAGTGTATGCCGCCCGGAGCAATTCACCGTCGGTTTCCCAACCGTCCTCGGCCGGTCCGGTGGTGTCCGAGAACGGCCGGCCGGTGCTGTTGGGGGCATACACCGCCGCGGCACCGGAGTGCTGATAGGTCATCTGGCCGTCGAACATATAGGTGTTCACCTCCACACCTTCGCGCGGCTGGTTGACCGGCAGCTGGTGGAAGTTGGTGCCGATCCGGTTGCGCTGCGCGTCGTTGTAGGCGAACGCCCGACCGAGCAGCATCTTGTCCGGGGACAGTCCGATGCCGGGCACGGTGTTACCCGGCGAGAACGCGGCCTGTTCGATCTGCGCGAAGAAGTTCTCCGGGTTGCGGTTCAACGTGTAGGTGCCGACCCGGATCAGCGGGTAGTCGGCGTGCGACCAGGTCTTGGTCAGGTCGAACGGGTTGAACCGGTAGTCGGCGGCCTCGGCGTACGGCATCACCTGGACCGAGACCCGCCAGCTGGGATGCTCACCGCGGGCGATCGCGTCGAACAGGTCGCGGCGGTGGAAGTCGGCGTCCTCGCCGGCCATCGCGGCGGCCTCGGCGTTGGAGAAGAACTCCATGCCCTGCTCGGTGTGGAAGTGGTACTTGACCCAGAACTTCTCCCCGCCGGCGTTGACCCACATGTAGGTGTGTGAGCCGTAGCCGTTCATGTGCCGCCAGGTTCGGGGCAGGCCGCGCTGCCCCATCAGATAGGTGACCTGATGCGCGGATTCCGGGTTGAGGGTCCAGAAATCCCACTGCATCTGCCCCGAGCGCAATCCCGAATCCGGCAGCCGCTTCTGGCTGCGGATGAAGTGCGGGAACTTGATCGGGTCGCGCAAGAAGAAGATCGGGGTGTTGTTGCCGACCAGGTCGTAGTTGCCCTCCGAGGTGTAGAACTTCATCGAGTAGCCGCGTACGTCGCGCCAGGTGTCCGGGCTGCCCTGTTCGCCGGCCACGGTGGAAAACCGCACCAGCACATCGGTTTCAGCGCCCTTCTGGAACAGCGCGGCCTTGGTGTACTGCGAGACGTCCTCGGTGACCTGCAGCACGCCGAAGGCGCCGGAGCCCTTGGCGTGCGGGCTGCGCTCGGGCACCCGCTCGCGGTTGAAGTGCGCCATCTGTTCCAGGAAGTGCACATCATGCAGGACGATCGGGCCGTTGGCGCCGACGGTCAGTGAGTTGCGATCGCTGAACGCCGGTGCGCCGGTGCCGGTGGTGGAACCGGATGCGGATGCAGACATGACAGATCTCCGTTCACTTGGGCTGTGTGCTGGGCTGACAGGCAGGGCAGACGCCCCAATAGGTCACTTCGGCTTCGTCGACCTGGAATCCGGCGTCGTCCTCGGTGTGCAGGCAGGGCGCCTTACCGGTGGCACATTTCGCGTCGGCGATGGCGCCACAGGATCGGCACACCAGATGGTGATGGTTGTCGCCGGTATCGAGTTCGAAGCGGGCCGCAGAGCGCGCCGGTTCGATGCGTCGCAACAAGCCGACGTCGGTGAGCGCGTACAGCACGTCGTACACCGCTTGAGTGGACAGGGATCCGAGACGCCTGCGGGCACCGGCCGCGATGGCGTCGACGTCAGCGTGCGGATGCGCTTGCACTTCGGCCAGCACCGCGAGTCGGGGCTGAGTCACCCGCAGCCCCACTCGGCGTAGTTCTTCGTGCCAGAGCGTCATGCCCGCTGCCTTCCAATTGGAATGCGTCAAGTTCCACCATGGCCCACAAACTTGCTGAATGCAAGTGTTGCTTTCTGCAATACTGGCGGTCATGGATGAGACGATGATCGCCGCTGCACTGTTGTCCGGCCCGGACGCCATCATGGCCGCAGACCGAAACGGCTTGATCACGTTCTGGAACGCCGGCGCGGAAAGAATTTTCGGATTCTCGGCCGACCAGGCGATCGGCGAATCCCTGGATCTGATCATCCCGAAGCGGTTACGCGCTCGACACTGGGCCGGATGGCATCAGGTCATGCAGACCGGCCAGAGCCGTTACGGGGACGGCGATCTGCTGGCGGTCCCGGCGGCGCACGCCGACGGTTCCACACTGTCGGTGGAGTTCGTGATCCACCCGGTCACCGACAGTGCCGGCCAGTTGCTGGGCATCGCGGCCACCCTGCGCGATGTCACGGCCCGGTTCCAGGAGACCCGTGAGTTGCGACGCCAACTCGCTGACCGCTGACGGGTGAGACACTTCCCAGATGAGCACCGCAGTGTCCCCGCCGACCAAGACGCCGGCTGCGGAGTTGCTGGCCTTCGAGACGGCCACCCGCGACCTGGTCGGCGTCGCCTTGCGCAGCCTCGAGGACCTCGACGTCTCCCTGGCCCAGTTCCGGCTGCTGGCGGTGCTTCAGGAGCATGGCCGCTCCACCTCGACCCAGTGCGCCAAACTGCTCGGCGTGGCGGGATCGTCGGTCACCCGACTGGCTGACCGGCTGCACGCCGCCGGGTATCTGGTGCGCGTGGCCGACCCGTCCAACCGGCGCATTGTGGCCTTGGAGCTGACGACGGCGGGACGCAAGCTGGTCACCCGAGCCGCCGCCCGACGGCGCCGGGAACTGAGCCGGGTGCTCGACCGGGTCGACCCGGCCGCGCGCGCCGGCTGCGCGGCCGTGCTCACCGCGATGCACGAGCAATTCCAGCAGCAGGCCGACACACCGAACCACCGACTGCCGTTGTAGTCGGCCGAAATCGACCACCGGCCAGCAGAGTTCGCGCCCGACGCAGCGATTCTGTGGCACGGGCTGGTCAGGCCCGACCGTTCGGTGTAGCGTTTTTACAAGGAAAACTTGTATAAACACAGGAGGGCGGCCATGAGCATCGCAGAACGCAGCACCAGCACCGTCTGGGAGGGCCCGCTGGCCTCGGGGACCGGCCAGTTGCGCTCCGGCAGCGGAGCGCTGACCGGACTGGACGTGACCTGGGCCGCGCGCACCGAGGCTCCCGGCGGCAAGACCAGCCCGGAGGAGTTGGCGGCCGCCGCGCACTCGTCGTGCTTTTCGATGGCGCTGGCACTCAAGCTCGGCGAGCAGCAGCTGACGCCGGAGCGTCTGGACGTGCAGGCCACCGTCACCCTTGACGAGGTCGACGGCCTACCCACCATCACCACGTCGAAGCTCGTGGTCAAGGCGCAGGTCAACGGCCTGGAGCCGGAGAAGTTCCAAAAGATCATCGACGAGACCGCGGCGCTGTGTCCGGTGTCGCGGTTGTTCGCCGGAGCCAAGATCAGCGTGGAAGCCGAACTTCGATGACTACCGTGGGCGCTGCCCTGGAACGCGAGCACCGCGTCATCGACGACGGAATTCTGCTCTTCGCCGGCGCGGATCCGGCGGCGGTGACCGAACAGCAGCGCACCGCGCTGCTGGACGCCATCGCGGTGTTGCGCCGGCACATCTACCTGGAAGAGCAGTACCTGTTCCCGCCGTTGCGCGCGGCCGGTCTGGTCGGCCCCGTGATGGTGATGGTGCATGAGCACGGTTTGATGTGGCCGCTGCTGGATCAGGTCGAGCAGTTGGTCGAGGCCCGCGACTACGGCACCGCGGCCCAGCTGTGCCGAAATCTGTTGGAGAAACTGAACTCTCACAACATGAAGGAAGAGCGGATCCTGTACCCGGAGGCCGAGGCGACCCTGCCCGCCGAGGAGCTCGCGGAGCTGACCGGCTTGTTGGGCACGGCCGAACTTCCCACCGGTTGGACCTGCGGCGGGGTGACTGTCGACTGACTCAGAGCCGGCCGGCGGCGAAGTCGGCGGCCTGATCGACCAGCCCGGTCTGGATGTAGGCGTTGTGCGCGTTCATGTCCAAGCCGCCTGGAAAGCAGATCGGATCGTTGGGTACGCACTGATCGATCAGCTTGCCGGCGTAGGCAGGGTCGATCACCGGTAACGCGCCCGGGGAGAGTGCGTCGGCGAACGACGTACGTGGGCCACCGAAGTCGGCAACCGCGGCGACGTGATCGGCGACGTCAGCCAGCAGACCCGAGGTGGCCAGGTCGATCACGCCCGCGCCCTGCGAGAAGCCGCCGAGCACCAGCTTGGTGTCCGGGCAGGCCGCGGCGGTGGACTGGATGTGCACCCGCGCGTCGTCGGCACCGGCCGGTGTGCTGCGGTCGAAGTCGTGGCTGGCCGGGTAGTTCACCGGGTAGGCCTGCACCGAACGGTCGGCCAGGCGTGCGCGCAGCGCGTCGACGAACGCCTGGCCTACTCCGCCGACTCCCGGCGGCTCGCCGGTGCCGCGAGCGAACACGACCTCGACGTCGGGGCAGGGCTCGGCGGCCGAGTCCGGAGCAATGATCACGGGTGCCGTCCCGGCCAGCACCCAGGCGGCGCAGCCGGCGAACAGGGTCGCGCGTGCGGTCATCTTCCCCATGTTGGCATGTCGCTGACCGCGGGGCAGGTGTAACCGGTACCGCATACAGCAACACGGCATACAACAACAACACGGCGGGGACTGACCGTGTGGTCAGTCCCCGCCGTCCCCCTCGATTCAGCGGTTGCGGTTGTACTGGTGGTGGTGGTGTGCGACGCTGCCGGGCTGGTGGAACGACTTGTCCTGGTGCGGGAAGGCTTCGTGGTGCACCGGCTGGCTCATGTTCGGGCCCCGGTCCACCGGCGCGGTCTCGGCCTGGCTGGCGGTGGCGACACCGATGGCGAGCAGGGCGGGGGCGACGGCGATGAGGGCACCTGAGGCGATCCGGCGGGCGATGGTGGTCATTTGAATTCTCCTGTGCTAGTTGACTTTTGGGTTCTCCTGCCGGTGTGTTCCGGCGTTGATACAACTATCGCGCCGATCCGCCGTCGGGTCTGTCCGGCAGTCGGCGGTTACGCAGGATGAATCGGGTGTCCCCCGATCGGGGGACAACGAGGCAGCGAAGTCATCCCCGGCCCGGCTGTTTGGCCCGAGTCGCCCCCGCACCAGGCTGATCGTGTTCGAATCGAACGATGAACCCACAACTGCCCTTGACCATGCCGCTCGAAGAGGCCATGCGCACCCAGCGGGCGATCCGCCGGCTCAAACCCGACCCGGTCGACGACGAGTTGCTGCTGCACCTGCTCGAGCTCGCCATGAAGGCCCCGACCGGTTCCAACGCGCAGAACTGGGAGTTCATCGTGGTCAAGGACCGCGCCGTGGTGGCGAAACTGGGGCGGCTGAATCGGCGCGCGTTGAACGTCGGGGCGGGGATCTACTCGCGGATCGCGAGCCGTCGCAACGCCGGCGACGCCGAAGCCGACGACCAGATGCAGCGCATCGAGAAGGCGGTGCGCTGGCAGGCCGAGCACTTCGACGAGATCCCGGTGGTCGTGGTGGCCTGCCTCAACGGGGTCGTCCCGCCGTGGCCGCCGATCGCGACCACCAGCTCCTACGGCTCCATCTACCCGGCGGTGCAGAACCTGCTGCTGGCCGCACGCGCGGCGGGTCTGGGCGCCGCTCTGATCACCATCCCGTTGTGGAGCAAGTTCCTGGCTCGCCGCGCACTCGGATTGCCGTGGAACGTGACACCGTGCGCGGTGATCCCGATGGGCTGGCCCAAGGGCAAGTACGGACCCACCACGCGTCGTCCGGTCGGTGAGCTGGTGTCGCTGGACCGCTACGGCAACCGCGCGTTCCGGCAGCCGTCGAGCTGAGCCCCGACGCGGCGGGACTCGCAGACGTGACCAGTAGGCGACTTGCCCTGGCAGCACTGGCTTTCGGGGTGCTGGCGCTGACCGCGGGTGGACTGCAGGGTTGGGCGTTCATCAGCACCCAGAACGCGCGCAGTGCCGTGCTCGCGGTGTTCGCACTGTCGGTCGGATCCAGTGTGGTGATCGCGGCAACACGGGCCTTGCGGCGGGCGCAGAATGGAGATCAGCGCCGATGAAGGAGTGAGCCGTCATGGTCCGAACACACACGGTTGCGGCGGGGGAAACGCTGTCGGCGTTGGCCTTGCGCTTCTACGGCGACCCCGGCCTGTATCGGCTGATCGTCGCCGCCAGCGGCATCTCCGACCCCGATGTCATCAACCCGGGACAACGGTTGATCATCCCGGACTACGCACGGTATGCGGCCGTCGCCGGCGACACCCCGGCGGCGGTGGCGAACCGCTTCTACGGGGACGCGCAACTGGATTGGCTGATCGGCGCGGCCAACGGCCTGGCTCCCGGCAGCGGCCTGAGCCCGGGCCAGCCTTTGATCATCCCGGACATCACGCGTCACACCGTCGTCGCCGGCGACACCCTGGCCGCGATTGCGAACCGTGCCTACGGCGACGCCGACCTCTACCCGCTGATCGCTCGGGTGAACGGGATCGCCGATCCCGCCGTCATCCGCACCGGGCAGGTGCTGGTCGTCTTCGTCGGGCGCAGTGACGGGTTCGGATTGCGGATCGTGGACCGCAACGAGAGCGATGCACGGCTGTGGTACTACCGCTTCCAGACCGCGGCGATCGGCTGGAACCCCGGGATCAACGTGTTGCTGCCGGATGACTACCGCACCAGCGGACACCGCTACCCGGTGCTGTATCTGCTGCACGGCGGCGCTGCGGACTTCCGCCAGTTCGACTTCCTGGGCGTGCGAGAGCTGACCGCGGGCAAGCCGCTCATCGTGGTCATGCCCGACGGCGGCGGCGCGGGTTGGTACTCCAACCCGGTCAGTTCCTTTGTCGGCCCGCGGAATTGGGAGACCTTCCACATCGCCCAACTGTTGCCGTGGATCGAGGCGAACTTCCGCACTTACGCCGAGTACGACGGCCGCGCGGTCTCCGGGTTCTCGATGGGTGGTTTCGGTGCGCTGAAGTACGCCGCAAAGTACTACGGCCACTTCGCTTCGGTCAGCAGCCACTCCGGGCCGGCCAGTCTGCGCCGTGATTTCGGCCTGGTGGTGCATTGGGCGAACATCACTTCGGCGGTGCTGGACCTGGCCGGCGGCACGGTCTACGGCGCACCGCTGTGGGATCAGGCCCGGGTGAGCGCCGACAACCCGGTCGAGCGGATCGACAGTTACCGCAACAAACGGATCTTCCTGGTCGCCGGCACCAGCCCGGATCCGCTGAACTGGTTCGACAGCGTCAACGAGACGCAGGTGCTGGCCGGTCAACGCGAGTTCCGTGAGCGGCTCAGCGCGGCCGGCATACCGCATGAGGGCCATGAAGCGCTCGGCGGCCACGTCTTTCGACCCGAGATGTTCGTCCGCGACCTCGACGGCATGATCGCCCGGCTGCGCCCCGCTGCTGCCGCGGGCGCGCCGACCCAGCTATGACAGCTCGCCGCTGTCCGGTGCCACCACCTTCAGATTCAACGCGGCGGCCGTGGCCGGCCCCACGATCCCGTCGACCCGCAGTCCTGGGGTGCGGCGCTGAAACTGTCGGACGGCGGCCTCGGTCTCCGGACCGAAGATCCCGTCGACCACCAGGTCGCCGGCGTAGCTGGGATAGCCGTATTTGAGCCGTCGTTGTAGTTCGGCAACCTGCGGCCCGTCCGAGCCGCGGAACAACAGCACGTGGGCGTACTCCCCGACCGGCACCGGCGGGCGCGGCGTCGGCGCCGGCTGGTCGATGACGCCGATCCTGGCTTGAATGTCGTTGCGCAGGATGTCCATGTCGATCGCGCCGGGATCCCATTTCCCTTGGGCGCGACCGGCATACTCCTTGTGCCCGATGGTGCGGTTGGCGTTCTGGGTGAGCCGGCGGTTGATCGCCGCGCAGCAACGGACCAGCGCGTCGTATTGGGCGTCGGGCCAGTTGGTGCGGTGCCGCGCAGTCGGACTGGTGCCGCTGTTGGCGCATTCGATTCCGATCAGATGCCAGTTGCCCATGTTGGCGGGTAGCCACGGGTACATCCCGACGCCGGCGTGCCAGGCGACACCGAGTGCCACCACGGTCACCGTGCCGTCGCGGGCGATGTGCAGTTGCGACAGCGGTCCCGGCAGATCCGGTCGGCCGTGCGCGATCGAGGCTGCACTGGCGTGGTCGGATCCGGTGTGGTGCACCATGACACCGCGGATGTCCTTGAAGTCGCCGTGGCCGCGGTTGCGCCAGCCGGGGAACTCGACGAGGTCGACACCCTCGTCGCGCAGCACGTCGGCCAACCACACCGGGTCACCGATCCATCGCGCTATCTGGGGCACGGTGTCGTCCTCATCGGTGTCTTCGCGGCAAATTTCTGCTGTTGCCCCACCGAAGGTAGTCGCGCGAAACCCGTTGCGCCACAAGCCCCGGGTACAGCTCTATACCGGGCAGGTACCGCCGAAGAACAAATCGCAGGTGGTCGCCAGACCGTTGAGCACGTTGGCGGGCAACGCCGTGACGAAGTCGGTCGCGCTGATCGCGCGCAGCGAGGTGATGTCGGTGGCGGTCTGGGTGCCGATCAGCACCGCGACCGCGTCGCCTTCTGTGGTGCTGATGGTGAACCAGTCGTTGCCGTCGTCATCCCCGTACTGGCCCGCGCATTTGACATCCTCGCTCTCCTTGCAGGCCCCGGTGTCCGGATCGATCTTCTCATCGAACATGTCGTTGATCCAGCCCGCCGACAACTGCCGAACGGCCAACGGGTTCTGCGGTTGCGGGAATCCGGCGATCAGGTAGGCGACGGCCTGGATCAGCGGGTTGCCGCCCTGCATCGGGTCCATGTGCACGCCGTCTTCGAGCACCACCCCGACGAACTGGTCCGGCCGCGCGTCGCTGAGTTGGTCGTTGACGTCGCTGAACACGTTGAGGAAGTTCAGCGGGGCGCCGATCTCGTAGACCGGGATGTAGTCGAGCGGATCGTCGTCGCCGGTCTCGGGGGTGCCGTTGGTCTGCAGCCGGTCGAGCCGGTCCATGGCCTCGGGCAGGATCGAACCCATCGGCACCGCGTCGTAGATCACCACGCCGGCAAGATCATTGGGTGCTGACAGGCCCTGTTCGCGTCGACGGGTCAGACCCTCGGCGTAGTAGCCGGCCACCCCGGGCCCGAACCCGCCGCCGAGCGAGTGCCCGACCAGCACGAAGTCCTCCGGCACGGTGAGCGTGCCGTCGCCGCCGGCGTTCATCTCCGCGGTGTCCATGCTGGCGTTGAGCGCTTCCCGGTCCGGGTCGAGGAACAGCTGCGCCACCGCCTCGTGCAGGTTGTCCCCGCCCAGCCACATCCCGTCGGCCTCGAACGGGTTTGACGTGAACGTGGTGGTGACGACGATGCTGTTGGTCGACTTGGCCAGATAGGACGCCGTGTAGCTGTACAGCGGCCCGTTGGCCAAGAAGCCGTGCTGCAGGTAGATCATTCGGTCCGGCTGGGACTCTCCTTCACCGACAATGGGGAAATACCAATTGGATTCGACTACGTGGCCTTCGGAAACCTTCAGCGTCGAACTGCTGACCTGCACCTGATTGCGCAGTTCGGGCGGCACCACCGGGTCGCCACCGACGACGCGTTCCAACGTGGCCAACGTGTCGAACACGACGTCGCCGAGCAGCGACAGCGGCTTGGGGTAGTCCTGCGGTTCCGGGTTGAGGAACAGCGCGCCGAGGCCGCGCAGCACATCGTGGATCGCCTCGACCGGATCCGGGCGGCCGGTGCTGTTGGGCGCCGACTCGGCTGCCCGTGGTGCGACGACGTCGGCTGCGGTGCGGGCCGACGCGTCGACGGCGGGGTCGGCGGCGGGTTTCGGCGGCTCGGGCGGCAGCGCCGCGGCGGGGTCCGCATCCGGTTGCACCGCTGCCGGTTTCAGCGCCGACGGGCCGACCCGTTCGACGCGCAACGACTCCGCCGCCGAGCGGATGCTGATCGGCGGGCGGACCCGAATCTCGACCGGCGCGGTCTCGGCGGCGCCGGCAGCGGTGTCGGCCAGGCTGGCCGCGACCTCACCGGCGAAGTCCGTGCTGGTGTCCCGGGCCGCGTCGGTGGCCTCGCGCAGCGCGCCGCGGACCTTCGTGCGCACCGAGTCTGCGGTCCGAGTGATCGAGCCGGAGCGAACGCGGGCCGGCTTCTCGGCGTCGGCGTCGGTGGTGTCGGCCTTGGCGCCGTCGGCGATCTTGGCGGCGTTGGTGTGAGCCCCCGGACCCACGGCGGTGGACGCATCGGTCGCGGTGCGGGTGGCCTCGACACCCGAAACCTTGGCTTTCGGCCGGTGCGCCCCGGCGCGTTGGGCGCGGGTCTGTGGTCCGCGCTCAGCACGGTCTTGCGTGGCCGTCGGCTTGGTGTCCGACTGGGGGCCGGCGTCGTCATCGGCTGTGGCGACGCCCGCACCGGCGAGCATGGCTGCCGATACCCCCGCGGTGAACATTCCGGCACCGACCCACGCCCCGACCCGTGTCATCCTCGCCCCTTTTCCGTTGTCACCGTTGGGCACGCTAGCGTTTTCGGCACACCGCCAAGGTGTATTTGCGTGGACTGGCGTCGCCTTCTCGGCCCGGCTGCGGCGACAACGGCGTTTCGAGTACGGCGGTACCAATCTTCAGCGAACACCACGCCCGCCCGGACCGGGGCGGGCAAAGGGGAGTTCGGGCGCACTTGCGGCGTCCTGTCGGGGTTTCCGAGATGCATCGGTTAGGTTGCCCACACCCAAGGCGGCACCGCACGGGCCCGGGCAGTCGCAGTACGTGGGCCGCGGCGACCACGAGCGAATGCAGCCCCCTGCGCCGACGCGGTTGGGCCGGGCAGCATCGGGTCGGCTGTTCCGCCAGGTCAGCTGCGGGTTCAGTGAAGTGGCACAACCTGCCTAAATGGGCGATACCGGCAGGTCGGCATCAGGCGGTCGATGTCCGCTCACCACCTAGCCGCGGCCCGCAGCCGTACCGACGCGCGCCTGACCACGGATTTCGTTGCAGTCGGCGCACTCAGACTCGTTTCAGCTAATTCCAACGGCCCTGAAATCGGCCCTACCTGGTGTTTCCAGGTCGCCAATAGGGGCGTGGAATCCACAGCTAACCAAAAGCCTGAGTTTTTCCTGAGATCGTTTGCTATGGTTCAGCGCGCCAGCGTTACCCAGATCACAGCCCAGGGGGAGTCAACGATGACGTCACGCCCAACGCCACCCAAGCTCAGCAAAGCCAAGGCCGCTGCCGTTACTGCGGCCGCGGTGGCCACGACTGCAGCCTTGACCGTGGGCGTAACGTCCCCGATGTTCCAGGCTCAGCCACTGCAGCAGCAGACGATTGCCGCTGAGCAGCTACCCGTCGACCTCGCAGCTCTTCCACTCGACATTGAGATACCCGATATCGTCGGTGTGTACGGCGTGGGGCCGATCTTCTGGGTGGCCGACGCGCTCGGCCTCACACCGATCGACCTCGCCAAAACGGTATTGGGCGCCATTGGAGGCGACGAGCTCTCTGCAATCGTTGATCTCCTCGACGCCATCACCCCCGTCGAGATGGGTGCACCCGGCCCGCTTCCGAGCGACGTCTACAACGCGGTCAACGGCCTGGAGTACACCGGCGATCTAGTGCTCGGATTGGTTCCGGAGGCCGTTCGCGACCTCCCTATCACCCTTGCTGGCGCAGCATTGGTGAATCTCTTTCTCGGCGACGACATAGTCGCATGGAATTCCACATTCGGCGAGGCCGCGCAGGCCATCGTTGCCCGGACTCCGATCGTCAACCAGCGGCGGGCCATCATTCTGTCCGAGGGCTTGGGTGGGTTGACGACATCGCTTGCGTACCGCGACATGATCGAAGCGGTTACCTCCGACAGCGACGACTGGGGCGAGGGTGTCACTGGACAGTGGCTGGTTTTCATCAACAACCCCAGCCGGCCGGGCGGCGGGTTGGCAGCGCTTGCAACGCCTTTCACCAACCTCTTTGGACTGAACCTCTCGACGCCTGACGGCGGCAGCTACACCAACGATCCCGACGACCCAACGAAGATCCTCAACACGTCCGTACTGGACATCACCGCCGCGTACAACATCTGGTCGGACGCGCCGACGACGTTGAACCCGTTGGCGTGGGCCAACGCCCTGGCGGGCGGGTTTCTGATCACCTACCTGATCCCGGATGGCCTGAACCTTGGCAACACCAACATAAATCCACTCGACCCCAACGGACAATTCCCCGAACTGCTCGCTGCTGTACTCAACGGCACTGCCGTCATGCTGGACCCCACTGGGGGGCAGGGCCTGGACCTGGTTCCCGGTTGGTCAACTATTGCAGAGCTCGCCACCTTGTTGGGTCTCCGAGGCGTGATCGATGACATCGCTGACCTCACCAAGATCCCTGGGGAGTCATTCTTCATCACATACGACTCGGGCAACCTTCCGATCCTCGAGCCATTGGATCTGTTGCCGCGGTTGCTTGGTCTGGCAGGTGTGGATGTTCCGCAGCCCTTCCATGATTCGATTGAGCGCGCGTTGCGGATGGCGATCAACACCGGCTATCAGGACGTCGACCCGAGCGACCTGGAACGCGATTTCGACATGGGTGGCGAGCAGGCCCTGCTGTGGCATTCAGCGTTGACCCCGAGTGAGCAGTTCGATGCGGGCTGGAAGATCACGAACGCGTTGGTCGATGACATCCAGGCGAACCTGCTCAACCCGGTGGCGTGGACGCCGGAAATCGCCGGGCAGACGGAACTGAACGAAGCTATGAAGGCGATCATCCAGAACGCCGTGTTCATGGCAGTCTCCAACGCCCTCAATGACGGCATCGACACCGTCCGGGGCTTCGCGAACCAGGTGTACAACCAGGTCCGGCCTGCCCTGGACTCCGTTCTGAATGCGGTGGATCAGGCGAACTCGTCGGTTGAAGGTGCGATCGACGACGTGATGAAGGTCGACACACTTGACCCCGCTCCGGCCGTCACTTCCAGCCCCAGCAATCTGAATGTCAGCAACCTGAACGCCAAGGTGGCCGGTCCCGGCGTCACCATCGAAGGTGTCGAAGGCGAGGACAGTGAAGGCGTCGCGCCCGGCGGGCCGACGCTGTTCAAGAAGGCCGCCTCGGACCTCGGTGTCGAAACCCCGACGGTCCTCGACACCGAAAGCCCGTTGGCACCTCCAGCCACGAAGATCGCCAAGGAGCTCAAGGATCAGCGCGTCAAGACCCGCACGGAGTTGAAGACCGCCACTGACAACGTCGGCAAGGAGTTGAAGAAGGTCGGCGACAAGGTCGAGGCGGGCGCCAAGCAGGTCCGAGAGTCGTTCAAGGCCGAGGTGAAGAAGGCCGGCGACAACCTGCAGAAGACCGGCGAGAAGGTGCAGAAGTCGCTCACCCCGACCAAGAAGGTAACCGCGCCAGCACCCGCCGCTAACGAGAACACGGACGAGAAGCAGAAGGACGCCGCCTAGGCGACGAATTCTGTTGGAGGCGCGAGCGCTTCCTCGGCTGCCGGGAGGGGAGAGCCGAGGGAGCGCTCCGCTATTTCAGGCCTGAGTGCGCGGTGAACGCGAAAGCGTCGGCCTGACTCAGTCCTCGACGTCCATCTCGACCAGCACGCGGCGCAGCAGCTTGCCGGTGGCGTTGCGCGGCAACTCGTCGATGAACACCACGTCGCGGGGCACCTTGTGCCGGGCCAGGTTGCCCTTCACGTACTGCTTGATCTCCTCGGCGTCGCGCGCAGCGCCCGGCTCGGCAACGACGAAGGCCCGCAACCGTTTTCCGAACTCGACGTCGTCCACGCCGACCACCGCGACCTCGGCGACGTCGTCGCGCTCCTCGAGCAGGTTCTCCACCTCCTGCGGGAAGACATTCTCCCCGCCGGAGACGATCATGTCGTCGTCGCGGCCGTCGACGAACAGCAGCCCGTTCTCGTCGAAATGACCCATGTCACCGCTGGACATGTAGCCGTCGATGATCTGCTTGGAGCGCCCGTCGGTGTAGCCCTGAAACGGTGCCCCGTTGCGGATGAAGATCCGGCCGCGCCGGTGCGCACCGTGCAGGCGTTGGTCGTCGTCGCCGTAGAGCACCACCTCGCAGGTGACCGGGGCGCGTCCGGCGGTGCCCGGCGCGGCGCGCAACTCGGCCGGTTGGGCGACGGTGGCGATGGCGCATTCGGTGGAGCCGTACATGTTGTACAGAACGTCACCGAAGGTGTCCTGGACCCGTTCGCTCAGGTCCGGACTCAGCGCCGAGCCGGCAATCAGGATCACCCGCAGCGACGACGTGTCGTACTTGGCCAGGGTCGCCGCGTCGAGTTCGACCATGCGGTGCAGCATGGTCGGGACCGCCACCAGCATGTCGGCCCGGTGCTCGGCGATCAGCTCGAGGGTGCGTTCGGCGTTGAACCGGCGGGTGGTCACGATCTTGTTGCCCAACGCCGCGCCGACGGTGTAGGTGGCCCAGCCGGTGCTGTGGAAGATCGGCGAGACGATCACCATCGTGCCCTTGCGCGGGAACGGGATTCGGTCGACGATCTGTGCGGTCGCCAGCGGTGAGACGCTGTCGCGCGGCGCGCCCTTCGGCATTCCGGTGGTACCGCTGGTCAAGATGACCGACCCGCCGGCCTTGCTCGGCGGCGGCATCGGGTCGGTGGAGTTCGAGGCGATCAGCTCGTCGAGGGTGTGCGCGCCCTCGGGCAGCACGGCGCCGTCGTCGACCCAGGTCAGCACGCGGGGCAGCTCAGCGGGCAGCGCGTCGAGCAGGCCGAGGAACTCGCTGTCGTGCAGCACCACCGACACCTTCTCGCGCTCGCAGACCTGCGCGAACTGTGGTTTGGCGAACCCGGTGTTCATCAAGACCATGCGGGCGCCGAGTTTGCCGCAGGCGGCCATCGCGATGACCAGGCCGCGGTGGTCGCGGCAGAGCAACCCGACGACCGATCCCTCCACCACGCCGAGACGTTGCAGGGCGTGCGCCAGCGCCCAGGACTGCTCGTCGACCTGGCCGTAGGTCAGCGTTCCGCGCTCGTCGACGATGGCCGGCAATTCGGGAAACCGCCGGCCGCCCTGGATGGCCATCGTCGCCTGCGGTCCGTAGACGCCGACGAGCTTGGCCCCGGCGACGGTGCCGCGCAGATCTTTGAGGTCGAGCACGCCGGTGTCGACGAGGCGTTTGGCGGCCCGCCCGGCTTCGCCCAGGTGTTGTAGTTTCTGCCGGAAGTTGGCCAGTGCGCTGGTCATTGGATCCCTTGGGGCACGCCGCTTGCAAGCGACTGGGCGAAAAGTTCCGCCGATACTCTCACATCTGTGGTGCTGGACAGGTGTTCGGCTCAGCCTTGCCCGGAACGCCCTGGTTGCTGCAGATCACCGGTTCGGCAGGTCGTCACCAGCGGTAGTCCAGGAACTTCCCGTCGAAGGTGACCACCACCCGGTCACCGTCGGGGTCCGGGCGCCGGCGCACGTCGACGTTGAAGTTGATCGCGCTCATGATGCCGTCGCCGAACTCCTCGTGGATGAGTTCCTTGATCGCCGGCCCGTACACCGCCAGCGCTTCGTGGAAGCGGTAGATGGTGGGGTCGGACCGCAGCGCCGGGTCGATGCCGCGGGCGGGCTGGAGCTGCAGGCTTTCGCACACTGCATCTTCGAGGTCGAGCAGCGCGCAGACCCGCTGCGCCTGCTCGGCCGAGAGCGGATGCTGCCCCAGCAGCGCGGCCACGCACCACACCGGCGGTGCGTCCAGTTCGGCGGCGATGTCGGCCCAGCTCAGTTGCTTGCGGATCCGGGCGGCGACCACCAGGGCGGCGGCGTCGGCCTTGTCCATGATCGGTGTCATACGGTTACCTTCCCTTGCTCATCGGAGGCGGGTTGCGACACGGCGGGCACGCCGAATCGCGGCGCTGCCGTACGCGCGTGGGTGGCAAACAGTGTAAGCCCGACGAAGGTGAGACCGCCGACGAGATTTCCTACCACGGTGGGGATTTCGTTCCAGATCAGATAATCGGTGATGGAGAAGTCGCCGCCGAGCATCAGCCCGGACGGGAACAGGAACATGTTGACCACGGAGTGCTCGAAGCCCATGTAGAAGAACAGCATGACCGGCATCCACATCGCGATCACCTTGCCGGACACGCTGGTGGACATCATCGCCGCGACCACCCCGGTGGAGACCATCCAGTTGCACAGCACGCCGCGGACGAACAGCGTGAGCATGCCGGCGCCGCCGTGCTCGGCGTAGCCGACGGTGCGGCTGTGCCCGATCTCGCCGAGCCGCTGGCCCACCTCACTGGGGTCCACGCTGAATCCGTAGGTGAACACGATCGCCATCATCAACGCGACGGTCAGCGCACCGGCCAGGTTGCCGAGGAACACCCAGCCCCAGTTGCGCAACACGGTGCGCACGGTCACCCCGCGCCGCTTGTCCAGCAGGGCCAGCGGGACCAGCGTGAACACCCCGGTGAGCAGGTCGAAGCCGAGCAGGTAGAGCAGACAGAAGCCGACCGGGAACAGCACCGCGCCGAGCAGCGCGTCGCCGGTCTGCACGGTGATCGTCACCGCGAAGGCTGCCGAGATCGCCAGGATCGCACCGGCCATGTACGCCCGGATCAGGGTGTCGCGGGTGGACAGGTGGGCCTTGGATTCACCGGCATCGATCATCTTGCCGACGAACTCGGGCGGGCTGAGATAGGACATGGACGCCAAACCCCTTCTGCTGGACGGTTCGGCCTGCCACGGTGTCGCAGCGCGATTGCGGATCGGCGACGCCGGTGCTGCGGGCGCGTTGCCGGGTCCGCACGGTGCGGCGGTGGTGGCTGTGAGGTTCGGGGGTGGGTGCTCACCCTGGTCTATGGTGTGGGGCCAAGCACCTGGCCCGCAGCCGAGGAGGGGTTCGATGCGCTGGTCGGCGATACGTCAACTGCTTCTGCTGGGGGCCTTGCTGCTGGCCGCCGTCATCATCTGGCTCGACCTGAAGACCCAGATGTGGCAGGAGTTCGTCATCCTGTCCGGTTTGGCGGCCGGCATCGTCACCTTCGTCCTCACCGCCCTGGTCATCGACCGCGTGGTCGCGATGTCCACCCGAGAGAGTTGGCTGCCGCTGACCCGGCTGGCGTTGTCGGACATCCTGCACACCGTCGCCGACGACTCGGCCAGCGACTTCGCCCGAGGCCACATCGTCGCGCATCTGATCGACCCGGTCGCAGATCTGCCACCCGACGAGCTGAAGGCGGCACTGCATTCGCTCCGCGAGGAGGTGCTCGGCGAACGCACCCGGTTGTCCCGGGCGATCGCGCAGTGGTCATCGTTTCTCATCTCGAATTCGGATTCACAGAACCTGCTTGACCATTCAGCGATCATCGCCGTGCAACTCGACACCCTCCGGGACCTGTCGTTGGAGGTCGAGCGGGACGACCGCGGGACGACGCTGGACGACCTCAACCGGGAGGTCGAGAAGTTCAATTCCGCGACGAACGCGCTCGTCGACGAACTGCACAGAGCGCTTGACGCCGCACGACACTGAGACATCGGGGGTTGCATGGGATCCGGCTGGGATTCGGAACCCGGCGCCCAGCGTGAGTTGGTTAACCGCGTTCGCTTTCAACCTCATTTTGTGAGGACGGAAAGGTTCGCCGCAGTTCGCTAACGCACTGCAGTACGGGCACAAATGTTGGTGCCCCCCAGTCGGACTCGAACCGACACTTGGTGGATTTTAAGAAGGGGCTGGCCGGACCCCGATCACGTGGACCAGTTCACGGGGTCCGGCCACGGACGGGAACAAGAACCCCGTCGGGATGTCTTCTCAGCTGTAGCGTTGCTGCAGCTGAATTTCGGTGTCATCGAGGTAACGCTCGAACTGCAGGATTACGTCGCGATGTCCGGTTTCGATGCCAACGCCGAACGCAGTCGTCAGCAGATGCAGTTCGGCGGCTCGGACCTTCTCCACCCCTTTCGGCGATGGCCGCGCCGACTCGCGGGCGGTGGTTGCCGGCCGCCATGAACTCCGACATCAGTGCGCCGGTGCCCTCCTCCCCACTGAACTCCCACAGCACCCGCAACTGCTCGCTGGGACGTGCCCGCATGGCCTCGGTCAGGCGAGCAATGTTGGTGTCGATGCGCCGCCGGACCGCCGAGATGAAAACGCCGTCGATGCTCGGGAAGTAGTACTGCACATGACTGGGAGAGATTCCTGCGTGAGCGGCGATCGCACGGTAACTGACACCGGCATACCCGACGTCGGCCATCACGCGTTCGATCGCCTCGTAGAGAGCATCGCGAATGTTCGAGTCGGCACCGCTACGCCGAGATCCTGCCATCCAAACCCCACTCCGTGACGCCTCCATGTTCGCACCTACCGCGCAACCCACCGTCGCCGCGTTCGCCCAACAAACCGGTGCGGGCAGCGACGCGCTCAGGAATGTGAGCGAAACGACGGGCGGGTCACGACGATGCCGCCTGAGTCAGGCGGTGCGCACGCATCATCGCGGTGAGTTCTCGCTCGACATCGGGACCGGTGGGTGTGTAGATCACCTCACAGAAGCCCATGCCGGCCAGCTTCTGCAGACGAGTCGCAGTCTTCGACTCGTCCCCGACCATCATCCTCGAGTTGATGTGGTCCAGCAGCGCACGGTCACGCTCGGGCAGATCGGTGACGTGTCCTTCATAGGTGTACAAGTGGCGGTGCTCTGGTGCACAGAGCCCTTCGAGCGCCAGGCGCCATTGCCGCCCGCCGGGTAGCGCGTCGACTGCCTCGGGGCCGGCGGTGGCATACGTTTCATGCCAGTCCACCACGCGCCACGGTCCGATGGCTTCCCTGACCCGAACATCGGCCACCTCTTCGCCAGGATCGAGGACCGTCCCGGACACCAAGGTCGCCGTCGGCAGGGTCGGGTGCGGCGGTCCGATGATCCCGTCGGCGAGTTCGCCGGCCAACTTGGCCCCTTTTGGCCCAAATACGCTGAGCCAGATGGGCACGTCGATGGGTCGAGATGCTGCGAGTGTCGGTGCGTGCATCATCTGCACGGCTGCGCCTTCCCATACCGGGGTGTGCCCGGCCAGCAGGGCACGAACCGTCTCGACATATTCCCCGAGCCGGGGCAGTGACCATGGCAGTTGTCCGATGGCTCGGCGTGCGGTCCCCCCGGTGCCGAAGCACGTACGAAATCGGCCCTGCGACAACCGCGCAATGGTGGCGATCGACGACGCCATGGCCACCGGCGAGCGCTGCGCGGGCACCAGCACAGCAGTCGACAGAGCGATCTGCGTCGTGCGCTGAGCGGCCAGGGCGAGGTGAACGAACGGGTCCTCCCAGAGCGGGGCAGAGTCGAAGATCCACACTCGGGTGTATCCGAGTTGTTCTGCCAGGACCGCCAGATCAGCGAACTGCGGCGAGGGCGGCAGCCCACACGACATCTCCAGTCCGTTTCCCCTCACCGCGGTGGCTGCCGTGCCCGGTTCGGGGGCCTCGTTGGCGCCCATCTGTTCTTGCTTGGCGTTCATCACCCTCCTGTAGGCGATCGATCAGCCAGTACGAAACCTGGCCGCCAGGAACCCGTTTCACGGTGGACATGACCTCGAGTCGACCTCGGGCACGCTCGACATCGAATCGGAGCAACACAAGTCCTTGCCGTCGATCGTGCCCCGACAGGAGGCGGTGGACGACCACAGCACGGACGTCTTGGCGTCGGCGGTCTCCTTGATGATCCGTTTCACGGACACCTACTGAGACATCTGTGCGCTCGGCATTCGTCCCGTCCTGTCCAACGTGTTCTTTACCGATGAGAATAACGTTCTCCATCGATTTAGTGCAGTCATACAAAACATTGCGATTACCAACGACATCGGTCGGCCGCAAGTCCGAGCCTCGTGCGACTTAACCCGCCCCGGGCGACGTCTCTCGCGCGCCCCCGGCCGTGACCCGCTGCCTCGAATCAGCCGAGGGAGTGCATCCGCGAGCGGTCAGATGATCACCGGATCGGGGTCTACAGCGGCGCGCCGGTGGGGAGATAACCCTGTCGCCTCGCCCGCTGGAATCTCACCGGCATTTTCTGGCGTTTCTCGGTGCCCCCAGTCGGACTCGAACCGACACTTGGCGGATTTTAAGTCCGCTGCCTCTGCCAATTGGGCTATGGGGGCTGTGCACAGGAGATGCTATTTCAGGCCGCCCTCGCCATCGCCGTCGGCTCCGTCGGACGGCAGCAGCCCGATCTGCCGATACACCGCACGCAGATACCGCCGCATCTCGTCGAAATCGGGTGGGTGCGGTTGCAACACACGGTAAGTCACCGCGCCGGCCATCATGTCGATGGCCACATCCACGTCCAGGTCGGCGGCGACGGTCCCCTCCTCCCGTGCCCGCTGAAGGAGTCGGGCCGCGATCTGCCGGCGGGGCAGGATGTAGCGCTCCCAATAGGCGGCCATCAGCGCGGGGTGGCTGACCGCCGAGCCGTACACCCGGGCCACCAGCGCCCGGTACTGCGGAGCCGTCGTGGCGGCGGCCGCGCTGTCGATGGCCGCCTCCACCAGCGCGGCAGGCGAGTGCGCCTCGATCTGCTGCACCGATGCGAACTGCACCTCGTCGACCACCAGCGTCTCGATGGCCGCGGCGATCAGCTCCTCCTTGTTCGACCACCGCCGATAGATGCTCGGCTTGCCGACGCCGGCCAGCTTGGCGATCTGCTCCATGCTGGTGCCCTCGACCCCGCGCTCGATGAACAGTTCCAGCCCTGCCCGCAGGATGGCCAGGTCGGTGCCGCGGTCACGCGGACGTCCCCGCCCGCTCGCCTCGGTCAACGCGTCCTCCCGGCGGACAGCGCGTCCCGCAGCCACCGGTCCAGCTCCGCGACGTCGCCACCGCGCCAGGCCAGGTGCGCATCCGGGCGCACCAGCATCGCCCCGACCCCGTCGTAGCCCAAGCCCACCACGAACTCGCCGAGCCGGCGCCGCGCCGCCTCAAGCCCGGGCCCCTCCCCCGTCGCCGGCTCGAGCAGCGCCCACCGGCCGCCAAGCTCACGATGCAACCGGGTCGGTGTGCCGTCGTCCCGCGTGCACGCCAGGTCGGCAATTCGGTCCCCCGGCCGCGGCTTGCGGCCGCGCCCGCCCAGCGGACCCTTGCGGTAACTCACCCACAGCTGCGACGCCGAATACGTCGCCCACCGCTGCACCACCGGCAACCCGGCGATGCGAATCGCCACCTGATCCCGCAAGTACCGGCCGAGCCGGCTACTGGCCACGTTCATCCGGGTCATCGCACTGGTACCGCGCAGCACATCGGTGGCCAACGGCCGGCGCTCGGCCTCATAGGTGTCGAGCAACGCCTGTCCCGCCGAACCTCGTACCGCCAACGCCAGCTTGAAAGCCAGATTCTCCGCGTCGCCGACCCCGGTGAGCATGCCCTGCCCGCCGAACGGCGCGTGCGCGTGCGCCGCGTCACCGGCGATGAACACGCGCCCGCGGCGGTACGACGACGCCAGCCGCCGATGCACCGTGAACACCGACAGCCATTCGGCCTCCCCGACGCGCACGGTGCGGCCGGTCCGCTCCGGAATGATCGTCGTAACCCGGTCGAGAATCTCGTCATCACTGGGCTTTTCACCGCCACGCGGGTCGTAGGCGAACACCCGCCACAGGTCGTCGCGGCCGGACTCATCCGCCATCGGCATCACCCCGACCAGCCCGTCGGGGTGGACCCAGCCGCTGGTGCCGTCCCGGCTCAGGTCCCAGGCCAGGTGCACGTCGGCCAGCAGGAAGCGCTCGGAGAGTTTGACCCCGGGAAAGTCGATGCCCACCAGCTTGCGGGTGGTGCTGGACGTGCCGTCGCAGCCGACGAGCCAGCGGGCCCGGATCCGCTGCCCGTCAGCCAGTTCCGCCTCCACCGATACGTCATCCTGGCGTAGATCCCGTAAACCGTTGCCCCACTGCGGGGTAACACCAAGATCCGCGAGCCGGTCCCGCAGGGCCGCCTCCACCTTGGCCTGGGACACCACCATGGGCGGCGCGGCGGTGCCCATCCCGGGATCACCGAACATCAGCTTCATCATCGGCCGATCGCCCGCGTAGGTGGTGATGCTCATGGCGCGCAGCGACCCGGACGGCAGGCTGCCCAGCGCCCCGAGTCGCGCCAGCACCTCCGAACCCCGGGCATGCAGGAAGTTCGCCCGCGACGTCGTCGCCGGACCCGCAGCCCGGTCGATCACCCGCACCGACAGCCCGTGCAAGCGCAGGCTGCAGGCCAACGTCAGGCCGGTCGGTCCGGCGCCCACCACGATGACGTCCGTGTCCATCCCGGAACCAGTCATCCCACTACTGTAACGATCCCGTTTCGTAATTTAAAGACCGGTTTTCGCCACGCGTCGGACCGGCCCAGCCTGGTCAATCACGCTGACCCAAACTATTGTGAAGTAGTCATATGTTGATATCGGACCGGGTTTCGACGAGGAGATGATCTCCACATGCGCGCAGCAGAATCCGTAAAGCACACCGGTGGCTGTAAGTGTCGCTGCAACGCCTGCGACGGCGGCCACCACTGCCACAACATCGGCAGCGGCTGCCGAGTCAGACCGTAACGAATCCAGCTGATCAGCCGGCGGGTCCACCCGCCGGCTGATTGCGTTCCTGGCCCACCCGACCTGATCCATCGCCCGCGGATGTGCGCTCAGTAGAGTCGCGGTATGCCCGAGGCGCACGCCACCGAACTGCAACACGGGGAGATCATCGGCCGGCACGACCACCCCGAGGAACGGCTGATCTTCCTCGGCTTCGGGCCACCGGCGATGATGCCGACCGGTCGCGACCATCCCGCCGAAGCGTTGCTGTACGTACTGTCGGTTGGTACCGAAGACGGAATCGGTTTCGCGCTACCGCTGTTCGAAGACGAGACGGTGCTGCGCTACCCGGCCGAACGCTAGACGATCGACAGCGCGATGCCGTCCAGGATGTCGTGCTCACTGACCGTCAAGGTGTCGATACCGGCCCGCTCCCCCAGCATCCGGGCCAATTCATCGACCACGATCGCCCCGCCGCCGATCACGTCGACGCGGCCTTCGTGCATGGGGCCCAACGCAGCTCGCTGCTTGCGGGTCATGGTGATCAGCTCTTTGCACACCTGTTCCAGATCGCCGAAGCCGACCTCGGACAGGTGAATGGCCTCCGGGTCGTAGCTGGACAGTCGGTGCGCCAGCGCGGCGATCGTGGTGAACGTGCCCGCCACCCCGACCCAGGTCTTCGCCCGCACCACCGGCACCGCGGCCAATGCCTCTTCGAGTTTCGCGCGCGCCACCGCGCGGGCTTCGACCACTTCGGCCTCGGTGGGCGGATCCGAATGCAGGCAGCGCTCGGTGAGCCGGACACACCCGATGTCGGTGGAGTGTGACGCCGCCACCCCATCCTCACCGAGCACCACCTCGGTGGAGCCTCCGCCAAGGTCGACGACGACGAAAGGTGCTGCCGCCGAGTCCAGTTCGGCGACCGCCCCGGTGAAGGACAGCTCGGCCTCCTCGGTCCCGCTGATCACCTCGGCCACCGCGCCGGGTACCACGGCGCCGAGCACCTGCGCCGTCATCGAGAAGAACTCGTCGCGGTTGCCGGCGTCCCGGGTAGCCGAGGTCGCCACCATCCGGACCCGCGAAACCTGATGCGTGCGTAGCAGTTCGGCGTATTCGACCAGCGCCACTCGGGTGCGTTCGATGGCCGCCGGGGCCAGCTGCCCGGTGGCGTCGACCCCCTCGCCCAACCGCACGATCTGCATGGTGCGCAATACGTCGGTCAGGCCGTCCTCGCCCACATCGGCGATCAACAGCCGGATCGAGTTGGTGCCGCAGTCGATCGCTCCGACACGCGTCATCGAATCCAGTCCTCCTTCACCAGGATTCCGGCCATCGCCGGTTCGGTGGCCAAGATGGCCAGCGTTTCGTCGCCGAACGGATTGACCCCGGGACCCTTGGCCAGCGAATGCGCGATCAAGACGTGCAGGCACTTGACCCGATCCGGCATCCCGCCGCCGGTGAACGTCGTCCCCAGGTCCTCGATGGCATTGCGCTCGGCCAGATAGGACTCGTGGGCGCGGCGGTAGGCGGCGGCCAGTTCGGCATCGGCGCCCAACCGTTCGGTCATGTCGCGCATCAAACCGGCGGTTTCCAGCCGGCTTGCGGCCGCCGTCAACGCCGGATGCGTCAGGTAGTACAGCGTCGGAAATGGAGTTCCGTCAGGCAGTTTCGGTGCGGTCTTGACCACGGCCGGCTCTCCGTTGGGGCAACGGTAGGAGATCTCCAGTACGCCGCGCGGCTCCCGGCCGAGCTGACGGGCCACCACCTCGAGGTCGGCTGGTTCAACCACCGGGCTGCTCCCCGTCGACCGGCACCGGCTCGCCCTCCGGCGGCGGTGGCGGAACACTGCCCGGTGTCACCGGCGGCTCCGGCAGCGCCGGCGCGGCCGGCGGCGGATGCGGAGTGTCGGCGATGGTCTTCCACAGCGCGGTGTACCACGGGTCGTTACTGAGCGTCACGGTCGGCGCGTCACCGCCGTCCTCGACCGGAACGGACCCGGGCGGCAACTGCACCTGATACGGGATCTCACCGGGCATCACGAAACCGAGCCGCTCGCGGGCCTGCGCGGCGATGTACGCCGGGTCCCCCAACTTGTCCTTCTGCTGTTCGAGCTCGGCGATCTGCGCACGCAGCGACGCCTCGGTGGCGGCCAACTGCTTCATCTCGGTGCGCTGCGCGAAGTAGGTGCGCACCGGCCCGGCGATGGTCAACGTCAGCACACACACCACCGCGGCCAGGATGGCCGCGCGCCGCGCAGTGAACCCCAGCCGTTGTTCGGCCTGCTGCTCTGCGGCGGCAGCCAGGTTCTGCCGCGCCGGCTCGACGATCTCCGGTTTGGCCTTCTGCTGCTGGGCTTCCGGCTTGTCCGGGGTGCGGACTTCCTTGCGCGCGGCCGACGGCTTGGCCGTCGCCTTGCGCGCGGCACCCCGCGGCGCACCACCCGACCGGCCGGCAGTCGCCGGCCGTGAGGTCGGAGAACGCCGCTTGGGGTCGGGCCGCTTGGGGTCAGGCATCGTCGTTGAGGCTACCGGCGCAGCCGAATACCGCGCAGCAACGCGCGCTGTCGGCTACTTGCTCTCGAACCTGGGGAAGGCCAGATCACCGGCGTAGCGTGCGGCGTCACCGAGGGCTTCCTCGATGCGCAGCAGCTGGTTGTACTTGGCCACCCGCTCGCTGCGGGCCGGCGCACCGGTCTTGATCTGGCCGCTGCCGACCGCAACCGCCAGATCGGCGATGGTGGTGTCCTCGGTTTCCCCGGAGCGGTGGCTCATCATGGTGCGGTAGCCGCTGTTGTGCGCCAGCGCGACGGCATCCAGCGTCTCGGTCAACGTGCCGATCTGGTTTACCTTCACCAGCAACGCGTTGCCGGCACACTTTTCGATGCCCTCTTCCAGGCGTTCGGGGTTGGTGACGAACAGGTCGTCGCCGACGAGCTGGATCTTGTCGCCGATCGCGGTGGTCAGCGCCACCCAGCCGTCCCAGTCGTCCTCGGAGAGCGGATCCTCGATGGACACCAGCGGATAGGCGCCGATCAGCTCCTCGTAAAAGGCCGCCATCTCCTCGGCGCTGCGGGTCTGCTTCTCGAACGCGTAACCGGTACCGGCGGTGTAGAACTCGGTGGCCGCGACGTCGAGGGCCAGCGCCACATCGGTGCCCAACTTGAACCCGGCCGTGTCGATGGCCGAGCTGATCAGGTCCAGGGCCGCGCGGGTGCCGGCAACGTCAGGCGCGAAACCGCCCTCGTCGCCCAGACCGGTGGCCAAGCCCTGCTTCTTGAGCACCGACTTGAGCGTGTGGTAGATCTCGGCGCCCCAGCGCAGCGACTCCTTGAAGGTGGCCGCGCCGATCGGGGCGATCATGAATTCCTGCACATCCACCCCGGTGTCGGCGTGCGCACCGCCGTTGAGGATGTTCATCATCGGCACCGGCAGGATGTGCGCGTTCGGGCCGCCCAGGTAGCGGAACAGCGGCAGCTCGGCGGAGTCGGCGGCAGCCTTGGCCACGGCCAGCGAAACGCCGAGGATGGCGTTGGCGCCCAGCCGGGACTTGTCCGGGGTGCCGTCCAGGTCGACCAGAGCCTGGTCGACGACGCGCTGCTCGTCGGCGGACAGCCCGATCACCGCCGGGGCGATCTCGTCGAGCACCGCCTCCACGGCCTTCAGCACTCCCTTGCCCAGGTAGCGCTCACCGCCGTCGCGCAACTCGACGGCTTCGTGCTCGCCGGTGGAGGCACCCGAGGGCACCGCGGCCCGCGCGTAGGTGCCGTCGATCAGGGCAACTTCGACCTCGACGGTCGGGTTGCCGCGGGAGTCGAGGATCTCTCGGGCCGCGACCTGCTCGATGATGGGCACTGCTGTCTCCTTTGCCTTCGCCGATGCTGCGCGTGCCTTCTCGGGTGCTGCGCGGCCATCAGCCTAATCGCGGACCGGCCGCGCCGCGGAACCCGCCCTTACAGCGAGTGGCCTGCGGCGTAGGCGGTGGCCCAATCCCGCACCATCCGGGCGTACTGATCGGAATGGTTGTAGGCGCGCAGCGCCGTGATCCAGCCTTCCGGCGTGGACAGATCCTTACCGCGCGAGCACAGATAGCCGGCTGCCGACAACGCGGCGTCATCGATGTTGTCCGGGCTGATGACGCCGTCGTTGTTGGCATCGACCTTGTAGATCTTCCAGGTCTCCGGGATGAACTGCATGGGCCCCATGGCCCGGTCCATCGTCGGGTCGCCGTCGAGTTTGCCGCCGTCGGTGTCCTCGATCTTGAGGTTGCCCGAGGTGCCGTCGAGTTGGACTCCGCGGATCGGCGGCGAGACATCGCCGTTGGGCGCGAGGGTGGCGCCGCGGTAGGTGCCGTGGTGACTTTCCACCATGCCGATGCCGGCCAACGTCGTCCATTTCAGCTGGCAACGCGGATTCTCCACCTCGGCAACCCGGGCCGCGTAGGCGTAGGCCTCCAGCGCGGTGACCGGGATGTCCAGCGACGGGGCCCGCGCGGCCGCCCAGTTGTGCAGCTGATCGGCCGGCCGGCCCTTGACGTAGGTGTCGATGGCCGGGACCGGGTCGCCGGCCGGCGGCGGGATGCCCTCCGGCATCGGTGACGGGACCAGCCAGGAACAGCTGGAGGCCAGCAACAGGACGGTTGCGCCGACCACCGCAGCGGACTGCAGCCAACGCACCGACACGTTCCCGATACCCCTCTTGGACCGCCGTCGGCCCTACTAGGTCGCTCCTGAGTTAGCGCCCATAGTCGCATGGCTGGGAATTAGCTTCGTGCACCGCGCTGCCGCCCTGCGAGGGTGTAGCGTCCTAATCGCTTGCCGCGTAGGTGAGCCATACCTAGCCTGGCCAGCGCTGACCAGTGCGAAGCATTGCAGCGAGGACACACGATGATCTTCCTCGGAGACATCTCCGGCACGGTGCTGATGGCCAGCCCCAGCACCACCTCCCAGGTATTCGGTAGCGCCCTGATCGGACTGCGCGAAGGCCTGGAGGCCTCGATCGTGGTGATGATCCTGGTGGCCTTCCTGGTCAAGTCCGGTCGGCGCGACGCGCTCAAGTGGGTGTGGCTGGGTGTGACGGCCGCGATCGTGATGACGCTGGCGATCTTTCTGATCATCCAGCTCGGTGAGAACACCCTGACCGATCTGGCCGCCGAAGCGATGGCGGGTATCGCATCGCTGATCGCGGTCGTGATCGTCACCACGATGGTGTTGTGGATGCGCAAAGCCGCCGCCGGCATCTCCGGGCAGTTGCGCGCCGAACTGAGCGAGGCGCTCGAAGCGGGCAACCTGGCGGTGCTGACCCTGGCGTTTCTCGCGGTCGGCCGGGAAGGCGCCGAAACCGCACTGTTCATGGTGGGCTACGCCGCCGAAGGCGCGCTGCTCCCGCTGGGCGGACTGATCGTCGGGGTACTGCTGGCCGCGGCGATCGCGGTCGGCATGTACCGCGGCGCCGTGAAACTCGATCTGGGCAAGTTCTTCCGTTACACCGGTGTGTTCCTGATCGTGGTGGCCGCCGGCATCCTGTCCTACGGGATCGGGGCACTGCAGACCGTCGGCTGGCTGCCGATCCTCAACCGCAAGGCCTTCGACCTGACCGCGTGGTTCGACTGGGACAACTGGTTCATGCGCGCGGTCGTCGAGTTCATCCAGGGCGTCTTCAACATCACGCCGACCCCCACCGTCGCGCAGTTGCTGGCTTGGTCGGCGTACCTGATCATCGTGCTGACCGTGTTCCTGCTGCCGACCTCGCGAAGCGCGCCTGCTCCGAAAACCTCCGCATCCCTGCCCGACTCCGAAAGGTCGACTCCGTGAACCTGATTCCTGCGCTGTCCGCCAAGACCGGCCTGGCCGTGACCGCCGCCGTGCTGACCGGTCTGTCATTGGCCGCTTGCCAAGCCAAGGACACCGCCAGTGACGGCGACGGCAGCACCGCGGAGCCGATCACGGTCACCGCGACCGACGACAGCTGCGAGCTGTCGGCCACCGAGGGCAGCACCGGAGCCAACACCTTCCAGATCACCAACAACGGCGACAAGGTCACCGAGTTCTACGTCTACAGCGCCGGCGAACGCGTGATGGGCGAGGTGGAGAACATCGGCCCCGGGCTGTCCCGCAAGCTGATCGTGCAACTCACCGAACCTGGCGTCTTCCAGGTCGCGTGCAAACCGGGCATGGTCGGCGACGGCATCCGGCACGACTTCACCGTGACCGGTGAGGCCGTGCAGATCGACACCGAAGGCAAGTTCAAGGAAGCCGCCGACAGTTACAAGCGCTACGTGATCAGCCAGGTCGACGCCCTGGTCCCGGCCGTGCAGCAGTTCGTCGATGCCATCAAGCGCGGCGACATCGAAGCTGCCAAGCAACAGTTCCCGATCTCGCGCACCTACTACGAGCGCATCGAACCGGTCGCCGAGTCGTTCCCCAACGACCTCGATCCGCGGATCGACCAACGTGAGGCCGATGTGGTCGGGGACCAGAAGTGGACCGGTTTCCACCGGTTGGAGAAGGACCTGTGGGTGACCGGCCTGCAACCGGACACCAATGCGATCGCTGACCAGCTGGTGGCCGACGTCAAGGAACTCGCCGACGGGGTGAAGTCGCCGGATTGGAAGATCGACTCCACCCAGATCGCCGGCGGGGCGCAAGGCCTGCTCGACGAGGTCGCCAAGAGCAAGATCACCGGCGAGGAAGACATCTTCAGCCACACCGACCTGTGGGATTTCAACGCCAACGTGCAGGGATCGCAAACCGCGGTCGCCTCGGTGCGCCCGATCCTCGACGAGCGGGATCCGGAACTGGGCAAGCGGGTCGATCAGCGCTTCGCCGAGGTCGAGGACCTGCTGATGCGACTGCGCGCCGGCGAGGGCTTCGTGCCCTACGACAAGGTGTCCGAGGCCGAACGCAAGGAACTCTCGCGCGCCATCGACGCGCTGAGCAAGGAGGTCAGCCAGGTGCAAGGTGTCATCGCCGGGCAGTGACTCGGCATCGCCTGCCCGGGAAGGGTTTTCCCGACGCAGGTTGATCGGCGCCGCCGGCGTCGGCGCGGCGGTGGCGGGTGCGGCCGGCGCCGGGATGCTGGCCGGCCGGGCCACCGCGGCCCACGACACCGGAGCACCGCACGCGTCGGTTCCGTTCCGTGGTGTGCACCAAGCCGGCATCGTCACCGAAGCCCAGGACCGGATGCACCTGGCGAGCTTCGACGTCACCACCGAGGACCGCGCCGAACTGGTGGCCATGCTCCAGGAGTGGACGCGGATGGCCGAGCGGATGACCCGCGGCCAGGAGACCGTCCCCGATGGCGCGATCGGGCTCAATCCCTATGCGCCACCGGCGGATACCGGCGAGGCGCTGGGGCTGCCGGCCTCCCAGCTGACGCTGACCATCGGCTTCGGCCCCACCTTGTTCGAAAAGGACGGAGTCGACCGGTTCGGCGTCGCGCACCTGCGTCCCGAGCCACTGGCCGACCTGCCCAAGTTCCCCAACGAGACCCTCGACCCGGCCCGCTGCGGCGGCGACATCTGCATCCAGGCGTGCGCCAACGACCCGCAGGTCGCGGTGCACGCGGTCCGCAACCTGGCCCGGGTCGGCTTCGGTACCGCGGCGGTGCGCTACTCGCAGCTCGGTTTCGGCCGGACCTCGTCGACCACGCGCAGCCAGACCACACCGCGAAACCTGTTCGGGTTCAAGGACGGAACTAACAACGTCAAGGCCGAGGACACCGAGATCCTGGACCGGGACGTGTGGGTGGCCGACGGCGACGGCCCGGGATGGTTGACCGGTGGCACCTACATGGTGACCCGCCGGATCCGGATGCTGATCGAATCCTGGGACCGCACCACGCTGCTGGAGCAGGAACGGGTGATCGGCCGAGCCAAGGGATCTGGGGCGCCCAACGGCTTGGCTGAGGAGTTCGAGCCGCTGGATTTTGAGCTGCTCGGCGCTGACGGCGAACCGGCGATCGACGAGTTCGCGCACGTGCGGCTGGCCGCCCCGGAACACAACGATGGTGTGGAGTTGCTGCGTCGCGGCTACAACTTCACCGACGGCAGTGACGGTTTCGGCCATCTGGACGCGGGGCTGTTCTTCATCGCATTCGTGCGCAACCCGGTGACCGGGTTCATCCCGGTGCAGAGCAAGCTGTCCCGCAACGACCTGCTCAACGAATACATCACCCACACCGGCTCGGCGGTGTTCGCAGTGCCTCCGGGCATTCCCGACGGCGACGCCGACGGCTACTGGGGCTCGACGCTGTTCGGTTGAGCCTCGGGTTCGGTCGGCTCGGGGTTGGCCGGCCAGGCTGCACGCCATTCGTCGGCGCCGGCCGAGGTCACCGCGGCCGCGTCCAGGTCTCCGCGCGCGGCCGCGATCGCCGACTCGGCCGCGCGCACGTCGTCCATGAACTCCAAAACAGCTGTGCGCAGCGCATTCTCGGCGTCCACATCGGCAGACACCGCAACCGTCACGATGGCGGCGGGAACCAGATCCGCGGGCACGCCGGCCTGTTCGGCGCGGCTGAGCACCTTCTGCGCCAGCGCCAACGCCGGCTGCCCGGTCGGCACGTCGTCCATCGCGGAACTACGGTTGCGTTTCTCCAGCGCCTTGCGCTCTTCCCACTGCGCGATCTGCTCTTCGAGTGACACCTCTTCGCCGGCCAGCACCGCGGGCACCCGGTTGGCCAGCTTGCGCACCAACGCATCGGCGACGTCGTCGATGCCGAACGGGTGCTCGGGAGCATCCTCGGCGATCCGGGCGTGAAACAGCACTTGCAGCAACACATCTCCGAGTTCGCTGCACAGCTCCTCGGCGTCCCCGCTGCGCACCGCGTCGAACAGCTCGTAGGTCTCCTCGAGCAGATAGCGGCGCAGCGAGTCGTGGGTTTGTTCACTTTCCCACGGCCCGGCGGTGCGCAACTGATCCATCACCGCGACGGCCTCGACCAGGCGTTCCCCGGCCCGCGGTTCGGGTGCGGCCAGCAGCTTTTCACCGGCCTCGACCCGGCTTCGCACCGCCGGGTGGCGCGGATCCGAGGACAACAGCGTCGGTGCCTGCTCACCGGTGTGCACCGGCCGCGCCGAGGGCAGCGACCAGGCCACCTTCACCGGCAGCTCCTCGGTGTACTGCACGTCACCGGCCAGCAGCGACACCGCCTCCACCGGCACCCAGGTGGGCCGTTGCGGATCGACCAGGATGACCGTCATCGCTCCCCTCACGCCCCCGTCGGACTGGCCACCGGCTCGGTCAGCGCGCTGACGTCAACCTCACCTTGCGGGCGACCGTCCAACGCCAACAACAGATCCGCCACCATCTGCACCAACTCCAGATCCCGCAGCCGAGGCGCTGCGACACCGCCGCCGACCCGCGGGATCGGCACCTGCACGGTTGCGGTGGTGGCCCGGTAGTTGGCGGCCGGGTACATCCGCTTGAGCCGGATCTGCGCAGAATCGGGCAGCGTCATCGGCGCCAACCGCAACGTGGAAGCCTGGTTGGCCGAGCCCGTCGCGGACAGTTCGGTCACGCCGTACTCGCGGCACAGCAGCCGCAGTCGGGCCACCGCAACCAACCGGCGGGCCGGTTCCGGCAGCGGGCCGTAGCGGTCGGTGAGTTCTTCCACCACGGCCCGCAGCGCCGCCTCATCAGGCGCCGCCGCCAGCCGCCGGTAGCCCTCCAGCCGCAGCCGGTCGCTGCCGATGTAATCCGGCGGCAGGTGCGCGTCGACCGGCAGATCGATCCGTACATCCTTGGGTTCGGTTGGGCCACTGACGGTTTCACCGTCAGCCGCGGCGCGGTACGCCTCCACGGCTTCGCCGACCAACCGCACGTACAGGTCGAAGCCGACGCCGGCCACATGCCCGGACTGCTCCACACCCAACACGTTGCCGGCCCCGCGGATCTCCAGGTCCTTCATCGCCACGGCCATGCCCGCGCCCAACTCGTTGTTCTGCGCAATGGTCGCCAACCGGTCGTAGGCGGTTTCGGTGAGCGGCGAATCGGTGGGGTACAGGAAGTAGGCGTAGCCACGTTCCCGGCTGCGCCCCACCCGGCCGCGCAGCTGATGCAGCTGCGACAGACCGAACGTGTCGGCGCGTTCCACGATCAACGTGTTGGCGTTCGAGATGTCCAGACCGGTTTCGACGATCGTGGTGCAGACCAGGATGTCGAACTCGCGGTTCCAGAACCCCTCGACCGTCTTCTCCAGTTGCTCCTCGGGCATCTGGCCGTGCGCCACCACCACTCGCGCCTCGGGCACCAAGGTCCGCACCCGGGCCGCGGCCCTGTCGATCGAGCTGACCCGGTTGTGGATGTAGAACGCCTGCCCGTCTCGTAGCAACTCCCGGCGCAGCGCCGCGGCGACCTGTTTGTCGTCGTGCGGGCCCACGTAGGTAAGCACCGGGAAACGTTCCTCGGGCGGGGTGAGGATGGTCGACATCTCGCGGATGCCGGCCAGGCTCATCTCCAGGGTGCGCGGAATCGGGGTGGCGCTCATGGTGAGCACGTCGACGTGGCTGCGCAGGCCCTTGATGTGTTCCTTGTGCTCGACACCGAAGCGCTGCTCCTCGTCGACGATCACCAACCCCAGGTCCTTCCAGCGCACCCCGGTCTGCAGCAGCCGATGCGTGCCGATCACGACATCGACTGAGCCGTCGGCCATTCCCTCGACGACGGCCTTGGATTCAGTCGGGTCGGTGAACCGCGACAGCCCCTTGACGGTGACCGGGAAGCCGGCCATCCGGGCGGTGAAGGTCTGCAGATGCTGATCGGCCAGCAGTGTGGTGGGTACCAGCACCGCCACCTGCTTGCCGTCCTGCACGGCTTTGAACGCCGCACGTACCGCGATCTCGGTCTTGCCGTAGCCGACGTCGCCGCAGATCACCCGGTCCATCGGGATCGGCTTTTCCATGTCGGCCTTGACCTCGGCGATGGCCGTCATCTGGTCGACGGTTTCGGTGAAGCCGAACGCGTCCTCCATCTCGGCCTGCCAGGGCGTGTCCGGGCCGAACGCGTATCCGGGTGCAGCTTGCCGCTTGGCGTACAGCGCGACCAGTTCGGTGGCGATCTCGCGAACCGCCTTGCGCGCCTTGGTCTTGGTGTTGGTCCAGTCGCTGCCGCCGAGCCGGCTCAGGCTCGGCGCCTGACCGCCGACGTAGCGGGACAGTTGGTCCAGCGAGTCCATCGGCACGAACAGTTTGTCCGAACCGCCACCGCGCTTGGCCGACGCATACTCCAACACCAGGTATTCCCGGCGCGCCCCGCCCACCGTGCGTTCGGTCATCTCGACGAACTTGCCGATGCCGTGCTGGTCGTGCACCACCAGGTCGCCGGCCGTCAAGGCCAGCGGGTCCACGGTGTTACGGCGTTTGGCCGCAAGCCGTTTGCCTTCGGTGGCCGTGACCCGGTTGCCGGTCAGATCGGTTTCGGTGATCACCACCAGGTTGGCGCCGGGCACCACCAACCCGTCGTGCAGCGGTCCCTTGAGCACCCCGACCACACCCGGCGTGGGTGTCGCGCCCGACTCCAACATGGTTGCCGGAGTGTCGGATTCACGCAGCTGCTCGACCGTGCGCTGCGCGGTGCCGGTGCCCGGGGTGATGACCGCGGCGCTGCCGCCGGTGGCGACGTGGGCGCGCAGCATCGCGAAGATCGCCTCGACGTTGGCCACCCCGCGGCCTTCACGCGCCGACGGCGCCGGACGCACGTCGAGTTCAGTGGCGGACTCGTCGGGCAGCTGCGAGAGCGTCCACCACGGGTGACCACCGGAGCGGGCGCTGTCGGCCACCTCGGCCAGCTCGCGGAAACCTGAACCGCCGAGCTGCTCGACGTCGACCGGCGCGTCGCCGCCGAGCGCGGCGACCGACCAGGACGCCTCCAGGAATTCCCGGCCGGTGCGGATCAGGTCGGCGGCCCGGGTGCGCACCTTCTCCGGGTCGCACACCAGCACCGGGGTGCCGGCCGGCAACTGGTCGGTGAGCAACGCGGGCTCACCCGGGTGCAGCACCGGCATCAGCGCTTCCATGCCGTCGACCGGGATGCCCTCGGCGAGTTTGGCCAGCATGTCCCCCACCGTGCCGACCACAGTGTTGTCGGTCTGCGGCCGAGCCCCGGCCAGTTGGGCCGCGCGGGCCCGAGCGTCCTCGGTCAACAGCAGCTCGCGGCACGGCATCGCGATCATGAAGTCGATCGGGACTTCGGTGATCGACCGCTGGTCGGCGACGCTGAACATCCGCATCTCGGAGACCTCGTCGCCCCAGAACTCGACGCGCACCGGATGTTCGGCGGTGGGCGGGAAGACGTCCAGGATGCCGCCGCGCACCGCGAACTCGCCGCGCTTGCCGACCATGTCGACCCGGGTATAGGCCAGCTCGACCAGCCGGGCGATGGTGTCCTCGAAGCCGACCTCGTCGCCGAGGGCCAGCCGCACCGGTTCGATGTCGCTGGCCGCGCCGGGGCCGTGCGCCATCGGCTGCAGCAGCGACCGCGCCGTGGTGACCACCACCTGCAGCGGCGGGCCGAGCCGGGCGTCGTCGGGATGCGCGAGCCGATGCAGCAGCAGCAGCCGGGTGGCCACGGTGTCCACGCCCGGGGACAGCCGCTCGTGCGGCAGCGTCTCCCAGGACGGGAACAGCGCGGCCGCCTCGCCGAACACCCCGCGCAGCTCCGCGGTCAGATCCTCGGCTTCGCGGCCGGTCGCGGTCACCACCAACAGCGGTCCACCGACAGCCAGCGCGGCCGCCACGAACACCCGGGCCGCGGCAGGCGCGACCAGGCGCAGCTCGTCGGGGCGGGCCTTGGCCTGCTCGACGAGTTCGTTGAAGGGAGCCGCGCTCAGCGCCAGCTCGATGACCCCCGCAATCGGGGTCTGGACATGGGTGTGCCCCGGTGCGGTCATGATGAAAGCCAGTGTAGGACGCGGGCCTTGGTGATGACGCTCACGTCGGAGACGTCCCGCTCAGTGCTATTCGTCCTGCAGGTGCGGGTCGGCTTCCAGGTGGGTCAAACCGTTCCACACCAGGTTCACCAGGTGCGCGGCGACCACTTCCTTCTTCGGTTCGCGGGCGTCGAGCCACCACTGGGCGGTCATCGACACCGAACCGACCAGCGCCTGCGCGTACAGCGGGGCCAACTCGGGGTCCAGGCCGCGGCGCGCGAAGTCGCCGGCCAGGATCGAGCTGACCTGGTTGACCGCGTCGTTGAGCAGGCTGGAGTAGGTGCCCGACGAGATCGACGCCGGCGAGTCGCGGATCATGATCCGGAACCCGTCGGTGCGCTCCTCGACGTAGGTCAGCAACGCCAGCGCGACCCGCTCGATGCGGACCCGGGACCGGTTGTTCGTCAGCGACGACGTGATGCCGTCGAGCAGCGCCGACATCTCCCGGTCGACGACCACGGCGTACAGGCCTTCCTTACCGCCGAAGTGCTCGTAGACCACCGGTTTGGAGACGTTGGCGCGCTGCGCGATCTCCTCGATCGAGGTGGCGTCATAGCCGCGTTCGGCGAACAGCGAGCGGGCGATGTCGATGAGCTGACGTCGGCGTTCGGTGCCGGTCATCCGTGCCCGTACCGGCCGTACCTCTTTGTCCGGGGCTGCCACGATCACCAGCGTATAGACTGCCCTGCGGCATCAGTCCGTCGTGGTGTAATCGGCAGCACCTCTGATTTTGGTTCAGATAGTTCAGGTTCGAGTCCTGGCGACGGAGCTTCGCACCGGTTCAGCCGGTGCTCATCTGCACGTTGTGCGCCCGCAGCACGTCCATTTGCTGCTCGGTCGGCCATTCGTAGGCCCGGTACCGCAGCGGCAGCATGGCCGGTTGCGGCAGGATCCCGACCACGTCGACGACCACCGAGAACGGCACCAGGATCGACTCGGAGTGGTCCTCGGCGACCAGCATCACGTAGTCGGCGTGCGGCAGCTCCCACCGAATGCCTTCGCTCCAGGTCGCCACCGTCGCCGCACCGCGCGGGGTGTCGATGAGCTGCAGTTCCCCGATGTAGGGGTCCAACGAGTTGGCCCGGTAGTAGTCGGCCAGTACCGCGTGTTGGGCGCCGTATTCACGGACCGCCAGCAGTGCGCGCGCCCGCAGGCCCAGCTGCCGGTGCGGGTGGGGGCCGGCCTGGTCGAACGGCACGACGCTGCCGGCCTGGATGGTGTAGCCCTGCGGCGAGATCGGCAGCTCGGCGTCGGCGTAGACCTGCTCGGCGGCCTCGAACAGGGCGCAGATCCCGTCGTCGCTGGCGGCGCTGCCGTCGTCGACGCCGATCAGCAAGGTGCCGTCGCCTGGGAAGCACACCACCGGACGGCCGGCGCGCCCTGCTCCGGCCAGCGCCGCGAACCAGCCGTCGCGCAGGATCGCGGAGTCGGCGTAGCTGGAGCCGTCGGCGTCGACCAGGGTGTAGTTCTGGCCCGCCGTGAGGTCCGCACCGATCGCGGGCAGATTGCCGCGCCCGACGGCGAAGGCCTGGTCGGCGCTGATGCCCCAGTAGTCGGTTTCGCGCTGGGTGACGGCGGCACGGCCTTCCGGCAGGTCGATGACCACCATTTCGGTGACGAACGGCCACAGGTGACGGATCCAGGGCTTGAACTGTCCCATCGACATCGCGTTGACGTGGCTGACCGGACGCAGCACCGAACGCAGTCGGCTTTGGGCTTGGGACCAGTCCATCGGCACGGCGGGCGCGTCGGCCACAGTCATACCTGGGATCGTAAGTGGGCAGCGCGGTGCGCAACTGCACCAGTTTTGCTCGTGCTCCGCGCACAATGACACGCTGGGGAGTGACCGCACGTGACGGGCGCGGCAGGAAGGCGAAGCTGAATGACGACACGAGGCGAATCCGCCGTCGTAGTGCTGGCAGCCGGGGCCGGCACCCGGATGCGGTCGGACACCCCGAAGGTGCTGCACACCCTGGCCGGGCGCAGCATGCTCGCGCACGCATTGCATTCGGTGGCCAAGGTCGGGCCGGAACGCCTGGTCGTGGTGCTGGGCAAGGACCGGGAACGGATCACGCCGGCGGTCACCGCACTGGCCGACGAGTTGGGCCGCAGCATCGACATCGCCATCCAGGATCGGCAACTGGGCACCGGGCATGCCGTGCTGTGCGGGTTGGATGCGCTGCCCTCGGATTTCAGCGGAACCGTGGTGGTGACCGCAGGTGACGTTCCGCTGCTCGACGCCGACACGCTGGCCGGTTTGATCGACGCTCATCACGACAGCGCCGCCACCGTCACCGTCTTGACCACGACGCTGCCCGACTCGACCGGTTATGGACGCATTCTGCGCACCCAGGACGGTGAGGTGATCGCGATCGTCGAGGAGGCCGACGCCACCGAATCACAGCGCGCGATCCGCGAGGTCAACGCCGGGGTGTACGCGTTCGACATCGCGCCGCTGCGCTCGGCGCTCGATCAACTCTCGGCCGACAACGCCCAGCAGGAGTTGTATCTGACCGACGTGATCGGGATCGTGCGGGCCGCCGGGCAGACCGTGAGCGCTCGGCACGTCGATGACAGCGCGTTGGTCACCGGTGTCAACGATCGGGTTCAGCTGTCGACGCTGGCCGCCGAGCTGAACCGGCGGATCGTGGCGGCCGTGCAGCGCTCCGGGGTCACCGTCGTCGACCCGGCCAGCACCTGGATCGACATCGACGTCACCGTCGGGCGCGACACCGTGATCCAGCCGGGGACACAGTTGTTGGGCCGCACCACGATTGGCGCGCGGTGCAACATCGGACCGGACACCACGCTCACCGATGTCACCGTCGGCGAGGACGCTTCGGTGCTGCGCACCCATGGTGGTGGCGCGATCATCGGCGCCGGCGCGACGGTGGGGCCGTTCACCTACCTGCGGCCCGGGACCGAGTTGGGCGCCGACGGCAAGCTCGGCGCGTTCGTCGAGGTGAAGAATTCGGTGATCGGGAATGGCACCAAGGTGCCGCACCTGACCTATGTCGGCGATGCCGACATAGGTGAGCACAGCAACATCGGCGCATCGAGCGTGTTCGTGAATTACGACGGCACCACCAAGCGGCGCACCACGGTCGGCTCGCATGTGCGCACCGGCTCGGACACCATGTTCGTCGCTCCGGTGAGCGTCGGAGACGGGGCCTACACCGGCGCCGGCACGGTGCTGCGCGAGGATGTGCCGCCGGGCGCGTTGGCGGTGTCCGACAACGCGCAGCGGACGATCGAGGGTTGGGTGCTGGCCAAACGGCCGGGCACGGCCGCGGCCGAGGCGGCCCAACGCGCTTTGGGTGGCGCGGGTGAAGGCGACGTGGGCCGGGGTGGTGGCGTGGGCCAGGGCGGTGACGCTGGTGACGGCGGCGAGGTAGGTGACGGCGGCGACGCGGGTGACGGCGGCGACGCGGGTGACGGCGGCGACGCAGGCTAGGAGCCGGCGAGCTACTGAGTGGGGCCGGGTCACGGGTCGGGCTCACCCCGTTTCGTCCGTCACATGGCCCACTCACGCATCATCCGCCGCACCAGGCACGACGCCGACGTGCCCACCGAATTGCCCGGCTATGAGCGACTATTCAGCGACTTCGGCAGCGGCGCAGGGCGGGGTGCGATCGATCTCAATTTCTGCGAATAGTGTTGTACGCCATACCAGCTCCGAGCAGGACGGCGGATCAACTCCGGCCGGAAGGTCGCTGGCAGGTGAGAAAGTCGGCCAGAAAGTCGCTGTCGGTGAGAAAGTCGCGGAAAAGTCGCGCAGAGCCGAGACACCGGTATATGTGCTTCCAAATCGGACGTCGGACCGGCGGGAGGCCATTTCCCCAGGTCCAGCCCGGTCCGCAGACCAGCATGCCCGACCACCAGGCAACGCCGACCGGTCCCGCACACCGGCCCGCAGACCAGCATGCCCGACCACCCGGTAACACCGACCGGTCCCCTGGGCCCGGCCGCGACACGCGACCTCGGCCCGGCTTCCACCGACCTTTGCCGTTGGGAATCTGGCAACCCGGCAACGCATCGTGGGTAACGCTACGTACGATTGCCCATGCGGCCGGTACGGTGCTGGCCAGTTACCACCCCCAAGGCCAAGGGCAGCGCTGAAGTGACCTACGAATGGACCGACAACCGCAAGAACCTGATGTTGTTCGCGGGCCGAGCACATCCCGAACTTGCCGACCAGGTCGCCAAAGAACTTGATGTGCACGTCACTGCGCAGACCGCGCGCGACTTCGCCAACGGAGAGATCTTCGTCCGGTTCGACGAGTCGGTGCGTGGCTGCGACGCCTTCGTGCTGCAGAGCCATCCCGCTCCGCTGAACCAGCACCTGATGGAACAGCTGATCATGATCGATGCGCTCAAGCGCGGCAGCGCCAAGCGGATCACCGCGATCCTGCCGTTCTACCCGTACGCGCGTCAGGACAAGAAGCACCGCGGTCGCGAGCCGATCTCGGCCCGTCTGGTCGCCGACCTGCTCAAGACCGCCGGCGCCGACCGGATCGTGTCGGTCGACCTGCACACCGACCAGATCCAGGGCTTCTTCGACGGCCCGGTGGACCACATGCGCGGACAGTCGCTGCTGTGCGGCTACATCGGCGAGAAGTACTCCAACACCGACATGGTGGTCGTCTCGCCGGACTCCGGCCGGGTGCGGGTGGCCGAGAAATGGGCCGACTCGCTCGGCGGCGTCCCGCTGGCGTTCATCCACAAGACCCGCGACCCGCTGGTGCCGAACCAGGTGGTGGCCAACCGTGTGGTCGGCGACGTCAAGGGCAAGACCTGCATCCTCACCGACGACATGATCGACACCGGTGGCACCATCGCCGGCGCGGTCAAGCTGCTCAAGGAAGACGGCGCCTGCGATGTGGTGATCGCGGCCACCCACGGTGTGCTGTCCTATCCGGCGCCGCAACGACTGGCTGATTGCGGCGCCAAAGAGGTGATCGTCACCAACACCCTGCCGATCACCGAGGACAAGTTCTTCCCGCAGCTGACCGTGTTGTCGATCGCCCCGTTGCTGGCCAGCACCATCCGGGCCGTGTTCGAGAACGGCTCGGTCACCGGCCTGTTCAACGGATCGGCCTGACCATGGCCGCACGCATCTACCACAACCCGAAGTGCTCGACCTCGCGCAAGACGTTGGAGTTGTTGCGCAGCAACGGGATCGAGCCCGAAGTCGTGCAATACCTGAAGACCCCGCCGACCCGCGACGAGCTGGCCGCGATGATCGCCGACGCCGGCATCGAGGTGCGTAAGGCGGTGCGCAAGAAGGAAGCGGTATACGCCGAGCTGAACCTCGCCGACGCTACCGACGACGAGTTGCTCGACGCCATGGCCGAGCACCCGATCCTGATCGAGCGCCCGTTCGTCGTCACCGACAAGGGCACCCGGCTGGCCCGGCCGATCGAATCGGTCGACGACATCCTCTGACCGGGCGATTTCGGTGCGTTTGGGTGCGGTGAGCGCCCGTAATCGCACCGAAATCACGGGTATGAATTTCCGATCTGCGCTGCGGGTGGGTTAGGCTACCGGGCGTCACGGCGAGGGTGGCTCGACCACCGTTATCGACGGGGACCCGCAATACTTTGCGATCGTCCGCTCTGGCCGTGCCCCGAATACTTCGAGTAGAGCCAGCACAGGAGCGACCACCATGGCCAAGGCCAGCACTTCCAACCACCTCACCGTCTCGGTCCGCAGCAAGACCGGCAAGGGCGCCTCCCGGCAGGCCCGCCGCGACGGCCAGGTTCCCGCCGTCCTGTACGGCCACGGCACCGACCCGCGCCACCTGCTGCTGCCGGCCCGCGAATTCGCCGCGGTGCTGCGCCACGCCGGCACCAACGCCGTGCTGGTCCTCGACATCGAGGGCACCGAGCAGTTGGCGCTGACCAGGGCGCTGGAGATCCACCCGATCCGGCGCAACATCCAGCACGCCGACCTGCTGGTGGTCAAGCGCGGCGAGAAGGTGATCGTCGAGGTCAACGTCGTCGTCGAGGGCGATCCGGCGCCGGGCACCCTGCTCACCCAGGAAGCCAGCACCATCGAGGTCGAGGCCGAGGCGCTGTCGATCCCCGAGCAGCTGACCGTGTCGGTCGAGGGTGCCGAGGCCGGTACCCAGGTGCTGGCCGGCGACATCGAGCTGCCCGAGGGCGTCTCGCTGGTCTCCGACCCCGAGTTCCTGGTGATCAACATCGTGGTCGCGCCGACCGCCGAGCAGCTCGAGGGTGAGGTCGCCGACGAGGAAGAGGCCGAGGCCGCCGCCGACGAGCCGGCCGCCGCGGCCGACGCTCCCGAGTCCGAATAGCCTCAGATGGCCGCCGCCCTTCTGGTGGTCGGCCTGGGCAACCCCGGACCGAACTACGCCAAGACCCGACACAACATCGGGTTCATGGTGGTCGACGTCCTCGCCGACCGGATGCGCGAGACCTTCAAGGTGCACAAGCGCTCCGGTGCCGAGGTGATCACCGGCCGGCTGTCCGGCCGGCCGGTGATCTTGGCCAAGCCCCGGGTGTACATGAACGAATCGGGTCGTCAGGTCGGCCCGCTGGCCAAGTTCTATTCGGTTCCGCCGGCCGACATCGTGGTGGTGCACGACGAACTCGATATCGACTTCGGCCGGATCCGGCTCAAGCTGGGCGGCGGCGAGGGCGGCCACAACGGTCTACGGTCGGTGGCATCCGCCTTGGGCACCAAGGATTTTCAGCGGGTTCGCGTCGGGATCGGTCGTCCGCCCGGACGCAAGGACCCGGCCGCATACGTGCTGGAGGCCTTCAACGCCGCTGAGCGCGCCGAAGTGCCCACCATCGTGGAGCAGGCCGCCGACGCCGCCGAATTGCTGGTGGAACAGGGCCTGGAACCCGCCCAGAACACCGTGCACGCCTGGGGTTAGAGCGGGTTCCGGCACGCCGTTTCAGTCGGTTCGATCGCCGAAGCTCAGTTCCGCTGCTTCAGCGACGACGCGCTCCCGGCTGGCCCAGCCAGGGAATCACCGGCTGATTGGCCGGCGGGGCCACCGTGCCCGGCCGCGCCTTGATCGAAACGCTGCCATTGGTCTGGCAGATGGTCTTGGTGTCGGTGCTCTGACAGGTCGGTCGAGCAAATGCAACGGGAGCTGAAAGTCCCGCTGCCACAGCCAAACTCACCATCAGCACTGCCGCCTTGCGACCTGTCATTCTGTTATCTCCCTTGTGGGTTGCGCCGCTACCGAAATGGTCATGGGTTGCATGTCGTGACATCAGCGAGCCCATGTCAGGGGCAAGCCGATACGACGATCTGGGCGCTCTCGTCGAGGGGGGTGTTGTTGGCTGCCGCCCGCGCGAACGCGTCGTCACGGGCTGCCTCCACCGTCGCGCCGGCGCCACCGGCGACGACTCCGCTGACATCGCTCGCGACCGACACGATGCACAAGTTGTCGTTGGTGACCTCGTCACTGGTGCACTCGACACCACCGGCGCTCTCACACAGGGCGATCACTGCGGCGGAAGCCTCTTCGTTGGTGTCACCGGTTGCCGTGAATCCAACCAGGGTGCCCTGGAACTCACCGGTGCCCACGGCCTCCGAGATGTCCTCGGGATCCTCGACATAACCATCCGGGCCGCCCGCCCACGCGGTGGCGGCGGTCACCCCGGCGCCCAGGAGTCCCGCAGCCACGATCGCGGAAACTACACGAGTGTTGACCATTCTGGTCCTCTCATCGATGAACTTCGGAAATGCGCAAAAGATCCGCGAAAAACATTACAACAGCAGGTACGCACCCGGCGCGCAATGCAGATCATGCATACCCGAATTCGAATAGAATTTTCTTATTCAAGAATTGAAATCGGGTCACTCACGGCCGCACGGTGAGGATTTGTGACACCGTACCGATCGGGCCGCGCTCGTCATGCAAGACGCTGTGGGTCAACCCGATACCGTCGGCCCCGAACGCCACTGTGGTGTCGAACCCGAGCCAATCGGTGCGCGGTTGGGTGAACAAGTGCACGGTGAGATCCAGGTTGGGAAACGCCACGTCGTCCGGACTGACCCACACCGCCATACCGTTGGCGATGTCGAAAAGCGCTGCGGCACCGGCCAACCGGCTCACCTGCTGATCGGCCAGCAGCGGCTGTCGGGTACGCACCCAGTAACACGCGCGCCCCGGCTCGACGTAGTTGCGGCGCACCTCGGCGGAGGCGATGTAGCCACCGCGCCAGATCGTGGTGGGATCCCAGGACGGCATCTCCGCCGGCCCCGGGATCTCGGTCAGCGTGGTCCCGGCCAGTCCGGCGGTGTCGCCGGGCTGCATCAGCCACGCGCGCGCAATCACGATGGTGCGGCCGTCGTAGCCGAGGGTGGCTTGCACGAGTTCGATGGTGCGGCCCGGCCGCAATACCTGCACCGAGGTGTCGACGACGCCGACCGGCACGGTACCCAAGATGTCGAAACTGATGCGACCGATCACCAAACCGTCGGCGCGGCGCTGGTCCCGGTCGACTTCGATGCAATGCGTCAGCAGACCGAATGCCGGGCCGATGTGCTGCTCGGCCAGATTCCACGCGCCGCTGACGTGTTCGGTGGCACGAAACGTGTGCGCGTCGAGTGGTTCGAAATATGCCATGGCAGCCGGGCCGGCGACACCTGCAAAGCGTCGTAGCCGGAGTCCGCGGAGGGGTCTAGGTGACCAGGGCCACCGAGTTGGCCCGGCGCAGCTTGCCCGACGGCGTCTTCGGGATGGTGCCCGGTCCGAGCACCACCACGTTGCGCGGCCGGACGTCGACCTCGGCGACCACTTCGTGCGCCACCTGGCGCTCGATCCGGTGCACCTCGTCGGGGTCCTGCCAGTTGTTGGATTCCACCGCCACCGCGAAGGTCTCCCGCGAGTGGCCGGCGTCCAACCGGACCGCCACCGCACACCCGGGGCGCACACCCTCGACCCGGCCGGCGGCCCGCTCGATGTCGGTCGGGTAGATGTTGCGGCCGGCCATGATGATGACGTCCTTGACCCGGCCGCAGACCACGATGTGGCCGTTTTCCATGGTGTAGCCCAGGTCGCCGGTGTCATACCAGCCGTGCTCGTCCTGCGCCGGGATGAAGCCGCCCATCGTGGTGTGGCCCGGGGTCATCGCCTCACCGCGCAACTCGATGACACCGACCCCGCGGGCCGGCTTGGCGTTGCCGTGCTCGTCGATGATGCGGGCCTCCAGACCCTGCAGCAGCGGGCCGAGCGAGGCCAGCCGCTTGGTGTTGCCCTTGCTGGCCGGCACCGCCTGGTGCAGGGCGGCCAGCAGGTCGGCGTCGACCTCGTCGACCACCAGACCGGCGTTGCATTCCGAGAAGGACACCGCCAGCGTCGCCTCGGCCATGCCGTAGGCGGGCAGGATCGCCGACGCCTTCAGGCCGAACGGCTTGCCGGCGTCGATCAGGTCCTCGACGTCGGCCGGCTCCACCGGCTCGGCGCCGGAGAGCGCGAAACGCAGCGTGGACAAATCGAATTCGCCGGGCTTGGCCTGGCGGCGCAGCCGCTTGGCGAACAACGCATAGGCGAAGTTCGGGGCGGCGGTCATGGTGCCCTTGTACTTGTCGATCAGCCGCGCCCACAGCAGGGTGTCGCGCAGGAAGTCCATCGGGGTGACCTTGACCAGTTCTGCGCCGAAGTACATCGGCACGGTCAGGAAGCCGATCATGCCCATGTCGTGGAAGCAGGGCAGCCAACTGACCATGACGTCCTTCTCGACGTCGTACTGGGCGCCGACGAACATCGCCTCGGCGTTGGCCCACAGGTTGCGGTGCGTGATGTGCACGGCCTTGGGCGACCCGGTGGAGCCCGAGGTCAGCTGCATCAGCGCGAGGTCGTCCTCGTCGGTCTCGATCGGATCGACCGGATCGGCGGCCAGCAGCGCGTCGACGGTGAGTACCGTCAGGCCCTTCTCCTCGAGCACCGGGGCGGCGGCCATGAACGGCTCGGAGATGATGACGGCCTTGGCCTCGATCATGCCGACGACGTTCATGGTGTCCTCGGCCCACATCACCAGATCGGTCCGCGGCGTCGGCTGGTGCAGCATGGTCAGGCTGGCACCGCGCATCCACAGTCCCTGGGCGGACGGCGCGATCTCCACCGGAGCGCCGACCAGCATGCCGACCGCGTCGCCGTGGCCCACTCCGGCGGCGGCCAGGCCGCCGGCGATCCGGCGGGCCCGCTCGTGCACCTCACCCCAGGTGTGCCGGACGGGTTCGTGCGGTTCACCGGTCACCATGCCCTTCGAGCTGGTGCGGGCGTTCTCGTACATCTTGTCGGTGAACCTGCTCACGCGGACCTCCTCGGCTTCCGGAGCGGCAACGTTGTCGGTGTCCAGGGGTAATGCTCCGCCTGAATTCGCAGACCAGGGCGTAGGCGCGCACACGATTGGGCTGCGGTTAGGTATCGGAATGGCCGAGCCGACGCCCCGCCGGCAGTACCGGCGGGTGTGAAAGCGTCTCCTGCGCCGACGTTACCCATCACCGCGACGATCTTAAACTCCTCTTAAGTAACTTGCCAAACCTTCGCCGAGGAGTGAGACAAATCTCTCGCGGCCGATCAGCTGGACACGATGCGCGCACCGTGCACCGGTCCGCTGGCGACCCGCACCGTGCGACACACGCCGTCCCCGGCCAGTTGACTACCGACGTCGACCGCGGATGACTCCGACGCGCACAGGAACGCCACCGTCGGCCCCGACCCGGACACCATCCCGGCCAGCGCGCCCGCCTCGGTGCCGGCTCGCAGCGTGCGCCGCAGGCTCGGATCCAGGCTCAACGCCGCCGGCTGCAGATCGTTGCCCAGCAGCGGCGCCAGCTGCGCGGGATCACCGGTGGCCAGCGCGGCCAACACCGGTTCGGCGTCGTCGAGCCGCGGCGGGTTGCCCACCTCGCGCAACCGGTCGATCTCGGCGAACACCTTCGGTGTCGACAGTCCCCGGCTGGCGAAGCCGAGCACCCAGTGGAAGGTGTTGCGGGACAGCACGGTGGCCAACTCCTCGCCGCGGCCGGTGCCCAGCGCGGTGCCGCCGTGCAGCGCGAACGGCACATCGCTGCCCAGTTCGGCAGCCAGTGCGTGCAGGTCCCGGCGCGGCACGCCCTGCTCCCACAGCTCGTTCATCGCCACCAGCACGGCTGCGGCGTCGGCGCTGCCACCAGCCATGCCACCGGAGACCGGGATCGACTTCTCGATCGTGATGGCGACGTCGGGTGAGCGGCCGACATGGTCGGCGAACAGCTGGGCGGCCTGCCAGGCCAGGTTGCGCTCGTCGACCGGCACCACGCCGGCGCCCTCGCCGATCAGGTCCAGCGACATCACGTCCGCGGTGCGGACCGTGACCTCGTCGAATAGGGACACGGTGTGAAAGACCGTGGTCAACTCGTGGAAGCCGTCGGGTCGCAGGTCCCCCACCGCGAGGTACAAGTTCACCTTGCCGGGTACCCGCACGGTCACCGACCCAGTCGGCACCCACTCGGCTGCGGCGCTGCCGTCGGATGCGATCACCGGAGAAGAGTAAGCCACTTCCGGTGAGCACGGGGCAGACCAGGGCGCCCGCGCGCGGCATACCCTGTCGACGTGCCCGGCAGCACTGAGGATTACGGCGGTCACGTCATCGAACGTGTCATCGGCCGCGGCGGCAGCGCCACGGTGTACCTGGCCCGCGGCGACTCGCTGCGCCCGGTTGCGTTGAAGGTGCTACATCCCGAGCATCGCGACGACGACGGCGTGGCCCGGCTGCACCGGGAGTTCAAGTTCGCCCGACGGGTGCGGCACCGCCACGTCGTCGAAGTCCATCAGCTCGGGCCGTTCTGGCTGACCATGCAGTTCATCGACGGTGGCGACATCGGGTCACTGCCCACCCGGGAGCATCAGGTGCAGGCGCTACACCAGATCGCGGCCGCGCTCGACCATGCCCATCGGCTCGGCGTGGTGCACTGTGACGTCGCCCCGGACAACATCCTGGTGCACAGCGCGTTCCACGACGGCGGCGCGGTGCTCACCGATTTCGGCGAGGCACACTCGCTGGCCGAAGAGATGGCCGCTCGGTTGGCCCGGGGCCGGCATTGGATTTCGCTGGATCCGGCCCGCCGACCCCGCTCACCCGAACGCGAACCCGAGATCCGCGCGACCTTGCCCTACGCGCCGCCGGAGATCCTGCTGGGCCAGATGCCCTCGGCGGCCGGCGACCAGTACGGCCTGGCGGCCACCGCGGTGGCGGTGCTCAGCGCCGCGCCGCCGTTCAACGGCGCCACCCCGGGCCACCTGGTCGACGCGATCCTGGATCAGCCGCCGCCGGCGATATCGGTTCGCGGGCACGCAATCCCGCGCGCGGTGGATCCGGTGATCAGCCGTGCCCTGGCCAAGGATCCGGCACAACGGTTCGAGTCCTGCGCACAGTTCGTGGCAGCCTTACAAGCTGCGCTCGGCGCCCCCGGCGACTAGACCGCGGCGGTGGGCTCGGCGGTGTCGCCGGCCTCGCCGGGCTCCTCGGAACGCTGGTAGAGCCGCACGAAATCGGCGATGCCCAGCGTTTCGCCGCGGCGCGCCGGGTCGATGCTGGCGGCCAGCAGTCGGCGGGCCGACTCGTTGCCGGAACCGGCCCACTGGGCGAACGCATTGCGAGACGTCTTGCGGCGCTGTGCAAAGGCGATGTCGATCAACTCGAAGACCCGATCCCGGAACGCCTTGTCGGTAGGCCACGGCGAACTGGGATAACGGTCGATGCGCACCAGACCGGAATAGACCCGCGGAACCGGCCAGAACACCGTCGGCGACACCAGACCGTGCCGGGTCACCTTGCCGTAGAACCGCGCCTTGACGCTGGGCACGCCGTATTCCTTGCCGCCCGGTTCGGCCGCCAGCCGCTCGGCCACCTCGGCCTGCACCATCACCAACACGGTCGTGATCGATCCGAACTCGGCCAGCACGTGCAGCAGCGCCGGCACCGCGATGTTGTAGGGCAGATTGGCCACCAGCGCCGTCGGTTCGGCGTCCAGGTCGGAGCGGCGGATGGTCAAGATGTCGCGGAGCAACACCTGGAACCGGTTGATCTCACTGTTGGAGTGCTCGGCAATGGTCTGCGGAAGCCGTTGCGCCAAAACCGGATCGACTTCGACGGCGGTGACGTGCGCACCCTTGTCCAGCAGCGCCAAAGTCAGCGACCCCAACCCGGGGCCCACCTCGATGACGTGGTCGGAACGGGTGATACCCGAGGCGGCCACGATCCGGCGCACCGTGTTGGCATCGTGAACGAAGTTCTGGCCCAACGATTTACGTGGCCGGAAGTCGAGTTCTTTCGCCAGATGCCTGATCTCGGTTCGCCCGAGCAGCCGAATCGTCAGCGCACACCGATCCTGGAGCTGCACGTCGGCCACGCGCCCCAGCCTTGCCGGGCGCGGGTCACTTCGGCGATGGCGATCTGCTCTTCACGGGTGGCCAGATCGGCGCGGGCCGCGTACCGCAGCCCGCCCTGACGCTCCCAGGTGTTCTGGTCGAACTGCACGCCACCGTAGTAACCGTTGCCGGTGTTGATCGCCCAGTTGCCGCCCGACTCACACTGCGCCAACGAATCCCAGGCGCCCGGATTGGTCACCGGCGGCACCTCGGTGCCCGGCTTGGCGCCCACCCGCAGCACCGAATCGACGGCCGGGGTGATCACCACGTTGGACACCGGCAGTCGGCCGGTCTCCACACCGTTGACCTTCGACACCGCGAAGGTGACGTCCTGGGTGCCGGGGGTGCCCGGGTCCTCGACGATCTTGCGGCTCATGTTCAGTTCCGGGTCCTCGATGCGCTGCGCGTTGGGCTCCAGCGGCAGCCGCTCGGTGACCTTTTCCACCCGAATCCGGGTGACCTGCACCTGCATGCCGGCGACCACCGGGCTGGATGCGGCGGGCACCACCTGGTCGGCGCCTTCCAGCGGCGCCCCGGCGGCCTCCAGCAGCGCCCCGACGTTCGGGGCGGCCAGCCGCACGGTGGAGACCGCTCCACCGTCGTTGATCTGAACGGTCTTGGCGCTCACCACCGGCAGCGCCATGCCCTCCAGCGGCACCCGGCTGGCGCGCGAGGCCGCGGCCGGGGCGGTGTCGGTCATCTTGAGCTGGGCCAGCGCCTCGTCGACGGTGGAGGCCGTGGTCCACACCTTCTGGGTGTCCTGGCCGTCCAGGGTCACGTCGAGCGGCCGGCTGCGCTTGAGCACGATGGTCTGGGCGTCCTGCACGCTCTGATCGGCGGCCGGGAACAGGTCGTCCCGGTCGCTGACCGAGAAGCCGTTCTCTTCGACGACGTCGATGACCCGGGACTTCATCGTGGTCACCGTCACCGGTGTGCCGTCGACCGCCAGTGTGACGGTCTTGTGCGAGCTCACGGCGTAGCCGCCGGCGCAGCCCAGGGTCAGCAGCGTTGCGGCGACCAGACCCCGCAGCACCGGCGACCGCGACTGATGAAGTTTGGTAACAGCGTTCACGTCAAGAATCCCAAGCGTCAGCTCGACGGGCTGAGCCCGCAATCGGCACGAATAATCACAAGACGGTAACGAACCGGCGTGGGGAGCGGCAACTCGTAGATGTCCCGAGCGCGCTGGTTCTAGTCCCCGACCCGTCGCTGGGCACCGTCCGTCTGGCCTAGACCGTACACCCGGCGGGCGTTTGCTGCCGAAACCGCAGCAAGCTCGGCCGGGGGCCGCTCGGTCAGCTCGGCGAGTGCGCGCACGGTGTAGGGCAGGCAGTACGGCTGGTTCGGGGCGCCGCGGTACGGATGCGGGGTCAGGAACGGCGCATCGGTCTCGACCAGCAGCTGCTGATCGGGTATGAGCCGGGCCGCAGCATGCAACTCCTTGGCGTTGCGGAAGCTCACAGTGCCCGACAGGCTCAGGTACCAGCCGGCATCGATGCAGGTCCGCGCCATGTCCGGACCCGAGGAAAAGCAGTGGAAGATCACCGTCTCGGGTGCGCCCTCGGCCCACAGCACGTCGAGCACCTCGGCGTCGGCGTCCCGATTGTGGATCATCAGCGGTTTGCCCAACCGCTTGGCCAAATCGATGTGCCAGGCGAATGCCGCACGCTGCTGGGCCGGTTCGGCGCAGCCGTCGAGTCGGCCCGGCCAGTACATGTCCATCCCGGATTCGCCGACCGCCACCACCCGCGGCTGACCAGCCAACTTCTCCAGCGTCGCCATGGCGTCGTCGTCGAGCGCGTTCGCGCGGGTCGGGTGCAGTGCCACGGCGGCGTACACCCGGTCGTCCCACTGGGCGGCAGCAGCCGCCCACCGAGCCGCCGCCAGATCGTCGGCTATGGTGACCACGGCTTGTACCCCCACCGATTCGGCCCGATCCAGGATCTGCCGGACGTCGTCTGCGTCATCGGCGCCGCAGGCATCCAGGTGGGTGTGCGCGTCGATCAAGGGAGCCAGAGGTTCTGGCAACGGCGGTGGCGGACGTTTGGAGCTCACAGCCACACAATAAAGTTGTAGGTCAGATGAGCCAGCCTTACTACGTCACGACAGCAATCGCGTACCCGAACGGAACACCTCACGTCGGGCACGCGTACGAGTACATCGCGACCGACGCGATCGCTCGTTTCAAGCGCCTCGACGGGTACGACGTGCGCTTCCTGACCGGCACCGACGTGCACGGTTTGAAGATGGCGCAAACCGCCGAGGCGCAGGGGCTGGCCACCGCGGAACTGGCACGGCGCAACTCCGATGTCTTCCAGGCCTTGCAGGAACGCTTCGGGGTGTCCTTCGACCGGTTCATCCGCACCTCGGATCCCGATCACTTCGAGGCGTCCCAGGAGTTGTGGCGGCGGATGTTCGCAAACGGCGACATCTACCTGGACACCTATGCCGGTTGGTACTCGGTGCGTGACGAGGCCTACTTCGCCGAGTCCGAGACCCGGGTCGGCGAGGACGGCGTGCGGGTGGCCATCGATACCGGCGCGCCGGTGACCTGGACCGAGGAACAGACCTACTTCTTCCGGTTGTCGGCCTACACCGACCGACTGCTCGCGCATTACCAAGCGCACCCGGAGTTCATCGGGCCTGATGCCCGGCGCAACGAGGTGATCAGCTTCGTTTCCGGCGGGCTGAAGGACTTCTCGATCTCCCGAACCTCGTTCGACTGGGGCGTCCCCGTTCCCGAGCACCCCGACCACGTGATGTACGTGTGGGTGGACGCGCTGACCAACTACCTGACCGGCGTCGGCTTCCCCGACGTCGACACCGAGGCCTTCCGCCGGTACTGGCCGGCCGATCTGCACATGATCGGCAAGGACATCATCCGGTTCCACACCGTGTACTGGCCGGCGTTCCTGATGTCGGCCGGAATCGAGTTGCCCCGCCGGATCTTTGCGCACGGATTCGTGTTCAACCGGGGCGAGAAGATGAGCAAGTCGGTGGGCAACGTGGTCGATCCGATCGCACTCGCCGACGCGTTCGGTGTGGACGCGGTGCGCTACTTCCTGCTCCGCGAGGTGCCGTTCGGCCAGGACGGCAGTTACAGCGAAGAGGCCATCATCAACCGGATCAACGCCGATCTGGCCAACGAACTGGGCAACCTGGCGCAGCGGTCACTGTCGATGGTGGCCAAGAACCTCGACGGCGTGGTGCCCGAGCCCGGTCCGTTCACCGCGGCCGACGAAGAGCTGCTGGCGCAGGCCGATGCGTTGCTGGACCAGAACCGCACCCACTTCGAGAACCAAGCGATGCACCTTGGGCTGGAAGCGATTTGGCTGATGCTCGGCGCGGCCAACCGCTACTTCTCCGCACAGGAGCCCTGGGTGCTGCGCAAGTCCGAGAATCCGGCGGACCAACAGCGGTTCGCCACCGTGCTCTACACCACCATGGAAGCCGTCCGGATCGCCGCGCTGCTCACCCAGCCGGTGATGCCGAACTCGTCGGCCAAGCTGCTCGACCTGCTCGGGCAGACCGCTGACGCCCGTGACTTTGTGGCCGCCGGGAAACGCCTGGCGCCAGGCATCCGGTTGCCCGCACCGGAAGGCGTGTTCCCGCGCTATCAGGCAGAGGAAAAATGATGAATTCCAACGGATTACATGAACGACTGCATGACGTCTACGACGAGGTCACGCGACGCAACAACGGTGAGAGTGAATTCCACCAAGCGGTTTATGAGGTACTGACCAGTCTCGGCCCGGTGGTGGCCAAGCACCCGGAGTACGCCGACACCGCGATCATCCGGCGGCTGTGCGAGCCGGAGCGCCAGATCATCTTCCGGGTGCCCTGGATCGACGACGCCGGCAACGTGCAGATCAACCGTGGCTTCCGGGTGGAGTTCAACTCCGCGCTCGGCCCGTTCAAGGGCGGCCTACGCTTCCACCCGTCGGTCTACCTGGGCATCGTGAAGTTCCTCGGGTTCGAGCAGATCTTCAAGAACTCGCTGACCGGCCTGCCGATCGGCGGCGGCAAGGGTGGCTCGGACTTCGACCCGAAGGGCCGCTCGGACGGCGAGGTGATGCGGTTCTGTCAGTCGTTCATGACCGAGCTGTACCGCCACCTCGGCGAATACACCGACGTGCCGGCCGGCGACATCGGCGTCGGCTCGCGGGAGATCGGCTACATGTTCGGCCAGTACAAGCGGATCACCAACCGCTACGAGTCCGGCGTGTTCACCGGCAAGGGCCTGACCTGGGGTGGTTCCCAGGTCCGCACCGAGGCCACCGGCTACGGCACGGTGTTCTTCCTCAAGGAGATGCTCAAGGCCGCCAACGACTCGTTCGAGGGCAAGCGGGTCGTGGTCTCCGGTGCCGGCAACGTCGCGATCTACGCGATCGAACAGATCCACCACCTCGGTGGCATCGTGGTCGCCTGTTCGGATTCCAGCGGCTACGTGGTCGACGAGAAGGGCATCGACCTCGCCCTGCTCAAGGAGATCAAAGAGGTGCGCCGCGCGCGGATCGCCGACTACGTCGACGCCCGGGCCGGTGCCGCCCACTTCATCGACAACCGGCCGGTCTGGGAAGTGCCGTGCGACATCGCCATCCCGTGCGCCACGCAGAACGAGATCAACGGCGACGAGGCCGGCTACCTGATCAAGAACGGCTGCCGGTTCGTCGCCGAGGGCGCCAACATGCCGTGTTCGCCCGGCGCGGTGAAGCAGTTCACCGAAGCCGGGGTGACGTTCGCCCCGGGCAAGGCCGCCAACGCCGGCGGGGTCGCGACCAGCGCGCTGGAGATGCAGCAGAACGCGTCCCGGGACTCCTGGACGTTCGCCGAGACCGAGCTCCGGCTGGAAGAGATCATGCGCCGGATCCACAACCGGTGCCTGTCCACCGCCGAGGAGTACGGGCAGCCGGGCAACTACGCCGCCGGGGCCAACATCGCCGGATTCATCCGGGTCGCCGATGCCATGGCCGCCCTCGGATTGGTCTGAGCAGCCGAGCCCGGGCGTGATCTAGGCCACATTCGGGCCCGGATCGTCACAAACCGGCGTTACGCGGTGTCTCGAGGGCAGGAGCCCAACGAGAGGAGACACCATGACCACGCAGAAGACTGCTCACGCCGTCGTGATCGGCGGTGGGTACGCCGGAGTGCTGGCGGCCAACCACCTGCAGAGCCAACCCGGCCTGGCGATCACCCTGGTCAACCCGCGGCCGGATTTCGTCGAACGGATCCGGCTACACCAGCTGGTCGCCGGTAACCACGACGCCACCACGCCGTACGCGCAGGTGCTCGGGCCCGGCGTGCAACTGGTGGTCGACGGTGCCGAACACATCGACGCCAAGGCCCGTCAGGTGCTGCTGACCTCGGGCTCCAGACTCGACTACGACTATCTGATCTACGCCGTCGGCAGCACCGCCGGGGTGCCGAACTCAGTGCCCGGGGCAGCCGAATTCGCCTATCCCCTTTCCGAATTCGAGCAGGCGCAGCGGCTGCGCACACGACTTCAGGACGTGCCGATGTCGGCTCCGGTGGTGGTCGTCGGTGGCGGCCTGACCGGGATCGAAGCGGCCGGCGAATTGGCCGAGCGGGGCCGACCCGTCACCCTGGTCACCGACGCACTGGGCGCGTCGCTGGGTGCCGGCGCGCGACGCTCGGTGATCAAGGCGCTGACCAAGCTGCACGTCACGATCATCGACGGACCCGACGTCCTGGTGTCCGGCGTCGAGTCCGACGCCGTCACGCTGGCCGACGGCACCCGACTGCCGGCCGCAGTCACGGTTTGGACCACCGGTTTCGGGGTGCCCGGACTGGCCGCGGCCAGCGGCCTGACCACCGACGAGATGGGCCGGCTGATCACCGACGAAACCCTGACCAGCGTCGACGACGACCGGATCATCGGCGCCGGCGACGCAGCCTCCCCGTCGGGCGTGCCGCTGCGGATGAGCTGCCAGGCCGCCGGCCCGATGGGCATCCAATCCGCCAACACCGTGCTGGCCCGGATCGCCGGCACCCAGCCCGCCTGCATCGACCAGCGGTTCACCGGGCAGTGCGTGAGCATCGGCCGCACGCACGGCACCGTGCAGATCTCGCACGCCGACGATTCGCCGCGCCGGCTGTTCATCGGGGGGCGCACCGCGGCGCTGATCAAGGAGCAGGTCTGCCGGGCCACCGTGACCTACCTGGGCAAGGAGGGCCGCAAACCGGGCGCTTACTTCTGGTTCAAGGGCGGTGACCGGGATCGCTTGATCACCGAGGCGAATGAGGAGACGCTGGTCTGATGTCGGCACCCAGCGCAGGAAACTCGACCGAGCACGCCGATCGGTTCACCCAGCTGCGGCCGTTGCTGTTCACCATTGCCTACGAGATCCTCGGCACGGCAACCGAATCCGACGACGTGCTGCAGGAGAGTTACCTGCGCTGGGCCGAGGTGGACCTGGCCACGGTGCGCGACACCAAGTCCTATCTGGCTGCACTGGTCACCCGGCAGTCGCTCAACGCACTGCGCGCGGCGGCCCGGCGTCGTGAGGACTACATCGGGCCGTGGCTGCCCGAACCGCTGCTGATCGATCAGGACGCCTCAGCCGACGTGGTGCTCGCCGAGTCGGTGTCGATGGCGATGCTGGTGGTGCTCGAGACGCTGAGCCCCGACGAACGCGCAGTGTTCGTGCTGCGCGAGGTGTTCGGCTTCGAGTACGACGAAATCGCTTCGGCGGTGGACAAGTCGACGGCTGCGGTACGCCAGATCGCGCACCGCAGCCGCGAACACGTGCGGGCGCGCCGCAAGCGGGTGGACGCCGTGGACCCCAAGACCACCGGGGAGTTGACCACCCGGTTCTTCCTGGCCGCGGCCACCGGGGATGTCGACGCGCTGATGTCGATGCTCGCACCCGACGTGGTGTGGACCGCCGACAGTGCCGGCAAGGTCAGCGCGGCGCGCCGGCCGGTGCACGGTGCCGGCAACGTCGCGCGGCTGGTGGTCGGTCTGGTGCGCCTCGGTGGGGTCGGCGGTCGGGTCGAACCCGGTTGGTACAACAACGCCCCGGCGTTCGTGCTCTACATCGGCGATCAAATGGAGGGTGTGATCCTGGTGGACGTCGTCGACGGCCTGATCACGAACTTCTACGCCATGCGCAACCCGGACAAGCTGACCGCATGGTCGGTGCCGCGCCGGCTGGCGCGGTAGCCGGCGCCCGGCATTGGGCAGCGCCGGGTCGCCTCTGCCATCCTGATGCGATGCGCGTCGACCGGCTCGGGCCCCTCGGCAGCCCCGCTGAGGTGCTGCGCGCGGTGGCGGCCGCGACCGTGCGGCTGGGCCTGGCGCCGCCGGCGGCCCTGACCGGGCAATGGTTCGGTTCCCGCGCGGTCATCGCGCCGACGCTGTCGGCCCAGGCGGTGCCGCCCGACCAGGTGTTCGGCGGCCGGCCCGGTTGTGGTCCGGTGGTCGGCGGCGGTTGGCTGGGCTTTTTGTCCTATCCCGACGCGGGCGCCGACGGTGCCGGCCCGCGGATCCCGGAGGCGGCCGGCGGCTGGACCGACTGCGTGCTGCGCTGCGCCGACGACGGCGGCTGGTTCTTCGAGAGCCTGTCCGGCGCCGCGATGCCGACCTGGTTGAGCGCGTCGCTGGCCGCCCCGGCCCGGCCGCGCCGGTGGCATGTCGACTGGACCGCACCCGATGCCGACGAGCACCGCGCCGGGGTGCTGGCATGTCTGGCCGCGATCGGCGCCGGTGAGGTGTATCAGGCCTGTATCTGCACCCAGTTCACCGGCGTCGCGGACGGCTCCAGCCTGGATTTCTTCGCCGACGCGGTGGCTGAGCTGGCTCCGGCGCGGGCGGCCTATCTGGCCGGCGAGTGGGGCGCAGTGGCCTCGCTGTCGCCGGAGACATTCCTGGTGCGGCGCGGCGCCGCAGTGACCTCGAGCCCGATCAAGGGCACGCTGCCCAAGCACGCCGACCCGGCTGCGCTGCGCAGTTCGGTCAAGGACGTCGCCGAGAACGTGATGATCGTCGACCTGGTCCGCAACGATCTGAGCCGGGTGGCCGCCACCGGTTCGGTGACGGTGCCCGAACTGCTGGCGGTGCGGCCTGCGCCCGGGGTCTGGCATCTGGTGTCGACGGTTACCGCGCAGGTCGACGAGGAGCTGCCGGCGGCCGCGCTGCTGGCGGCCACGTTCCCGCCGGCTTCGGTCACCGGGACCCCGAAACACCGCGCCCGCGAACTCCTTTCGGTCTGGGAGCCGCATCGGCGCGGCGTCTACTGCGGTGCGGTCGGACTGTCCTCGCCGTTGGCCGGCACCGAGTTGAACGTGGCCATTCGCACCGTCGAGTTCGACGCCGTCGGCAACGCGGTGCTCGGTGTGGGCGGCGGCATCACCGCCGACTCCGACCCGGAGGCGGAATGGGCCGAATGCCTGCACAAGGCGGCGCCGCTGCTGGAGCTCAGGTGTAGCGCCGAACCCGCGCGAGCAGGATCTCGGCCAATCGTTCCGGCGCGCTGATTCAGCCCCGCGCGCGTACCACCGCGTCGTAGAGCTCGCGGCGCGAGGGCGCGCCCGGATGGGCCGCCACCACCTGCTGACAGGCGTCCTTGACCCGGACGCCGTCGTCGACCAGGGCCTGCACAGCCGCCACCAACTCGTCGACGTCGGCGCTCGGCGTCGCACCGGCCAGCACCACGGTGATCTCACCGAGCACGCCGCCGGTGGCCCACTCGGCGAGTTCGGCCAGCGTGCCGCGGATGACTTCCTCGTGGGTCTTGGTCAGTTCGCGGCACACCGCCGCGCGGCGCTGCCCCCCGAGCACGTCGACGGCGTCGTTCAACAACTCGGCGAGCCGCCGCGGCGACTCGAAGAACACGCAGGTGCGTGGCTCGTCGGACAGCGTCTGCAACCAGGTGCGGCGGGCGGTGGGCTTGCGCGGCGGGAAGCCTTCGAAACAGAACCGGTCGCAGGGCAGCCCGGACACCGCCAGGGCGGTCGTCACTGCCGACGGCCCGGGCAGGCAGCTCAGCGGCAGGTCGGCAGCCACACACGCGGTGACCAAGCGGTAGCCCGGATCGCTGATCGAGGGCATTCCGGCGTCGGTGACGGCCAGCACGGTCGCCCCGGCGCGGATGTCGTCGAGCAGACCCGGCACCCGGGCGGCTTCATTCTGGTCGAACAGGCTGACCACCCGCCCGGCAATCCGCACGCCGAGCGCCTGAGCCAGCGTCCGGACCCTGCGGGTGTCTTCGGCGGCCACCACGTCGGCGGTGCTCAAGGCCTTGACGAGCCTGGTGGAGGCGTCGGCGGGCTGACCCAACGGCGTGGCGGCCAGCAACAGTCGGCCGGCGGTCATGCCGAACAGCCTACGATCGTGGACGATGACCGCTCCCAGTCCGGTGTTGCCGGAGCGCGCCGTACCCGTGATCAGCCCGGGCCCGCTGGTTCCCATTGCGGATTTCGGCCCGCTGGATCGTGCCCAGGGCTGGGCGATGACCTTGGTGATCGGTGCGCTGGCCGCGGTCACCCGGTTCTTGAACCTGCAGTCGCCGACCGACGCCGGCACCCCGATCTTCGACGAGAAGCACTACGCACCGCAGGGCTGGCAGGTGCTGCACAACCACGGCATCGAGGACAACCCGGGCTACGGGCTGGTGGTGCATCCACCGGTCGGCAAGCAGCTGATCGCGATCGGCGAAGCGTTGTTCGGCTACACCGGACTCGGTTGGCGGTTCACCGGCGCGCTGCTGGGCACGATCCTGGTGGTGCTGGTGGCCCGAACCGTGCGGCGGATCAGCCGCTCCACGCTGGTCGGCGGCATCGCGGGTCTGCTGCTCATCGCCGACGGCGTCACGTTCGTCACCTCACGCACCGCGCTGTTGGACGGCTTCCTGGTGTTCTTCGTGGTCGCGGCGTTCGGCGCGTTGATCGTCGACCGCGACCAGGTCCGGGAGCGGATGCACAACGTGCTGCTCGACGGGCGCATCGCCGACACCCCGTGGGGTCCGCGACTCGGGGTGCGCTGGTGGCGATTTGGCGCCGGCGTGCTGCTCGGGTTGGCCTGCGCGACCAAGTGGTCCGGGCTGTACTTCGTGGTGTTCTTCGGTGCGATGTCGCTGGCGTTCGACATCGTGGCCCGCCGCCAGTACCGGGTGGCCCGGCCGTGGCTGGGCACCGTGCGCCGCGATCTGGGGCCGACGACGTATGCGCTGCTGCTGATTCCGTTCGCGGTGTACCTGGCGTCCTATGCAGGGTGGTTCGCCTCCGAAACCGCCGTCGACCGCTACGAAGCGGGCCGCGCGATCGGCGAACGCGCGTGGTACCAGCCGCCGGACGCGATCCGCTCGCTGTGGCACTACCTGTCGAAGGCCTTCGAGTTCCACTCCGGTTTGACCAACAGCGCCGGCAATCACCACCCATGGGAATCCAAGCCGTGGCTGTGGCCAATGTCGTTGCGGCCGGTGCTCTATGCCATCGATCAGGACAACGTGCCGGGCTGCGGTACCGCCTCCTGCGTCAAGGCCGTCCTGCTGGTCGGCACCCCCGCGATGTGGTTCATCGCGGTACCGGTACTGGTGTATGCGGCCTGGCGAACGTTCGTGCGCCGGGATTGGCGCTACGCCGTGGTGCTGGTCGGTTACTTCGCCGGATACCTGCCCTGGTTCGCCGACGTCGACCGGCAGATGTACTTCTTCTACGCAGCCACGATGGCGCCGTTCCTGGTGATGGCGATAGCGCTGATATGCGGCGACATCCTGTATCAACCCGGGCAGAACTCGGAACGACGAACACTTGGCCTGATCGTGGTGAGTTGCTATGTGGCACTGGTGATCACCAACTTCGCGTGGCTGTTCCCGGTACTGACCGGGACGCCGATTTCGGCGTCCACCTGGCAGATGCAGATCTGGTTGCCGTCCTGGCGTTGACGGCCGGGCTCTCGGCGCGGTTTTTTGTCGGTGGCTGGTGTCATGCTGGGGTCATGTCCACCGACGTCGTCGATGAAGCCCCTCGGGTGGGGCCCAATGAGCGCCTCGAGGTGCTCTTCGATGAGTTGGCCGAACTCAACGGGCAACGCAACGCCATCGACGCCCGGGTCGTAGAGATCATCGCCGAAATCCACCGCGACGCCATCTGGGGCAACACCGGCGTGCGCTCCCTGCCCGCTCTGGTCGCCTGGAAAACCGGCTGCTCACCATCGAACGCGCGCACCATCACCGCCATCGCGCAACGCCTCGACGAATTCCCCCGCTGCGCCCAAGGCATGAAAGAAGGCCGCTTCTCCCTCGACCAAGTCGGCGTCATCGCCGAACGCGCCGGCACCGGATCCGACGCCCACTACGAACCGCTGGTCGGCGTCGCCACCGTCACCCAGTTGCGCCACGCGGTCAAACTCGAACCCCGCCCCGACCCGGACAAGCGCCCCGCCCCCGAACACGGCATCACCAAGACCACCCGCAACGACGTCGACTACTGGCGCATCACCATGAGCCACACCGACTCCGCCGCACTCGACGCCGCCCTGCACTCCCACCTCGACGCCCTGATCACCGACTGGAAACACGACCACGGCGACAGCAAAGAGGACGACGAGCCGGACGAATCCCCGGACCAGCGCCCGCCGATGCCCACCACCTTCGACGCCTTCCTACGCCTGGTCGAGACCAGCTGGGACAGCGAAACCCAACGCCGCCCGCACGCCCAACGCACCACCGTCGTCATCCATCTCGACATCAAAGACCGCATCGCCGCCCTACACCTGGGCCCGGTGCTGCCCGAATCCGAACGCCAGTACCTGACCTGCGATGCCACCTGCGAAGTCTGGTTCGAACGCGACGGGGTGCCGATCGGATCCGGCCGCACCACCCGCACCATCAGCCGCCGCCTGCGCCGCGCCCTCGAACACCGCCACCGGACCTGCGCAGTACCGGGCTGCGGCGCCACCCGCGGACTGCACGCCCACCACATCACCCACTGGGAAAACGGCGGCGCCACCGAACTGGACAACCTGGTCTTGGTCTGCCCGTACCACCACCGCCTGCACCACAAAGGCATCATCACCATCACCGGCCCGGCCCACCGCCTCGTCGTCACCGACAGCGAAGGCAGGCGATTACACCCAGGTTCGCTGGCCCGACCACCCACCACCGGATTCCCCGACGTCCCACCATGTCCCGGACCCACCGGCGAACGCGCCATGTGGTGGTTCTACGACCCCTACCGACCACCACCACCCATCACCCTCTAGGCCTCCAGGGACTTCCACCCCGACCGGCGGACCTAGATCGGGTCGCGAGCGGCCGGACACGACATGCAGCGCGGCCCGCCGCGGCCGGTGCCCAGTTCCGAGGCGGCGATCCGCAACACCTCGATCCCCGAATCCTCCAGCCGCGCATTGGTTTCGGTGTTCCGTTCATAGCCCACCACCACGCCGGGCGCCAATGCCAAAGTGTTGTTGCCGTCGTCCCACTGTTCGCGTTCGGCGGTGACCGGATCCAGGCCGGTGTCGATCACCCGTAACCGGTCGATACCCATCGCCTCGGCGGCGGCCTGCACGAACGGCACCGCATCGGCGATCGTCACCCCGGATCCGGACCGGCGTATGGTGTAGGCCGACACCGAGTCGACGATGTTCGGGTACATCACCACGGCGTCGACGTCGACCATGGTGCAGACGGTGTCCAAGTGCATCTGGGCGCGGTCCTGCTCGATCGGAACGGCCAGCACGGTGTGCGCCAGGTCGTCGTCGAACAGGCTGCGAGCCAAGGCTTCTGCGCCCGCCGGGGTGGTCCGCTCCCCCACCCCTACGGCCAGCACGCCGGGCGCCAGCAGCAACACGTCCCCGCCTTCGACTGGCGCCGAACGCGATTCGTAGGCCCGGCGCACCCCGAGGAACCGCGGGTGATGGGCATAGATCAAGTCGGTCAACGACGCCTCACGCACCCGGGCCGGCAGCGCCAACGACGTGATCGCGACCCGCGGACCAATCCAGAAAGACGAGTCCCGGGTGAACATCAGGTTGGGCAGCGGGTCGATCACGAAGTCGGCGCCATGGTGCATCCGACGCACCAACGACAAATCGTTGCCGTCGAACGGCAATTCGGTGAACGTCATGCCGGCGATCAAGACGTGCGCCAGCTCGGCTGCCTCCAGCGACCGCAGGTACGCGGAGAGTTCCTGCGCCAGAGGCAAACCCAGCCGGCGTGAATCCACGGCAGCCCCGACTCCGTGGATGCGGGCAGCGCCGCTGTGCAACGCTTCGGCCAGCAGATCGGCCAGCAGCAGCACCTCGACACCACGCGAGCGGAGCAGCTCGGCGAAGGCGTCGTGTTCCTCTTGCGCGCGCGCCACCCAGGGCAACCCGTCGAACAGCAGCGCGTCGTTGTTGCGCGGTGTGAGCCGCTGCAGTTCGGCACCCGGCCGATGCAAGATGACCGCTCGCAGCCGGCCCACCTCGGAATCCACGCCCAACGCCTGTGTGGTCACAGCTAGCACGGTAGCGCGGCCGGCCAGCTCAACTACGCTTTGCCCTGGCCCGACCCGGCTGTGAGCCTTCGCGCCGCCGCGCATTTCGAACCCAACGATTCGGCGTGCCGCACCGCTTTCTATCGAACGCCTGTGCGATAGACTGGCCACGTGTCGCAGGCGGTACAGGAAGCCCTGTTCGAGCACGCCGATCGGCGCTGGTTGAGCAATGGCGCGTGGATCGACGTGCGGGCCGGTTGGCTCGACGGTCCGGCCAACCCGGCTCAGTTGTTCGACGAGTTGCTGTCCAGCATCCCGTGGCGGGCCGAACGCCGGCAGATGTATGACCGGGTGCTCGACGTCCCGCGGCTGATCAGCTTCCACGACCTGGTCGAGGAGCCCGCGCCGCACCCGGCGCTCAAACAGATCCGCCGTCGGCTCAACGACATCTACGCCGGCGAGCTCGGCGAACCCTTCGTCAGCGCGGGACTGTGTCTGTACCGCGACGGCAACGACAGCGTGGCCTGGCACGGCGACACCATCGGCCGCGGCCGCACCGAGGACACCATGGTGGCCATCGTCAGCCTGGGCGCCGCGCGCACGTTCGCATTGCGACCACGCGGCGGTGGCCCGTCGCTGCGGCTCAAACATGGCCACGGCGACCTGCTGGTGATGGGCGGATCCTGCCAGCGCACCTGGGAACACGCCATCCCGAAGACCACGCGTCCGGTCGGCCCGCGGATCAGCATCCAGTTCCGCCCGCGCGGCGTCCGGTGATTTCGGTGCGTTTAGGTGCGGTGAGCGCCCCTAAACGCACCGAAATCGCTCAGGTACGGATGGCGGCGACGCCGTCGACCAGCAGTTGTTCGGCCCGTTTGGTGTCCACCGGCACGGTCGGGCGGTCCGAGGCGACCAGCGGGTTGGCCGTCACCGAGACCCGGTAACCGCCGAACTGGGCCAGATAGTTGTAGAGCTCGCCGGTTTGCACCTTGCCGTCGATGGTCACCTGCAACACCTGATGCACACCGAGGGTCTGAGCGCCGTCGATCTGCGGGGCGGGCACGTACTCGACCGTGCCGCGCCGCCCCTCACCAGCAAAGGAGACTTTCTTGCAGTTCTCGCCGGGAGCACTCAGCGGAATCTCCTCGGAGGTCTCGAGTGCGATCACCAGGAATCGGTTGCCCATACCTTCCGCGGTCACCGCGGCCATGTTGCCCTGCAGCCCGTCGGGCATGGCTTGGCCGGCCGCGAACTGCGCGCAATCCGCGGGTTCGAACGCCACACCCTCCGGCAGCTTCTGACCGCCCAGCATCTTGGGATCGATGCCGGTCGGAGCCTGCTCGGTGACGGTGAACTCCGGGCCGAACGACGACTTCAGTTCGGTGATCTTGCTGATGTCGGCCGAGTTGGCGGTGCAACCGGCCAGCAGGCCGACGATCGCGGTGGCCGCCAGTGCCGCGTGTGTTTTCATCGGGCGTCAATCTACCCACCCGGGCCGGATCAGCCGCGCAACACTGCCACCGCGTCGACCAACAATTCGGCGGCCACCCGGGAATCCAACGCCGGCAGCGGTGATCCGGGGTCGACCACCAAGGTGACGAACACCAGCTGGCCGTCGGCGTAGGCAGTGAAAGTGCTTGCCCGGGACTCGGTTTGGCTACCGGACTCGACCGCGGTGTGGATCGTCGCGGTCATTCCCACGGTCTGCGCGCGCTCGATGCTCGGCGCGTCGACGAGCGAAATGTCGGCTGTGGAATTGCGATTCGACATCACCCAATGCCCACAGGAATTCCGCACACCGACGTCCGGGGCGACCGGCCCCGGTACCGCCACCACGTAGAGAATGCCGCCCGCACCGGAGCCGGACACTCCCACGGCGGGCCCGTCGGCACCGGCGTCGACCAACGCAGCGCACTGCGCTGGTGCGCTGATCGATCCGTCCCGCAGGCCCCAGAAGTGGGCGGGCGAGTCGACCCCGGATGCGTCGGCGACCTCGTATCCGTCGGGCAGTGCCCCGCTGACCCGTTTGATCCGGCTCGGATCGACGCGTCCGGTTTGCTGGGTCGCGGATTTCCCCGACGAATGGTGCGCCGCAGGGGAGTCAGCGGGCGAGCCGCAGGCCGCGACGAGGCAAACCGCGACGGCCAGCACTGGGGGCACCCGAACCCGCACCGCCCGTTGATATCACAGCCGCCGCTCAGCGACGGTGGATTACGGATATGTCGTCGGCGTCGGGAGTCGAACTTCGACTCGGCACACTCGTTTCAGCACCGCTCGAAGCACGCTCAGCGACGATTGCGCCGCCAGATGTCGACCGACATGACGGTCGCGAACGTGGTCCACAAGGGATACGGGATGAGGGCAAGGCCCGCTTTGGGATTCACCTGCGCGACTCGGCGAGTCAGGTCAGCACTGCTGAGCGCCAACAGTCCGGCGTTGACGGCCGCCGGACCCAGCTGGTGCCGGCGGAAGAACACCCAACTCCAGCCTGCGTTGAGAGCCAGGTTGGTCGCCAGTGCAGCGACGAACGCGCGGGCCTCGGCGGTATCGCCCTTTTCGCGTAACCGATCGAGGGTCGACGCCGACGTTCCCGCGATGCTCGCGTAGAGGCTGGTCCAGGCCACCGGGAAGACACCGTCCGGCGGGACGTAGCCCGGCTTGTCGATGGTGCGGTACCAGGTCCGCACCCCCGAACTGCTGGCAACGCTGCCGATGGCGCCGGCCGCCGCGGTGGCGACCGTGGTGGCAATCAAAGTCGGAATTCGCATGGTTGCTCAGCTACCCGGCCCTGGCCGCCGCCAAACCCACTGAGGGCAAGGTCACGGCGGCCGAAATCGCCCGCAACACCGCCAATTTGCGACAAGATCCCGCCATTTGCAGTTCAGGTGAACAGATTTTGAATCCTGTGGAACAAAACTGTGAACCAAGTGGTTTGCACTGATACCCCCGGCGTTGGCGAACGGCGAGGCAAAGAGGCACAAAGAGGGGCAGGGCAGCGAGATGCAGAAACAAACCAGCAGACTGCTGATCACCGCGCTGGCAGCAGGCGCGCTGACTGTCGGCGCGATCGGCATGTCCGGCATCGCAGCGGCTACACCCAGCGGAGAGTCCGTCGAACAGACCGTGACCAAGCTGGAGTCCGAGGGCTACCAGGTGGTGCTGAACAAGGTCGGTTCCGCGCCTCTGGAGCAATGCTCCATCAGCGCGGTGCGACCGGGCCAGACGTTCTCGTCCATGGACTCCCGGACCCCGGGCGCACGTGATCGTCCGGTCACCACCGTCACCGGCATGACCGTCTACGTCGACGTGATCTGCTAGGCGTTCGGCGACGTTGTCGCCGCGGTCCCGATGCTCGGTGCGGTCGGGCTCGTCATCAGGACCGGATGCGTCGGGACCGGATGCGTCGGGACCGGATGCGTCGTTGGGACCGGGTGAGCCGAGGCCGGGACGGGTCGATTGCGGGCCGAAGCTGCTCTGCGGCCCCGTCCTGACCCGCTGCGGCTGCTGTGCCCGGCTCTCACCCGGCGCCGTTGCCTCATTCCCTCGTTGTCGCACTTGCGGCGCCTGCGCCGGTTCCTTGAGCTTGACCTCATCCTGATCTACCTGGGGCCGTTGATATTTCGATGCTCCAACGGTAGACAGCGGCCGCCGCTGCGGCGAGAGTCGAGAGAAGGGCCGGCGGGTGTTCTCCTGCGGCGCAGCGGCAGTCGGCCGTTCGACTTGCGGTGCTGCGGCCGGTGGTGCCGGTGGCAGGTCCTGGACCGCGGGCGTCGGCGCCGTCGTGGGCGGATCGTCCAGTTCGACCGACGGGTCAGCACCGAGTGGCGCACCTTTGGTCTCGGGATCCGGCTGGGGACCCCCGGCACCCTCGGCAGCACGGGTCTCGTGCGTGCCGAGGGCCGGGGCGAGCAGCGCGGTGGGTCCTAGCCGCTCGTTCCCAAACGGCGACGCCAAGTTCATTGGCGTCACCATCGTCATTTGGGGTGCCGACGTCCTTCCCGCACCCGGCACCGGGCCCGGGGGATCCCCGACCGTCGTCTCAGGAGGCGTTCGATCGGGCGCCGCCAACGTCATCGGCGGGCCCACCGGAGCCACCGGGTGGTCGACCTCGTCGAGCACCGGTCCGCCGACACCGAACGGTGACTGCACCGGCGTGGTCCCGAACGGACGATTGGTGGGGTCACCGGTGGCCTCGGCGATCGCATCATCGAGTCCGGTCGGGATCGCAACGAGCAGGTTGACCAGATCACGCAGCGGGTTCTCCAACCGCAGCAGGCGGGCGGTGGTCGGTGTGCCCGGCGCAATGTCGCGGTCGTAGCCCCACTCGACCAATACCCGCAGCGGCGCATCGAGGGCGGTCAGGATCGGCGACGGAACGCCGAGGTCGGCCAGCGGTTGCAGGATCGGCAACCGCTCGGTCCCGAACATGTAGTAGCTGGTGTCGCCGGTGGTGCCCTGGTCGTACAGCGGGCCCAGCGGCCTGTCCGGGGCACCGAAGTAATCGCCGTGCTGATAGAGGATTCCGGCCACTGCGTTGGCCAAGGACACCACGTTCAGCGGGTACAGCGGGAAATCCGACCACCCGTCGTACTGGCGGGTGACATCGACAGTCGGGAACAGGAAGTGACCATTGTCGTCGACCGGACCGTTCGTCGGCGTGGCCCCGTCGAACGTCACGACCAGGATCGGGATGACGAGGACCTTGAACCGCTGCAGGATCCCGCCGTTGGCCCGGTTAGGGTTTCCGATCACCACGAACATCACCTTCACCGGGTGCGGCCCGTCGGAGTCGTAACCGGCGATCAACACGCGCTTGAGGATGGTGGCGATCCGGGCGCTCTGGGAGTAGCCGAAGACCGCCAAGTCATCCCCGGGTACCGGGTTGGTCTCGTAGTGCGCAATACAGTCGTCGTCGCCCGCCACGCAGTTCGACAAATTGGCGAACCCGATCGCCACCGATTCGTCGAAGGTCATCCGGCCGGCCACCGGGAAGAACTCTTCGGGAGTCCAGGCCACCGCCATGTGGTAGTCGTCGTCGTTTCCACCGCCGGCGGGCACGATGTACATGTCACGGGCGTGCGGCAGGTAATACTCGGCGACCTCGGGCTCGGAGTACGGGTAGTTCGGCGGGCTTCCGTTCCGGTTCACCAGGGGATGCCCGGTACCGCCCATCACGAAAGCCGTGGTGCCCAGCAGTCGCACCACAGTGCTCAGCTGTGGTGACCAACCGAGCGCGAGTACCGCAACCAATGCAGTGACCGCTACCGCCAGCGAACGAAGCCACCCGCGCATGATCCGACCTCCCCCTGAGATCAGAACCCCTGCACTGCCCCGCCGCAGCGACGTCCCCACACGTCATCGCGGGTCCCGACCCCGCAGTACAGCAGCAGTGTGCGCCGGTGCCGGGGGTTGCGCAGCGAAATTGACAACAACGCCGTCAGATGACATGCAGCGGACGGGGCGCCCGGAGACCCGGCACCCGTGACCGGGGCCGTTGTGCGCCGGACCTACCAGTGGCCCAGGATCGACGACGCGGCCGGCGGATCACCGTAAGCTGCAGCAATGACCCGTTTGGCCGAGCGTGTCGGCGCCGCTCTGATTTCTGCCGGGATCGCGGTGGCGATGGCCGGTTGCTCCACCACCACCGAGGGCACCGCTCGCACCGCGCCCGAAGATACCTCGACCGAAGCGACGACGTCGGCCGCGACCAGCACCGCCGCCCCGACCGCGACACCGCAGGCCGGACAGCATCGGACCATCCGGGATTACGTGCTGGAGAACGGGATTGAAGAAACCACGCTCCGGCCGCAGGATCCGGGCCCGACGATCAACCTGCCGACCCCGCCGGGCTGGTCGGTCACCGACGCCTACGCCCCCGCCGCGCCGTACGGCGCGATCGTCTATGACTCCTCGGCCGTGCCGAACAACCCGCCGCGCATCCTGTCGCTGCTGTCCAAGCTCACCGGCAATGTCGATCCCGACGAGATCCTCGCACTGGCACCCGGTGAGCTGCGCAACATTCCGGGCTTCGACGGACCCAGCGAGGGCACCCGGGACAGCCTCGGCGGCTTCGATGCGGTGCAGATCGGTGGCAGCTACGACATGGACGGCAACCAAGGCATGATCGCGCAGAAGACGGTGGTGATCCCCGGCGACGGTGCGGTCTACGTGCTGCAGCTCAATGCGTACGTCGACGAATCGGAAGCCGACATCCTCGATGCGGCCACCGACATCATCGACGAACAGACCACCATCACGGTCTAGACGTCAGGCCCGCGACACCGCGGACGCCTCGGCGATCTGCTCGGGGCCGGGCCGCACCCCGGTATAGCGCTCGAACTGTTCGGCGGCTTGCAGCGCAATGACTTCCGCGCCGGTGATCACCTGCTTGCCCGCCGCCCGCGCGGCCCGGATCAGCGGCGTCTCGGCCGGTAGCGCGACGGCGTCGAACACGGTGTCGGCGGCGTCGATCACCTCGTCCGCAAACGGCGACTCGTGTTCCTCGGGCCCGCCGGCCATTCCGATCGGGGTGACGTTGACCAGGATGGAGGCCCGCGCCCCACCGATGTGTGGACGCCAGCGGTAACCCAGCCGGCCGGCCAGCGCCGGTCCCGCGTCCGGGTTTCGCGCCACCACCAACCCGTTGCCAAATCCGCTGTCCCGGAAGGCCGCCCCGACCGCATGCGCCATCCCACCGCTGCCCTGGATCAGCACACTGCGCGCGGGATCCAGGCCGTACTGGTCGATCAACCGTTCGACGGCAAGGTAGTCGGTGTTCGTAGCGGTCAGCAGTCCGCGATCGTTGACGATGGTGTTGGCCGAGCCGATGGCCTGAGCCGACGGCTCGACGTGGTCGACCAGGCTCAAGACCACTTCCTTGAACGGCATCGACACCGAGCAGCCCCGAATACCCAAGGCCCGCACGCCGACAATCGCACCTTCGATATCGGTGGTGGTGAACGCCTTGTAGAGGTAGTCCAACCCGAGCAGCTCATAGAGATGGTTGTGGAAGCGAGTGCCGATGTTGCTGGGCCGGGCGGCCAACGAGATACACAGCGTGGTGTCCTTGCTCAGCGGCGGGCGCGGCATTTCAGCTCACCGCCTGCAGTACCTGGGCGGCCATCGCCGCGATCTGCGCCTTCAAATGTTTGGGCAGATGCACGTCGGCCCGATCGGGTACCTCAACCGCGGTCATCACCACTCCCAGGTCCTCCCTCACCCACACTGCGCCCAGCCCGTCGAGGATCTTGCGCATCGGACCATTGTCGGCCAGCACCCGCGCGGTGAACTTCCGCACCCCGGCCACCGGCGCGGCCAGCACGAGAGCCTTCATCAGAAATGATCCGATCCCTTTGCCCTGGTAGTCATCTGCGACGATGAACGCCACCTCGGCTTCCTCCGGGTGCGCGCGATCGCGGATGAAGCGGGCGTCGGCGACAACGTCGTCGTGCTCATCGGTGACAACCCAGACAAAGTGATTGACGTAGTCGACCTGGAAGAGGTAATCCATCAACGCCGGACTGGGTTGGCGCACCGACATGAACCGCCGGTAGATGGTCTCGGCGGAGAATTCGATCGGACCGCCGCCGGCCCGCACGCTGTCCCCGGGAAGCGCTGGGCGCAACCACATTTCGGATCCGTCGCGCAACTTTATCGGCACCGGCTCGACGAATTCAGCCAGCCGTTGGCGGGCGGTGCGCACCATGATCCGCAGCACACCGGGCAACTCGATCAGTTCGTCGAACGCCGCGTCGTCGCCGCGCCAGGCCTGCACCGCGGTGCCGGCCAGCACGGTGGCCATCCGCGCAGAGTGGCGCAGCAGCGCGATCTCGCCGATGAGCTGACCGGCCGCCAGCGAAACCTCCGAGCTGTCGCCGTCGACGTCGACGTGCCGGACCAGCACCTGGCCGGAGCCGATGATCAGGAAGAAGTCGGCGTCGTCGCCCTGCGCCATCAGCACTTCGCCGGGTTCGGCGCGCAGCGGCTGCAGTTGCAGCGCCAAGCCGTACAGGTCGGCCGGGAAGCAGTCGGCGAATATCGACAGCTTCGCAAGTTGATCAGCCCGCTGAGTGATCAGTTCGGCCACGGCATCGTCTTCCTGGTCATCGCATGGCTATCCGGCTGCCACGTTGGAGACTACGTCCAACCGCGCTCCGACCGAGTGTGCTTCTGCCGATATCTCAGCCGATGTTCAGTCCGGTCCGGACACACCGTCGAGTAGCACGTCCAGCAGGGCTGCGAATCCCGTTGCCGGACTGTCGTTGTTGCGGGTGAGCACCCGCAGCAGCAGGGTGCCGATCAAGGCGCGGGCGACGGCGTCGAGGTCGGCATCGGCACGGATCTCGGCCGAGTCGACGGCGCTGCGCAACCGCACCAGCAGCCCGGCATGTTGCGGGACGCTGAGCTGACCGTAGAGATCGGAGTGGTCGCCGGGACTGGCGGCCGACGCGGCGATCAAGGCCCGGATCAGGTTGGCGTTGGCCGGTTCGGCGATGAACTCGCCGTGCTCGGTGAGCCAGCGCAACAGATCGGCACGCAGGTCACCGGTGTCCGGAACCGGGAAGGAGCCGTCCCGGCCGTAGGCGTTCAGCACCGCGTCGGCCACCAACGGTGCCTTCGACGGCCAGCGCCGGTACAGCGTCTTCTTGCCGACCCCGGCCTCGGCCGCAATCCGCTCCATCGTGAGGTCGGCGTAGCTGCCCGAGGTCAGCAGAGCCCGGGTGGCCGCCAAGATGGCGTGGTCGAGTTGCGCGTCTCGGGGCCGGCCCGCGCGTGGTTCGGCCATTCGGGAAAGTCTAGGCGGCCGGAGCCTTCCGCATGGCACTTACGACACGTATCGTGTCGTTATTGATCGCGAGAGAGGACTCGAGTTGAGCGCTGCCCTGCCGCTGTCGGTTCCCAAGAGTTGGGACGAGGTCACGCCGGCCTGGATGTCGGCCGCCCTGGCCGCCCATCACCCCGGCGTCGTGGTCGACGACGTCGTCGTCGCACTGCGCGATGACGGCACCAATCGGCGCGCGCGGCTGGAGGTGCGCTACGCGCCGACGTCGGCGCCGGGCCCGGCGACGGTGTTCATCAAGGCCGCCGACCCCGACCACAAGGAACTCATCCGGCTGACCAGCGGGATGTTCCATGAGCCCCGGCTGTTCATCTCCGGCGTCGAGCTGCCGCTGGAACACCCCGCGGTCTACACCGCGCTCATCGACGAGGACGACTACGACTTCACGCTGGTGATGGAGGACCTGGATGCCCGCGGCGCCGATCCGCGTGATGCCACCCGGCCGCTGACCATCGAGCAGGCCGCATCCGGTGTGCGCGGCCTGGGCCGGATGCACGGCCGGTTCTGGGGCCAACGCGTGCAGGACCACCCGGCACTGGAGTGGCTCGAACCTTTCCTGCCGTGGGACGGCATGGAGATTGCGCCGTTGCCGGCCGCGCTGGAACGTCTCGGCGATGACGCGCCGCCGGCGGTGGCCGCGTTGACCATCGAGTCATTGCTCGAAGACATCTGGAAGCCCTACATCCGGACGTTGACCGCCTCGGCACAGACGCTGCTGCACGGCGATCCGCACATCGGTAACACCTATCTGACGCCGGACGGCGAAGTGGGGTTCCTGGACTGGCAGGTGGCCCGGCGCGGGAACTGGTCGCTGGATCTGGGCTACTTCTTGCAGGGTGCGTTGACCACTGAGGATCGGCGCGCCGGCGAGGCGCAGTTGCTCGAGCAGTACCGGGATGCGTTGGGATTGCCGGCCGATGAGCTGCCGAGTCTGGATGAGATCTGGTTGCGTTACCGGGCGTCGGTGGCGCACGGTTTGACGCTGTGGTTGTGCACCGCCAGCGCCGGTGAACTGTGGCAACGGCCGGACATCGCATTGGCGTTGGCGCAACGCTATTCGGCGGCGTTTGCCGACCTGGATAGCGCTGCGGCGATCGCGGCGATCAGCTAGGCGGTCAAATCGGCCGACCTCATGGAGTCGGGGGCGGCTGACCGGGTCAGGTGTACTTGTAGAAGCCCTCTCCGGAAGCCAGCCCCAGCTTTCCCTTGTCCAGGTAGTTCGTCTTGAGCCAGGCAGCCAACTGCTGGGACTCCGCGTCACCGCTGACCATGATGTTGTAGGCGGTGCGCATACCGACCAGGTCGTAGATCTGGAACGGACCGACCGGGGCGCCCGTGGCGATCCGCCAGGTTTTGTCGACGTCGCTCGGATCGGCATAGCCACCGGCCGCCAGTTGTAGCGCTGCGTGCAGGAACGGCACCAACAACGAGTTCAGTACGTAACCGGCCTTTTCCTTGTGCAGCTCGATCGGCACCATCCCGATGGCCTTGGCGAACTCGACGACCTCAGCGAACACCTGCGGATCGGTCTCTGGCGAGCCCATTACCTCGGCAGTGTTGAACTGCCAGACCTTGTTGGCGAAATGCAAGGCCAAGAACCTGTCGGGGCGTCCGGTGAAGTCCTTGAGGTCGGAGGGGAGCAGCGTCGAGGAGTTCGTGGCGAAGATCGTTTTTGCCGGCGCCAACTGGCCGAGCTTCTGGTAGATCTCGCGTTTGAGCGAAAGCACCTCCGGCACGGCCTCGATCACCAGGTCGGCCTCGGCCGCGGCTGCAGCCAAGTCGCTGGTCAGGCTGAGTCGGCCGAGCGCAGCCGTAGTGGCGGTCCCGTCGGCGGCCTCGGGCACCTCCTTGACATAGGTCGCGGCGAGTTGGTCGAAACGTTGCCGAGCGGCGGCCAGGGCATCGTCATCGATGTCGTAGGCGGTGACAGTGCAGCCCCTGAATGCGCTCTGGAACGCAATCTGGGAACCCAGTACGCCGCAGCCGAGCACGGTGACATTACGGATATCGGAGACCATCGTTCACCTTCCGAACGCAGTGCGTTGACTGGCTAGCGCCGGTGGACTCCGGCGTGCCCAACGTTAGCCCGCACATGTGCTCGACTGGTCAAATTCTGTGGAGCTAAGGGGAATCGAACCCCTGACCTACTCGATGCGAACGAGTCGCGCTACCAACTGCGCCATAGCCCCTTGATCGGTAGCAGGCTACCAGCCTGCCGTCGCCAAATTAAAACCGGCGGATCACTGCCCTGCTGCCCGGGGCAGGTCGTAGTCACGGGAGAACCTGGTGTACTCCAGATGCTCGAAGATCGGGTCCTCGTCGTCGATCTCGAGCACTGCTGCACCTGGGCGGCGCAACCGGGCCGGCACGATGTCCATGTTGCGGTCGCTGGTGTTCTCCACTCCCAGCCGCGAACGGGCCATCCGCTGCATACGACGACGGCGTAGCCGCTCTTCGATCCGGGTCTGCCGCCGCAGGTAGGCCAGGTACAGCAGGGTTATCAGGGCCGCCGAACCGCATGCCCACCAGACATCCGGTGTGACCAGCAGCGCGGTCAGGCTGGTCGCGACCATCACCAGCGACATGGCCAGCAGCACCCGCTTGCGGAAGCGATACTTGCGGGCGCTGACCGCAGCGGCGGTGGCCGATACGTGCCGGCGCCGCGGCGGTGCGGGCGCAGTGCCCGGCTCGGCTTCGGGCTCCAGGCCGGAGCTGTCTTCGATGTACTCGTACTCGTCTTGGGTGCCGTCGGCGACCGGGGCCTCGGCGTGTTCAGCCTCGGGCTCGGCTTCGGCTTCGACGGGCTCGGGCTGCTGCGCCTCGGGTTGCTCGGCCACGGTTTCGACGGGCTCGGGCTGCTGCGCCTCGACTGGTTCGGGGGCTTCGGCTACCGGTTCGGGAGTGGTTGTGTCACTGCCGAATTCCAGCGGCAGCTCTTCCTCCTGCAGCCGGCCCACCGGCAGTGCACCCGAGTCCGGGTCGACGACGTCGACGTCGAGATAGTCGGTCTCCTCCTCGACGGTCACCGCCGCCACGACGGCCACCGACCGCACCCGCGACGGCTTGCCGGTCACCACCACCGGACCGGTGCGGTCGTCGTCGTCGTCGAAGACGTCGTCCTGATCTTCCTCGTGCCGCCAATCGGGATCACTGGCGTGCCCCGCGGCCGGACCGCCGCGCCTGCGCAGTCTGGTGTTGAGCACGCGAGTCGCCAAGGCCACGTCGCTGGTGCGCTTCACGGTGTCCCGCTTGTTGATCAGCATGGGCACCAGCACGAACAGCCAGAGCACCACGAGGGAGATCCAAAGAAGGGACTGGGGGATGCTTGGCATGGTGGCCTGCTCCTTTCCCCGTTCAGGCTAGGTCTGTGACCAGCGCAACCGTGGGCGGCGCGCCGATCACAATTACACACCTGTAATTCAGTATTTCAAAGCATCAACAGGCACTTTTGTCACATTGGTAACAGGAATCTCGGTCCCGGCCCGTTCATATAGCGCTCAGGTAGGCCGCCACTCGCACTTTTGCTACCTGAGTTCGCACTCAACGTGAGGGAAGGCCCGTCACACCCAGCGGGCCCGACCGGACCGCACCAGCGCAGCGGCCACCGAGCCGGACAACTCCTCGACCGTGACCGCGACCAGCAGATGGTCCCGCCAGGCACCGTCGACGTCGAGGTAACGCTCGAGCAGGCCCTCCTCCCGGAAGCCGGCCTTGGCCAGCACCCGCCGACTCGCGGCGTTCTCCGGCCGCACGGTGGCCTCCACCCGGTGCAGCCGCACCGGACCGAAGCAATGATCGAGCCCCAACGCCAACGAAGCGGTGGCCACTCCCCCGCCGGTGACTTCACTGTGCACCCAGTAGCCGATCCACGCCGAACGCAACGACCCGTGCGTGACATTGCCGATCGTCAGTTGCCCGGCGAACTGCCCGTCGACTTCGATCACGAACGGCAGCAACCGGCCGTTCTTGGCCTCCGCACGCAACGCCGAGCACACCGCCGGCCACGACGAAAGGGCGTGCCGGGCAACCCAGTCCACCTCGGCCGACGGCTCCCACGGCTCCAAGAAGGCACGGTCGGACAGCCTGATCCGACTCCATGCGTGGGCGTCGCGCAGCCGCACCGGCCGCAGTCGCACCACACCGGCCGACACCCGCAGCGGACCCAGCACCGCGGGCCAGCCGGGGTGGTCAGCTGCAGGACGGAACAGGTTCACGCAGGTCAGCCGCGCTGCGCGAGGAAGGCCACGTCGACCACTTCACCGGTGCGAACCTCCTCGACATCGCTGGGCACCAGCACCAGACAGTTGGCTTCGGCCAGCGTGGCCAGCAGATGCGACGAGGCACCGGGCGCACCCAATGCCTGCACCAGGTACTCGCCGGTGTCCTGATCGCGCATCAACTGCCCGCGCAGGTAACCCGTGCGGCCGGCCACCGAGTCGATCGGCGCCAGGGCGCGGGCCTGCACGATTCGGCGCATCGGCTGCCGCTTACCCAGCGACAACCGGATCAGCGGACGCACCATCACCTCGAAGACCACCAGCGCCGACACCGGGTTGGCCGGCAGCAAGAAGACCGGCACGCGGTCGCGACCGAGTTGGCCGAAGCCCTGCACCGACCCGGGATGCATGGCCACCCGGCTCACTTCCATCTCGCCGAGCTCGGACAGCACCGCGCGCACCGATTCGGCGGCCGCACCACCCACCGCACCGGCGATCACCACCAGTTCGGAACGACTGAGCTGACCCTCGACCACCTCACGCAGCTTGGCCGGGTCGCTGTCGACGATGCCGACCCGGTTGACCTCGGCGCCGGCGTCGCGCCCGGCGGCGGCCAGCGCATAGGAGTTCACGTCGTACACCTGGCCGTTGCCGGGGGTCCGGGAGACGTCGACCAACTCGCCACCCACCGACAGCACGGTCAGCCGAGGTCGGGGATGGACCAGCACGCGTTCTCGCCCGACCGCGGCGAGCAGCCCGACCTGGGCCGGCCCGATGATGGTTCCGGCCCGCACCGCCACGTCACCGGGCTGCACATCGTCGCCGGTGCGCCGCACGTAGGCACCCGAACGCACCCCGCGCAGCACCCGCACCCGGGAGTCACCGCCGTCGGTCCAGCGCAGCGGCAATACCGCGTCGGCCAGCGTGGGCATCGGCGCCCCGGTCTGCACCCGGGCGACCTGCCGCGGCTGCAACCGGCTCGGGGTACGGGCTCCGGCCTTGATGGTGCCCATCACCGGCAGGCTGATCTCGGGCGCGTCGACGGCCGATCCCACACCGAGCACGTCCACGCTGCGCACCGCATAACCGTCGATGGCAGCCTGGTCGAACCCGGGCAGGGGACGCTCGGTAACCACCTCTTCGGCGCACATCAAACCCTGCGCTTCAGCTATCGCCACCCGCACCGGTCGAGGTGCCACGGCTGCCGCCTGCACCCTGGCCTGCTGCTCTTCCACCGAACGCACAGCGCGCCCTTTCCGCCGTCGGGCCCGGCGCATACCCAGCCGGGCCGACGGAACCTCTACTGCTCGGTCAGGCCCAGCCGCGCTACCAACCAGCGACGCAGATCCGGGCCGTAGTCATCACGGTCCAAGGCAAAGTCAACCGCAGCCTTGAGATAGCCCCCGGGATTTCCCAGATCGTGTCGAGAACCGCGGTGCACCACCACGTGGACCGGATGGCCTTCTTCGATGAGCAACGCGATCGCGTCGGTGAGTTGAATTTCGCCGCCCACACCGCGGTCGACCCGGCCCAACGCCTTGAAGATGGCGCGGTCCAGGATGTAGCGACCGGCGGCCGCGTACAGCGACGGAGCGTCTTCGGCCTTGGGCTTTTCCACCATGCCCTTGACCCGCAGCACGTTCGGATTGGCGGCGTCCGGAACGGTTTCGACGTCGAACACGCCGTAGGAGCTGATCTCGTCGGCGGGCACCTCGATGGCGCACAGCACGGTCCCGCCGCGCTTGGCCCGCACCTTGGACATGGTCTCCAGCACCCCGGTGGGCAATACCAGGTCGTCGGGCAGCAGCACCGCGACGGCGTCCTCGTCGTCGGTGAGTGTCGGTTCCACACACATCACCGCATGGCCGAGCCCGAGTGGCTCGGCCTGCACCACGGACTCGACCTTGATCAGCGCGGGTGCGCGGCGGACCTTCTCCAGCATGGTCTGCTTGCCGCGGGCCTCCAGGGTGCCTTCGAGCACCAGGTCTTCGACGAAATGCGCGACGACGCCGTCCTTGCCCTCCGAGGTGACGATCACCAAGCGCTCGGCACCGGCTTCGGCGGCCTCGGCGGCCACCAGCTCGATGCCCGGAGTGTCGACGACCGGCAGCAGTTCCTTGGGAACGGTCTTGGTCGCCGGCAGGAAACGCGTCCCCAGACCAGCGGCCGGCACGATGGCCGTGCGCGGAATGGGTACCAAAGGAGCCTGCGACATGCTGACACCCTAACGGCAAGAAGCCCGCTGCGGTGTGGCGCCCAACGTGGCGCCCAACCTGGGCGGCTGCCATTGTGGACCGCGTGAAGGTCGGGGCCAAAGCACAGCTGCGCACTGAGTTGCGGGCGGCGCGTCGCGCCGTCCCGGCGAGCACCCGGATTGCGGAGGCGGCCGCGCTCGGCGAGCACCTGGCCGCGCTGGCCGCGGACCTGACCGGCGCGGCGGAGACGCCGACGATCTGCGCCTACGTCCCGGTCGGCACCGAGCCGGGTACGCCGGCCATGTTGGATCGTCTGCTCGACACCGGCGTGCGGGTGCTGGTGCCGATCGTCGCGACCGGAGCACTGCAGTGGGCGGACTATCGCGCCGATCAGCTGGCCCCGGCCGGGTTGGGGCTGTTGGAACCGACCGGTCCGCGGCTGCCAGCCGAAACCATCGCGCAGGCCCCGGTCGTGCTGGTGCCCGCGCTGGCCGTGGACCGCCGCGGCGTCCGGCTGGGCCGCGGCGCCGGCTACTACGACCGGACGCTGCCGTTGCGTGATCCGGCTTCGTGGCTGGTGGCCGTGGTGCGCGACGACGAGGTGCTCGACGAGTTGCCGACCGAACCCCATGATGTGCCGATGACCCACGTCCTGACCCCGCGCGGCGGGCTGCAGAAGCTGTAGGTCAGCGGGCTCAACAGCTCGCCAGGACCTCGTCCAGCACGCGGGCTTCGTTCTCCGACACCCACAGCTGGTAGGCGGTCTTGACCTCCACTTGCCGTGCGACGAACTCGCAACGGAAGTCCTCGTTGGGTGGCAGCCACCCGGCCGCATCTCGAAAGGCCTTGGCGAAGTTGGCTTTCGGGTCGACGGCCAGCAGGTTGCGCGGGTCGTTGGCGAAGTCGAGTCGCCGTTGCTCGTCCCACTGCCGCGCACCCTTGTACCAAGCGTCGGCCAGCGACACCACGTGGTCGATCTCGACCGCATTGGATGTGGTGGGGCCGCGCACGAAGTCGATCGTGCTGCCCCGGTACGGGTCGTGCAGCACGCCGGTTTGGGCGAAACAGGTGCCCGGTCGCACCACCAAATCGGTGAGATCGCGGCGCAGGATGTCGTCGCGGGTGTTGCAGCCGTTGCGGCCGAACTCGACGTCGACGTCGTCGCTCCAGGCCTTGCCGAACGCCCTGCGGTCGAAGTCCTGATGCCGATCCCAACCTTTGACCGGCAGCGCCGCCAACTGGGCACGGGCAGTGTCGAAGCGCGGATCCGGCGCAGGTCCGGACTCCGACGGCGACGACGTCGGGGCCTCAGGCGTCCAGGTCGGTGACGGTCCGCTGGAGCGGCCATCGCGCCACCAGGTCAACACCAGCACCGCGACGATCACCGCGAGCACCACGGCCAGCCAAGCCCCCGATCGCTGTGGCCGCCGACCGCCGCGCCGGGGAATGACATTCGCCACATAGCGGTTCTAGCACTTGAGACGGTAGAGTGCTAACAGTTCTGAGCATCCCCCGGAGGTTTTCGTGCCGACCTACAGCTACGCGTGTACCGACTGCGGTGACCGCTTCGACGCGGTGCAGTCGTTCTCCGAAGACTCCCTGACAACCTGCACCAAGTGCGAAGGGCGGCTGCGCAAGCTGTTCAATTCCGTTGGCGTGGTGTTCAAGGGCAGCGGTTTCTACCGCACCGACAACCGCGAATCCGGCAAGAAGTCGTCGAACGGATCAAGCAGCAGCGAGTCCAGCTCGTCGAGCTCGTCGAGTTCCTCGAGCTCGTCGGAGAAGTCCAGCAGCTCCAGCGACTCCAGCAGCAGCTCCAGCGCGCCGGCCGCAGCCGCCGCCAGCTGACCGTCATCCACACCCCCGCGCCGCGCTGAACACGCTCGGCGCATCCGGCGTTCTACCGTGCCCAGATGGCCGACGGCCGGGCTGACTCACTGAACCCCACGCTGCTCCACCGGATCCGGCAGGCACTGCAGCCGGACTGGGTGCACACCGTGCGGACCCGCCGCATTGCCGCGGCCGCACTGGTGCTGCTGGCCGCGGCAGCAGCGTTGCGCGCCAACCCCGACGGGGACCACGCCGTGGTCGTCGTCGCGACCCGCGACCTGTCCCCCGGTGTCGCGCTGAGCGCCGACGACGTGCGCCTGGAAAGCCGGCTGAGCAGCACTGTCCCGGATGGTTCGCAGTCCGAACCGACCGCCGTGCTGGGTGCCACGCCGGCCGGCCCGGTGCGCCGCGGCGAAGTGCTCACCGATGTCCGACTACTCAGCTCGCGGCTGGCCGAATCAGCGGCCGGCCCCGACGCGCGGATCGTGCCGCTGCACCTGGCCGACGCCGCCGTACTCGATCTGATCCGGGTCGGCGACGTCGTCGACGTCCTCGCCGCACCCGCCGCCGCGGCCGACGGCGACCCGCGGGTGGTTGCTACCGACGCGGTCGTCGTGCTGGTGTCGGATCCTGCGCAGGCTACGCACGACGACCGCGTCGTCCTGCTCGCATTGCCTGCGGCGGCAGCAAATGAAGTTGCCGGTGCTTCGCTGACCGACACGTTGACACTGACCCTGCATTGAACCGAGACCAGAAGTTGTCCCGTTGCTCGGCAAACCCGACTAACGTGCAAAGTCGCAACCGGGCAACCTGCAGAAAGGGCTCCGCATGCTCAAGGGTTTCAAAGAGTTCATAGCGCGCGGCAACGTCATCGACCTTGCGGTCGCGGTCGTCATCGGCGCCGCGTTCACCGGCGTGGTCACGGCGTTCACCGAGAAGGTGGTCCAGCCACTGGTCGACGCCGTCGGGTTCAGCGACGACAAGCAATACGGATTCCTGACCGTCCCCCTGAAGAAGGATGAGGCCGGCAACGTCCTGCTCGCGATCGACTTCAACGACTTGCTGACCGCCACCATCAACTTCCTGATCGTGGCCGCGGTGGTCTACTTCCTGATCGTCGTGCCGTTCAAGAAGCTCAAGAAGGACGACGAGGCCGTCGAGGAGGACGAGACCGAGTTGACCGTGCTGACCGAGATTCGGGACCTGCTGCAGCAGCAACGCGCGGTGCGGGCCCCGGCCGGTGGTGGCCGGCACGCCGGTCCGCCCGCTCCGCCGCAGCAGGGACCGCCGCCCGGTTACCGCGGCCAGTAACACCCGAGTTCTCGGCGGCCGCCCCGGTTTCGGGGGCGGCCGCCGAAAAACTGTGCTGACACGGTGTCGGGCCGACGGATACTGTGCAGCGTGCTCCTGACGCTGTCCACGACTCACACCCCAGCGACCGACCTCGGGTTCTTGCTGCACAAGCACCCCGATCGGGTACAAACCTTCCCGCTGGCCGCCGGACGCGTCGCGCACGTCTTCTATCCGCAGGCCGACGCCGAGCAGTGCACCGCGGCCCTGCTGCTCGACGTCGACCCGGTGACGTTGGCGCGCAAGGATTCCGTGGCCCTCGGTCAGTACCTCAACGACCGTCCGTATGCGGCCGGCTCGCTGTTGGCAGTTGCGCTGAGCGCGGTGTTCAAGTCGGCCATGAACGGGGTGAGCAGCAAACAGCAGCTCGCCGACACCGTGATCCCGCTGCAACTCCACCTGCCGGCGGTGCCTGCCCGCGGCGACGCGGGTCTGGTGGGCCGGCTGTTCGAACCGCTGGGCTGGTCCGTCGAAGCCCGGGTGCTGCCGATGGATCCGCAGTTCCCGCAGTGGGGCGCTTCGCCGTACGTCGATCTGCGGTTGACCGGCACGCTGCGGGTCTCCGACGCGTTGCGGCACCTCTACGTGCTGCTGCCGGTGCTCGACGACGCCAAGCACTACTGGGTCAACGAGGACGAGGTGGCCAAGCTGCTGCGCGCCGGTGCGGGGTGGCTGCCGACGCATCCGGAGCGCGAGTTCATCAGCCGGCGCTACCTCAAGTACCGGCCGGCCTACGTGCACGCTGCATTGAGTCGGCTGGCGACCGCCGACGACACCGCGCCCGAACAGTTGGATGACGCGCTGACTGCCCCGCGGGTCGCACCGCTGGCCGAGCAGCGCCGCGCCCAGGTGGTGGCTGCGCTGCTGGAGCTGGGTGCGCGGCGGGTGCTCGATCTCGGTTGCGGCCCAGGGGCATTGGTGCGCGAACTGCTCGCGCATGCGCAGTTCACCGAGATCGTCGGACTCGACGTGTCCGCCGGCGCGCTGGAGGCCGCCGAGCGCAGCTTCGCAGATATGCCGGACCGAGTGCGAAACCGGTTGGCACTGCGCCAATCTGCGCTCACCTACGTCGACGCGACGTTGCGCGGCTACGACGCGGCCGTCTTGATGGAGGTGATCGAGCACGTCGATGAGTCTCGGCTCGCCGCACTCGAGCACGCGGTGTTCGGCGCGGCCCGGCCCCGCGCGGTGATCGTCACGACGCCCAACGTGGAGTACAACGTGCGCTTCGGAGCTCTTGCGGCAGGTCAGTTTCGGCATCTCGACCACCGCTTCGAGTGGACCCGGGCACAGTTTCGCAGCTGGGCACAAACGGCTGCGGATCGGTACGGCTACTCGGTGCGCTACTTCGACATCGGCCCGGTCGATCCCGAATTGGGTCCGCCGACCCAGGCGGCGATCTTCGAGGTGACGCCATGAGGCTGGGCATTCCCGAGATGTCCCTGGTGGCACTCGTCGGTGCGTCCGGCTCGGGCAAGTCCACCTTTGCCCGGCAACACTTTCGGGACACCCAGGTGTTGTCCAGCGACGTCTTCCGCGGCCTGGTGTCCGATGACGAGTCCGACCAGTCGGCCACCGCGGATGCCTTCGACGCGCTCTACTACGTTGCGGGTAAGCGGCTGGCGGCCGGCAAGCTGACCGTCATCGACGCCACCCACGTGCACCGCGAGGATCGCAAGGCGTTGATCGAGCTGGCCCGCGCGCACCACGTGCTGCCGGTGGCGATTGTGCTGGACCTGCCCGAAGCGGTGTGCCTGCAACGTCACGCCGAGCGCACCGACCGGAACTTCGGCCCCGACGTGGTGCGCCGACACCACAATGCGCTGCGAAAGTCCTTGCGCACCTTGGAGAAGGAAGGCTTCCGCCGGGTGCACGTGCTGCGCTCGGTCGAGGACGTCGAAGCCGCGCAGCTCGAGATCGAGCCGTTGTTCAACAATCGGCGTTCCGACCACGGCCCGTTCGACGTGATCGGCGACGTGCACGGTTGCCGCACCGAACTGGAAGCGCTGCTCGGCGAACTCGGCTATGTCCTGGCACGGGACGACGACGGCCGCGCGGTCGGTGCCGCGCATCCGCAGGGGCGACGGGCGCTGTTCGTCGGCGATCTGGTGGACCGCGGACCGGACACTCCGGGCGTGCTGCGGCTGGTGATGGGCATGGTGGCGGCCGGAACCGCGATCTGCGTGTGCGGCAACCACGAGGACAAGTTGGTGCGCGCGCTGCGTGGTCGCAAGGTCAAACTGGCACACGGTTTGGCCGAGACGCTCGAACAGCTCGGCGCGGAGTCGGATGACTTCCGTAAACGCGTGCTGGAGTTCTGCTCCGGGCTGGTGGCGCACTACGTGTTCGACGGCGGCCGGCTGGTGGTGGCGCACGCCGGGCTGCCGGCCAACTACCACGGCCGGGCGTCCGGCGCGGTGCGTTCGTTCGCGCTCTACGGCGACACCACCGGCGAGACCGACGAATACGGGCTGCCGGTGCGTTACCCGTGGGCCAACGACTACCGCGGCAAGGCCATGGTGCTCTACGGGCACACCCCGACCCCGGACGTCGAATGGGTCAACGACACGCTCTGCCTGGACACCGGGTGCGTGTTCGGCGGTCGGCTGACCGCGCTGCGCTATCCGGAGCGGGAGGTGGTTTCGGTTCCGGCACAGCAGGTTTGGTATCAGCCCAGCAAGCCGTTGGCCGCCGCGGCGGCGCCGGCGCAGGCCGAGCGGGCCGCGGGTGTACTGGAGCTGGCCGACGTCACCGGTAAACGCGGCATCGAAACCCGACACCTGGGCCGGATCTCGATTCCGGCTGACCGGTCCGCGGCCGCGCTCGAGGTGATGAGCCGGTTCGCGGTCGACCCGCGCTGGCTGATGTACCTGCCGCCGACCATGAGCCCGGTTGCGACGTCGTCGCTGCCGGGATTGCTGGAGCATCCGGCCGAGGCGTTCAAGGGGTACCGGGCCGACGGGGTGTCCACGGTGGTGTGCGAGGAGAAACACATGGGTTCCCGCGCGGTGGTGTGCCGCGATTCGGCCAGGGACCGGTTCGGCATCGACGGCGGCGGCGCGGTGTACACCCGCACCGGGCGATCGTTCTTCGAGCCGGAGCTCACCGAGCAACTGCTGAACCGGATCCGGGTTGCGCTGGCCGGGCTGTGGGACCAGTTGGGCACCGACTGGCTGCTGTTCGACGCCGAGTTGTTGCCGTGGAGCGCCAAGGCCACCGATCTGATCACCACGCAGTTCGCACCGGTGGCTGCGGCCGGCTCGGCGGCCCTGGACGCGACAGTGAAGGCGCTCGGTGCGGCCCGGGAACGCGGACAGGACGTGAACGGACTGCTGGACTCCGCCAGGTCGCGGATGGCGAACCTGGCCGGCTACCGGGACGCCTATCGGCGCTACTGCGCGCCGGTCAGCGGCCTGGACGGGGTGACCCTGGCGCCGTTCGTCCTGTTGGCCGCAGAAGGCTCGGTGTTGGCCACCCGGGAACACTCCTGGCAGTTGCAGATGGCCGACGCTCTGGTGGCCGCCGATCCGGGGCTGTTCACCCCGACCCGCCGACTCGTGGTGGACACCGAGGATGCGGCCTCGGTACAGGCCGGCTGCCAGTGGTGGGAGTCGCTGACCGCGGCCGGCGGCGAGGGCATGGTGGTCAAGCCGATGCAGCCGTTGACCCGCGGGTCCAAGGGTGTGGTGCAACCGGGCGTGAAGGTGCGTGGGCGGGAGTATCTGCGCATCATCTACGGCCCGGACTACACCGAGCCGGTGCATCTGGAGCGGCTGCGGCAGCGGCAGTTGAACCGCAAGCGGTCGCTGGCGCTGCGCGAGTTTGCGCTCGGCCTGGAAGCGTTGGAGCGGTTGGCTGCCGGCGAGCCGCTGTGGCGCATCCACGAATGCGTCTTCGGTGTACTGGCGCTGGAGTCCGAACCCGTGGACCCGCGGCTGTAGCCGAATCCGGTCCCCCGGGGCTGGCAAGACTGCGCTTTGATACGCCCTGCCCCGCGTGTTGCGTATGAAACCGCAGCCGGGCGGATGAGTTTGACGGGCCAGCCGGGCGGACGAGCAGGACGGGCCAGCCGGCGGACAAGCAGGACAAAAGAAGAAGCGCCCCCGGCCTGCCGGTCGGGGGCGCTTCTTAAGGGAGAACTACTACTTCATGTCCCAGGCTTCGCCGTAGGTGGTGACACTGTCGCCGCTGTTGGAGATCAGCCGGGCGAACGGCCGCAGCAGCACGCCGCCGGCCGCACCGGTGACGGTGCCGTGCGCGTTGGAGACTGCCACCGCGCCGGTCGGGCCGGCCACGTCCACCGAGAAGGTCGCGACTTCCTGGATGCCGGGGCCGTTGCCCAGGTCGGCCGAGATCGAGACACCCGGGAACAGGTTCGGCGTGATGATCGAGTCGAAACCGAAGGGCGGACCGGTGATGTCACCGTCGTCGATCAGGATGTTCGGGGTGGAGTACGCGAAGTTGATACCGACGCCCAGCGACCAGGGGAAGCCGACCTGGTAGCCCAGCTCCAGCTTGCCCTCGAAGTCGTCGGCGCCGTCACCGGTCACGTTGTACTGCGCCTTGCCGGAGTGGAACCACTCACGGGTCAGCCGGTTGCGGTCCAAGGGGAACACACCGTTGAGGAAGGTGTCCCACTGCTGGATGTTCAGGGTCCGGCCCTGACCGTCAACCAACGAAAGCTCATTGTCCAGGCCTGCTTGAGAGGTCCCCGTGCCCACGAACAGTGTCGCGACGGCGGCGAGGAAAGCCACCAGCACCCGACTTATTACCTTCATGTTCTCCCTAGCTTGTGTCGGCGGTGACCTCTTCGGGGGTGCACCGAAATATGGGGTTATTCGTGCCTGGGGCCCACATGCTGACACCAATCACGCCGCACGAGAGACAAATGAGAGGCCTCACACGTCGCTCTTACGTTTCACACATCGTTAGTGACACGAGGAACATAACGGCGCTGGGCAGGCCCGGCAACGCGTACGTCGCTGGCGGCCGCCCGAATCGCCTCTGGAAATTTGTTTGCTGGCAGCTATCTGATCTTGACAATCGAATGAGCGAATCTATCCCGCGAGGGGCGATGAGAGGAAGTCCACGGGAACTTTTCCCACCCGCCGGAAATGCTTTCACCTGCAGTAAAGCTCAACCGTGGTGGGGCGGGACGTTATCCCGAAGCCAGCGGTCCGGGTCCTGATCACCGCGCGCGGCATCCCGGTCATGCTCCTCGGCGGATTCCCGGGGAATTTCGCTCCCGAAGATCTTGTTAACTAGCCCACGGTCGGGCCGGTGCCGGGCGGTCACAATATATTCCCGCTGTGACGAAGATCACAATGACGCTGTTTTCGCAGTTCACACCCTTGTAACGAAATGTTCAGCTGCCAGCTGGCTGACTTGGCGGTCGCTGATCGGTATCGTGTCCGCCCCGCCATGGTTTAAATCTCCAGGCTCGAAAGCTGGCCGATCACCTGGGCAGCCAACGGGTTCAACGTGGCCATGCCGTCACGCACGGCAGGACGCGATCCGGCCAGGTTCACCACCAGCGTGCTGCCGGACACCCCGGCCAGCCCACGGGACAGCCCGGCGTCGATGACGCCGGCGGACAGCGCCGATGCGCGCAACGCCTCGGCGATGCCCAGCAGTTCGCGGTCCAGCAGCTCTTTGGTCGCCTCGGGCGTGACATCACGCGGGGTGACCCCGGTGCCGCCCACCGACACCACCAGATCGACGCCGCCGATCACCGCGGTGTTGAGCGCATTGCGGATCTCCACCTCGTCCGCGGACACCACCACGACGCCGTCGACGACGAAACCGGCTTCGGTCAACAACTCGGTGACCAGCGGGCCGCTGTGGTCTGCCTCGCCATGTGCGGTGCGGTCGTCCACGACGACCACCAGTGCGCGACCTACCAGCTCCACAGACTCTCCCATGGAAGCCACCGTATATCCGGGGTCCGACGCCGGCGGCACCGTCCCCATTACTGCTTGGCCTTACCCAGCGTCACGTCGACGGTCTTCGTCGGGCCGGAGTCCTGCTGATAGCTCAATGTCACCTTGTCACCAGGCGCTTTGGAGCGCACCGCGGCCACCAGGGCGTCGGCGCTGGAGATCACCCGATCGTCCAGCTTGGTCACGACCACGCCGCTGGGCAGACCGGCCGTGTCGGCCGCACCACCGGTGACCACCTCCACGACCTTCGCCCCGTTGATGGCGACGTCGTTGCTGACCTGCACGCCCAGCGAGGCATGCTGCGCGGTCCCGGTGCTGATCAGCTCGTCGGCGATGCGCTTGGCCTGGTCCACCGGGATGGCGAAGCCCAACCCGATCGAACCGCTGCGGCCACCGTTCTGTGCGTCACCGCCCAGGGTCGCGATCGCCGAGTTGATGCCCACCAGTTCGCCGTTCATGTTGACCAACGCCCCGCCCGAGTTGCCCGGGTTGATCGCGGCGTCGGTCTGGATGGCGTCCAGCACGGTGTTCTGATTGCGGCTGTCACCGGCCGTGGAGACCGGACGGTTCAGCGCGCTGACGATGCCAGTGGTGACGGTGCCCTCCAGGCCGAGCGGCGAGCCGATCGCCACCACGTTCTGGCCCACCCGCAGGTCAGCCGAGGACCCCAGCGTGATGGGGGTCAGGCCGTCGACGTCGTCGGCCCGGATCACCGCGATGTCGCTGGCCGGATCGGCGCCCACGATGCTGAACGTGGTGGTGCGGCCGTCGGCGAAGGTGACCGTGGTGGTGGGCTTGGTCCGGTCGATCGGTGCACTTCCCGGCCCGTCGTCGACCGCGGCGCCGGCGACGACGTGGTTGTTGGTCAGGATCAGCCCGTCGGCCGACAGGATGACCCCGGAGCCTTCCTCGTTGGCGCGGCCCAGGCTGGTCTCGAGTTTGACCACGCTCGGCACCACCTTGGCGGCGACCTGCTCGACCGAGCCCACCGGCGCGTTCGCGGCCGGCAGGCTGGGCGCTGGACCCACCGTCGTCATCGTGGTGGTGATCCCCGACTCGGCGGGCCGCAGCACGGTGGCGACGCCACCGCCGACCCCGGCCGAGACGACGGCGATCGCCAGCGCGCCGGCCGCCAGCGCCCCGGCGCGCGGTCCGCCGGATGACGGCTTGGGCCGCCCGGGACGCGGGGGCTGACCGCTGCGGTAGGCATCGGCGGCTGCCCGCTGTTGCTGCTGGGTGGCGTAGCGCCAGTCGTACGGCTGCTGATGGCTACCGGTCTGGAACCGCTCATGCTGGCCGGTGTTGTAGGCCGGGTACGCGCCGGTGCCGTACGGCGTATGCGTACCGGTACGGTGCGGCTGCGAATATCGCGGATCTGTCATGTGGTCGGGTTCGTCCTTACTTGTTCATTGGCAGCCGTACGGCGCGAGCATTGACGTCCACTGTGCCTAGCTCGACTGAGAGTCCACTGAGTAAACGCTCTGCCGTCGCGTTGACTTCCCGTTTCGGGACGCACCACCATTTTGCTGGACCCCGGGTGTGCTCTGCGTCACCGACACGGGTTCATCCGGCTGGCCGGGCAGCACGACGTGGAAGGTGGTTCCGGGCGGTTGACCACCGGGAACGGTGTCGTCCACCCAGATCATCCCGCCGTGCCGCAGCACCACCTGCTGCACGATGGCCAGGCCCAGCCCCGAGCCAGGCATCGCCCGCGCGGCCGCCGCGCGGTAGAACCGCTCGAACACCAGCTGACGCTCCGACGGCGGGATGCCGGGCCCGAAGTCGGAAACCACGAGTTCTGCGTGCGTCGGGTCGACCTGGGCCAGCCGCACCCCGACGCGGCCGCCGGGCGGGCTCCACTTGGCCGCGTTGTCGAGCAGGTTCAGCACCGCCCGGGACAGGCCCGCGGCATCGCCGTAGACGTGCCACGGGGTGACGGTGACGTCGAAGTCGATGTCGTTGCGCCGACGTCGCACCCGCTCCAGGCTGCCCTCGATCACCTCGACCAGGTCGACGTTCTCGTGCACCACCTCGGAAGCGTCGTCGCGGGTGAGATCCACCAAATCGCCTACCAGCGTTGACAATTCTTCGATCTGACCGATCACGTCGGCGCGCAGATCGGCCATCTCGTCATCCGGCAGCGGCGGCGCCCCCGGCTTTTGCGCAGCCATCAGCAACTCGACATTGGTCCGCAACGAGGTCAGCGGGGTGCGCAATTCGTGGCCCGCGTCGGCGACCAGTCGGGCCTGCCGGTCGCGGGATTCGGCCAGCGCCCGCAACATGGTGTTGAACGCCTCGGTCAACCGGGCCAGTTCATCACTGCCGAACACCGGGATGGGGCGCAGGTCACCGGTGCGCGCGACGTGCTCGGCGGCGTCGGTCAGCCGGCCCACCGGCCGCAGACCGGTGCGGGTGACGGTGCCGCCGGCGACCGCGGCGATCACCACCCCGATCCCGCCGACGGCCAGCAGCACCCAGCGCAGCCGGGACATCACCGCGTCGGTGGGAGCCAGGCTCTTTGAGATCAGCAGGGTGCTGCCGTTGGGCAGTCGCACCGCCAGCACGCGCTGGTCGGCCACGGTCCGCCGGGACATGAACAGCTCACCGCGGATCACGGCCTTCTCGCTGGCGCCGATCGGCAGGGTCTGCCCCTGCTGGTTGGCGGTGTAGATGGTTCTTCCGGGGTTGATCAACATCGCGTTGACGTCGGAATAGGCCGTTCCCTCGATGGCCTTGGCCGGGTCCACCGCCAGCGACCCGCTGGCGATCAGCAATTGCGCGCGGCTCTGCAGCTGGGCGTCGATGTCGTCGTAGAGGGCGGCCGACACCACCGCGTAGACCGCGACCGAGATCAGTACGACGACCATGGCCACCATCGACATCGCGAGCAGCATCACCCGCCAGCGCAGCGACAGCGACGTTCTGGCGCGTAGCGGCGGCCGGGGTTCAGCCGGCAGCGACGGGATCGGCATCGACATTGGTCAGCTGGGCCTAGGGAGGTGTCTCACGCAGCACGTAGCCCACTCCGCGCACGGTGTGAATCAGCCGTGGTTCGCCCTCGGCCTCGGTCTTGCGGCGCAGGTAGCCGACGTAGACCTCGAGCGCATTGCCTGAGGTCGGGAAGTCGAAACCCCACACCTCCTCGAGGATCCGGCTGCGGGTGAGCACTCGGCGCGGGTTGGAGATCAGCATCTCGAGCAGCGCGAACTCGGTGCGGGTCAAGCTGATCTGCCGCTTACCGCGGGTCACCTCGCGGGTGACCGGGTCCAGCGTCAGGTCAGCGAAGGTGAGCGCGACGGTGTCGGTCTGGTCATCGGGAATGGTGCGGCGCAGCAGCGAGCGCAGCCGCGCCAGCAACTCCTCCAACGCGAACGGCTTGGGCAGGTAGTCGTCGGCACCGGCGTCGAGACCGGCGACCCGCTCGGACACCGAGTCCCGTGCGGTGAGCACCAGGATCGGCAGGTCGTCGCCGGTGCTACGCAATTGCCGACACACTTCGAGACCGTCGAGCTTGGGCATCATCACGTCCAGCACCACGGCATCCGGCCGATCATCGGTGATGGCCTGCAACGCTTCGACGCCGTCTTCGGCCAGCGCTACGGAATAGCCGTTGAAGGCAAGGGAACGACGCAGTGACTCACGGACCGCACGATCGTCGTCGACGACAAGTATTCGCACGGTCACCAGTGTTATCCCAACGCCTGAGAGTGACCTAAGAGGCGCGCGGAGCGAGCTTGCCGCGCGGTCACTCAGCGCTTGTCGAGGTCGACCAACCCGAGGCGGGCGGCCTTGAGCAAACGGCGCGGCACCTTGTGCTGCTGCCCGGCGACGTTGACGGTCACCAGCCCGGTGGCCTCGGCCTTCCACTGGGCCCGACGGCTACGGGTGTTGGCGCGCGACATCCTGCGCTTCGGCACGGCCATGGCGTGCATCTCCTTCAGATCTGGGGCATGGGGTGTCGCGCGCGCATTCCTCAGCGACGACAGTTGGTCCTCAGGATAGCCGGTGAGCTGCGGGCTCCCCAAATTGCGTGGCCAGACGCGGACACCCGGGACCGTCGATGCGGCTGCTCGAATCCGGGTTCGGCCGCCCGTCATCAGGCCTACTGTCTGGCTAGGTCAAACGCCGGCTGCCCCGCAGCCGGTCTTCCAGGGGAGGAAATCATGCGACGTGTAGTGCTGGCGGGACTGGCGGTGGCCTTCGCGGTCGGCTGCGGCGGACAATCGGAAACACCCTCGACACCGGCGGCCACCCCTGCCGAGGCAACCACGACGGTAGCCGCCACCGGGTGCACGGCCGGCGGGCTGGACGCCATGGCCGCGCTGTCGGACTTCGAGCTCGAACTGGATCAGGCGCAAAAGGACGGCAAGATCACCACCGACCAGTTGCTCGCGACCCGCAACGAGCTGTTCGAGACCACCCAGGCCGCGCTGGCGAAGGAAGACTGGGCCGGCGTACTGCAAGGCCATAGATGACACCCGGGCCGAACTTGGTCTGTAGCCCGTCGAGACCGCGGGCCGCGACCCGCTCCGTCGATACCCGCCAAACCCTTGACGCGGTACCGCTGGTCCCAGGTAACCTACCGCTCGGTTGAGAACCCATGGCCTACGACGGGAGCACGGGTTGACTGCTGTGGTTCGGATCGGCAACTGCTCGGGCTTCTACGGGGACCGTCGATCGGCCATGCACGAGATGCTCACCGGCGGTGACCTCGACTACCTGACCGGCGACTACCTGGCCGAGTTGACCATGCTGATCCTGGGCCGGGACCGGATGAAGAACCCGCAGACCGGCTACGCCAAGACCTTCCTGCGCCAGCTCGAGGAGTGCCTCGGGCTGGCCGTGCAGAACAAGGTGCGGATCGTCTCCAATGCCGGCGGGCTGAACCCGGCCGGGCTGGCCGCCGCGATCCGGACGCTGGCCGATCGACTCGGGCTCGATGTCAACGTCGCGCATGTGGAGGGCGACGACCTGCTCCCGCGCGCCGAGGAGTTGGGACTGGGCCAACCGCTGACCGCCAACGCCTACCTGGGCGCGTGGGGCATCGTCGAGTGCCTGGACGCCGGCGCCGACGTCGTCGTGACCGGCCGGGTCACCGACGCATCGGTGACCGTCGGGCCGGCCGCCCACCACTTCGGTTGGGGCCGCACCGATTACGACCAACTGGCCGGCGCCCTCGTCGCCGGCCACGTGATCGAGTGCGGACTGCAGGCCACCGGCGGGAACTACGCGTTCTTCACCGAGATCGATCAGCTCAGCTACCCGGGTTTCCCGCTCGCCGAGATCCACGCCGACGGCTCATCGGTGATCACCAAGCATCCCGGCACCCTGGGCGAAGTCAGCGTCGGCACCGTCACCGCCCAGCTGCTCTACGAGATCGGCGGTGCGCGCTACGCCAATCCGGACGTGACCGCCCGGATGGACACCGTCACGCTGGCGGCGGCGGGCCCCGATCGGGTGCAGATCACCGGGGTGGTGGGCGAGCCCCCGCCGCCCACCTTGAAGGTCTCGCTCAACGCGATCGGCGGGTACCGCAACGAGTTCACCTTCGTGCTCACCGGCTTGGACATCGACGCCAAAGCCGAACTGGTGCAACGGCAATTGCTCGCCGTCATGGGCGAGGAGCCGGCCGAGATGCGCTGGACCCTGGCGCGCACCGACCATCCCGACGCCGACACCCAGGAAACCGCGAGCGCGCTGCTGCACTGCACGGTGCGGGACCCCGACCCGCAGAAGGTCGGCCGCGCATTCTCGGCGGCCGGGGTGGAGCTCGCTTTGGGCAGCTATCCCGGCTTCCACGCCACCGGCCCGCCCGGCGATGCGCAGATCTACGGCGTGTTCACGGCCGGTTATGTCGACGCCGCGGAGGTGCCGCACGTCGCCGTGTTGGCCGACGGTAGCCGCACCGAGATCGCCCCGCCCGCCGAGACGCAGGCGCTCGACCCGGCCGCCGCGCCCCCGCTGCCGCAGCCATTGCCCGACGCGCCGACCCGACGGGTGCCGCTCGGGCTGATCGCCGGAGCGCGCAGCGGCGACAAGGGCGGCAGCGCCAATATCGGAGTCTGGGTCCGCACCGACGAGCAGTGGCGCTGGCTGGCCCATGCGTTGAGCACCGACAGCCTTGAGCGGCTGCTGCCCGAGGTGGTCGGACTGCCCGTCACGCGTCACCTGCTGCCCAACCTGCGCGCGGTGAACTTCGTGATCGACGGGCTGCTCGGTCAAGGCGTGGCCTACAACGCCCGATTCGACCCGCAAGCCAAGGGCCTCGGCGAATGGCTGCGCAGTCGACACATCGACATCCCGGAGGTGTTGCTGACGTGAGTGTCTTGCGCTCCACCCTCGACCCGACCGGACCCGGCTACCGCGACGCGGCCGCGGCGACGTCGGCCAAACTGACCGAACTGGATGCCGAATTCGCCAAGGTACTCGCCGGCGGCGGCACCAAGTACGTGGAACGCCACCATGCCCGCGGCAAGCTGACCGCGCGGGAACGCATCGAGGCGCTGCTGGACTCTGATGCCCCGTTCCTGGAATTGTGCCCGCTGGCGGCCTACGGGAGCGACTTCGCGGTCGGCGCCTCGGTGGTCACCGGAATCGGGGCGGTAGCGGGCACCGAGTGCATGCTGGTGGCCAACGACCCCACCGTCAAGGGCGGCACCAGCAATCCGTGGACGTTGCGCAAGATCTTGCGGGCCAACCAGATTGCCTTGGCGAATCGACTTCCGGTGATCTCGCTTGTGGAGTCCGGCGGCGCGGACCTGCCGACCCAGAAGGAGATCTTCATCCCCGGCGGCCAACTGTTCCGCGACCTGACCCGGCTGTCGGCGGCCGGCATCCCCACGATCGCGCTGGTGTTCGGCAACTCCACCGCCGGCGGCGCCTACATCCCGGGGATGTCCGATCACGTGGTGATGATCAAGGACCGGTCCAAGGTGTTCCTTGCCGGCCCGCCGCTGGTCAAGATGGCCACCGGGGAGGACTCCGACGACGAGGCGCTCGGTGGTGCCGAAATGCACGCCCGCACATCGGGACTCGGGGACTACCTAGCGGTCGATGAACTCGATGCGTTGCGGATCGGCCGGCGGATCGTGGCGCGGCTGAACTGGCGCAAGCTGGGCCCGGCGCCGGCGCCGGTGCGCGCCCCGCTGTTCGACGAGGACGAGTTGATCGGAATCGTCCCGGCCGATCTGCGCATCCCGTTCGATCCGCGCGAGGTGATCGCACGGATCGTCGACGGCAGCGAGTTCGACGAGTTCAAACCGCTCTACGGCAGTTCCCTGGTCACCGGATGGTCCCGGCTGCACGGCTATCCGCTGGGCATCCTGGCCAATGCCCGGGGCGTGTTGTTCTCCGAGGAATCCCAGAAGGCCACCCAGTTCATCCAGCTGGCCAACCGCTCCGACACGCCGCTGCTGTTCTTGCACAACACCACCGGGTACATGGTCGGCAAGGCCTATGAGGAAGGCGGGATGATCAAGCACGGGTCGATGATGATCAACGCGGTATCCAATTCGACTGTGCCGCACCTCAGTTTGCTGATCGGGGCGTCCTACGGCGCAGGTCATTACGGAATGTGCGGCCGTGCCTTCGACCCGCGGTTCCTGTTCGCCTGGCCCAGCGCCAAATCCGCGGTGATGGGTGGGCCGCAATTGGCCGGCGTGCTGTCCATCGTCAGCCGTGCGGCCGCCGCGGCCCGCGGCCAAACCGTCGATGAGGACGCCGACGCCGCACTGCGCGCCGCGGTGGAAGCCCAGATCGAAGCCGAGTCACTGCCGATGTTCCTGTCCGGGCGGCTCTACGACGACGGCGTGATCGACCCTCGGGACACCCGCACGGTCTTGGGAATGTGCCTGTCGGCCATCGCCAATGCCCCGATCGAGGGGACGTCGAACTTCGGCGTCTTCCGGATGTGACGCGCTGATGATCAGCAAGGTTCTGGTGGCCAACCGCGGCGAGATCGCCCGCCGGGTGTTCGCCACCTGCCGCCGGCTCGGGCTGGGTACCGTCGCGGTGTACACCGAGCCCGACGCGTCGGCGCCGCACGTCGCCGAGGCCGACGTCCGGGTGCGGCTGGGACACGTCAAGGGTTACCTGGACATCGAGGCGCTGCTGGCCGCAGCCGTCACCGCCGGAGCCGATGCCATCCACCCCGGTTACGGATTCCTCTCCGAGAACCCCGATTTCGCGGCCGCAGTGCTTGCTGCCGGCTTGACCTGGGTGGGCCCGCCGCCCGCCGCGATGGCAGCGATGGGCTCCAAGATCGAGGCCAAGAAGATGATGGCCGCCGCCGGCGTACCGGTACTCGACGAACTCGACCCGGACGCCGTGACCGCCGAGCAGCTACCGGTGCTGATCAAGGCCTCCGCCGGGGGCGGGGGGCGCGGCATGCGGGTGGTCGAGCACCTCGACCAACTCAACGCGCAGGTCGACGCCGCACGCCGAGAAGCCAAGTCGGCGTTCGGCGACCAGACGGTGTTCTGTGAGCGCTACCTGCCCGCCGGGCACCACATCGAGGTGCAGTTGCTGGCTGACACGCACGGCACGGTGTGGGCGGTCGGCGAACGGGAATGTTCAATTCAGCGCCGGCACCAGAAGATCATCGAGGAAGCGCCCGCGCCGCTGGTGCAGCGGATTCCTGGGATGCGTGCGCGGCTGTTCGACGCCGCCGAACTGGCGGCCCGAGCGATCGGTTACACCGGCGCGGGCACCGTGGAGTTCCTGGCCGACGACGACGGCGACTTCTACTTCCTGGAGATGAACACCCGGCTGCAGGTGGAGCACCCGGTCACCGAAGCGACCACCGGATTGGACCTGGTGCAGCTGCAACTGGAGATCGCCGACGGTGCCCGTCTGCAGCCCATGACCATTGCGCCGCAGGGACATTCGATCGAGGCGCGGCTCTACGCCGAAGACCCGGCGCGGGACTGGCAGCCGCAGGCCGGCACCGTCGCGCAGTTCCAGGTTCCCACCGCCGGCAGCCAGTTCCGCAGTACCGGCGCCACCGAGGTCCGGCTGGATTCGGGCATCGTCGACGGTTCGGCGGTGTCGATCCACTACGACCCGATGTTGGCGAAGGTGATCTCCCATGCACCGACCCGGGCCCAGGCGGCCGCCCTGCTCGCCGACGCGCTGACCCGGATGAGACTGCACGGCCTGATCACCAACCGGGACCTGCTGGTCAATGTGTTGCGGCACCCGGCATTTCGAGCCGGCGACACCGACACGGCGTTCTTCGACACACACGGCTTGGCGCCGTTGGCCACACCCCTGGCCGATACCCGGACGGTGCGGCTCGCGGTGTTGGCCGCCGCACTGGCCGACGCCGCCCACAACCGGGCCACCGCCCAGGCGTTTCCCGGCATCCCCAGCGGTTGGCGCAATCTGGTGTCGGGCGCGCAGACCAAGAGTTACCGCAGCGCCGACGGCGCCGAACACCTGGTGCGGTACCGCTTTACCCGCCGCGGCCTGTTGCTGCCCGATGATCCGGACCTGGCCGTGGTGTCGGCCGGCCCGGATCAGGTGGTGCTCAGCGACGCCGGCGCGGAAACCAGTTACCAGGTCAGCAGATACGGTCCGCAGCGCTACGTCGACTCCGCCCGCGGCGCTGTGGCGCTGACCCGGATACCGCGGTTCGTCGAACCGGGTTCGACGGTGGCGCAGGGTTCGCTGCTGGCGCCGATGCCGGGCGTGGTGGTCCGCGTCGGGGTCACGGACGGCGAGTCGGTGCAGGCCGGTCAGGCGTTGATCTGGCTGGAGGCGATGAAGATGGAGCACACACTGACCGCGCCGGCCGCCGGCGTCGTCGTCGAACTGAACGTCGAGGCGGGCCAGCAAGTCGAACTCGGTGCCGTCTTGGCCCGCGTGCACAGCGAAGAAGGAGAGTCGTGACCCAGTCCGGATTCATCGAAACCCTTGAGCGCCAAGAGTTGCGCAAGGCGGTCGCGGCGATGGCCGCCAACTACGGCGAGGACTACTACCTTCAGAAGGCCCGGGCCGGCGAGCACACCACCGAATTGTGGGCTGAGGCCGGCAAGCTCGGCTTCCTCGGGGTCAATCTGCCCGAGCAGTACGGCGGCGGTGGCGCCGGAATGTACGAGCTGAGCCTGGTGATGGAGGAGATGGCCGCGGCCGGTTCGGCGCTGCTGTTGATGGTGGTCTCCCCCGCCATCAACGGCACCATCATCGCCAAGTTCGGCACCGAGGCACAGAAGCAGCGCTGGCTGCCCGGGATCGCCGACGGCTCGATCACCATGGCGTTCGCCATCACCGAACCCGACGCCGGCTCCAACTCGCACCGGATCACCACCACCGCGCGGCGTGACGGCAGCGATTGGATCCTGACCGGGCAGAAGGTGTTCATCTCCGGCGTCGACCAGGCCCAGGCGATCCTGGTGGTGGGCCGCACTACAGAAGCCAAGACCGGCAACCTGCGGCCGGCGCTGTTCGTGGTGCCGACCGATAGCCCGGGACTGACCTGGACCAAGATCCCGATGGAGATCGTCAGCCCGGAATCGCAATTCCAGCTGTTCCTCGACGAGGTGCGGCTACCGGCGGATGCGCTGGTGGGTTCCGAGGACGCCGCCATAGCGCAGCTGTTCGCCGGGTTGAACCCGGAACGCATCATGGGCGCGGCCAGCGCGGTCGGGATGGGCCGGTTCGCGCTGCATAAGGCCGCCGACTATGTCAAGACCCGGCAGGTGTGGAAGACACCGATCGGTGCGCACCAAGGGTTGGCACATCCCTTGGCCGCCATCCACGTCGAGGTCGAACTGGCCAAACTGATGATGCAGAAGGCCGCGTCGCTGTACGACGCGGGCGACGACGGCGGCGCCGCCGAAGCTGCCAACATGGCCAAGTACGCCGCGGGCGAGGCCTCCTGCCGGGCCGTCGACCAGGCCGTGCAGAGCCTGGGCGGCAACGGGCTGACCCAGGAGTACGGCATCGCGTCGGTGCTGACCGCGTCGCGGCTGGCCCGCATCGCGCCGGTGAGCCGCGAGATGATCCTCAACTTCGTCGCGCAGACCTCGCTCGGATTGCCGCGGTCGTACTGATGGACGGCACGCCAGCGCCCGCCAGCCCGGTGGATTACCGGGTACACGGCCGAGCCGCGCATCTGACGTTGAACTCCCCGCACAACCGCAATGCGCTGTCGTCGGAGTTGGTGGACCGGTTGCATCAGGGGCTGCGCGAGGCGGTCGCCGACCCGCAGGTGCGGATGGTGCTGCTCGGTCACACCGGCGGCACGTTCTGCGCGGGCGCGGACCTCAGCGCCGGCGGTGACGACGATCCGCAGCGTCAGGCCGCGGCGCGCGGACGTGAGATGGCCGCGCTGCTGCGGGCGATGCTGGAATGCCCGCTGCCGGTGCTCGGGGTGATCGACGGGCATGTGCGGGCCGGCGGGATGGGCCTGGTCGGCGCCTGCGACATGGTGGTGGCCGGACCCAACAGCAGCTTCGCGCTGACCGAGGCGCGCATCGGAGTCGCGCCGGCGATCATCTCCTTGACGCTGCTGCCCAAACTGACCGCCCGTGCGGCAAGTCGCTATTTCCTCACCGGTGAGACGTTCACCGCTGCGCAGGCCGAGCAGATCGGCTTGGTGACCGTGGCCGCGACCGACGTCGCCGCGGAGTTGGCGGTGCTGGTTCAGGCGTTGTCGAAGGGCTCGCCGCAGGGTCTTGCTGCCGCGAAATCGCTGACTACGGCGTCAATTCTGGCTGAGTTCGATCGCAGCGCCGAGCGCCTGGCCGACGAGTCGGCGCAACTGTTCGTCTCGGCTGAGGCGCGCGAGGGAATGCTCGCCTTCCTGCAGAAGCGGCCGCCGGAATGGGCGGAATGATCGCCGCAAGTTAACGATTAGCGCACCTGGCTTTGCGCTTCACCGGGTTCGTCGTAGGCTCGACGGCGATGGGCGATTCAGCGCAGCGTGACTCATCACTCCGAGCCGATGACACCGACCGGATCCAGACTGCCCAGCTGCTGACGGACGCCGCAGCGCGGGGCCAGTTGAACCTGCCCGAATACGAGGACCGGCTGGCACGGGCCTATGCCGCGCAGACCTTCGGCGAACTCGACCGGCTCTCGGCCGACCTGCCCAGCATCGCCAACACCCGCCGCGGAGCCTGCAAACCCGCGCCGTCGACGGTGCTGCTGGCCATCATGAGCGGCTTCGAGCGGCGCGGCCGCTGGAACGTGCCACGCAAGCTGACCACGTTCGCGCTGTGGGGCGGCGGTGTGGTCGACCTGCGCTACGCCGACTTCACCTCGTCGGACGTCGACATCCGGGCGTACTCGATCATGGGTGGCCAGACCATCCTGTTGCCGCCGGAGGTCAATGTCGAGATCGACGGCCACGGCGTGATGGGCGGCTTCGATCAGCAGGTGGAGCCGGGCGGTACGCCCGGAGCCCCGCGCGTCCGGATCAAGGGCTTCTCGCTCTGGGGCGGCGTCGGGATCAAGCGCAAGAAGCGCCGCGCCCAGCGACCAGAGCGCGGCGACTGCTGAGTTACTCGTTCTCCGCGTCGGCCTTGGGAGCTTGCGCGGTCTCCTTCTGCTTGGGCTTGAACGCGTCGGCCACCTTCTTGGCGGTCTGCTCGAGGTTCTTGACGAACTTCTGACCGTTGGTGTTGCCCTTGGCGAAGCCGCCGCCACCGCGCTGCGTGGGCTTCAGGAACGAGCCGCCGAACTTGTCGACCGCCTCTTGCAGCGGGTTGACCTTGGTGATGTTGAGCTGGGGCGTGGTCGACGACGAAGTGGTCGACGACGGCGTGGACGACGGCGGCGTGGACGACGGCGAAGTGGTCGACGGCGGCGTGGACGACGGCGGCGTGGACGACGGCGGCGTGGACGACGGCGGCGTGGACGACGAGGCGGTGTCGGTGTCGTCGACCGGCGTCGTCGGTGCGTCGGCCGGCGGATCGACGTTCTCATCCGGAATCCGATCGCCGGGCGTCTCGCCCGCACCGAGAGTGTCGTCGCCCAGGCCACCATCGGTGTCGTCGCCGACGGTTACGAAGCTGTCCGGCGCCGGCTTGTTGCCCTCGGAGAACGAGCCCACGTTGAAACCGTTGGGCTTGGCCTGCTCGATGTCGGGCTCGTCGCCTTCGCCGGCCTGCGGATCGACGGCGGAACCGGTCAAAGCCTCCGGGGACTCCCCGAATTCACTGCCGGACAAGACGTTCGGCGCGTTCTCCGGGATCTGGTCGATGATGGCCTCGACGATCCCCAGCACGCCCTGTTCGAAGAAGACGTTCGACAGCGCTTGGACCACCGGGAAGTCGTCGGTGTTGTCGTTGATGATGCTCTGCGCCACATAGAACGCACCGCCAACGAAGAACTCATCGACACGTTTCGCCAGAGTGAGGCGTTGGGTGAGGTCGAGTTCATCGATCAGAGCTGCTGTAATGACCGCAGCACTGTGGATGGTCGGCATGACACCTTCTTCATAGAAGGCGTTGTCGATGGAGGTGCCGCCCAAGATGGTGGCGTCGCCGAGGTAATACGCAGCACCGAAGAGACCGTTGTGGCACACCGCGCCGTCGGCGGAGCAGTCAGAGCTACCGCCCCATTGCCACCCGGCGGGGTTGCCGTCCTCGTCTTCGACTTCCATCCAACCGGTGACCTGGGCGCCGTATCCCGACACGTAGGCCTGCAGCAGACCCTTCAGGCTGAGCTCGGCGGCCAGCAGCTGCAGGCCGTCGGCGCTCATCTGCGTGATGCCGTCCACTTCGGCAGCCGTGACCTGCACCTGATCACCCTTGGGCAGCACCGCGGGCGTGGCCGCGATGATCGCAGCGGCACTGGCCAGCGCAACGCCGGTGGTCAGGATCGGCTTGGGTGCCATCAGAGCGGTGCCCTTCGGTGGAAGTGGACGGCCTTGTGAGCGGCAAACTCAGGCGTTTCTCAGCAGAATCCTAGGCGGCGCGGCAGACACCAGCAACTCCTTCAAAATCCCTGGTCACAGCTGTGATCTAGCGGCCGTCCCAGTACTCCGGGCCGAGCCGCCGACCACGCTGGTCCTGGCGGGTATCCGAGTGGCTCATCCACACCGAGAACATCGCGCACAGCGGCACACCGAGCATCACCATCCACGCGACAGTCCGGATGCGCTTGTTCTGGCATATGGTCTCGCGCCTGATCGGATCCGCGGCGCTTCTGCCCTCGCCGCCTGCCTTCCACACCGATGCGCACTCCGACGGCCTCGACTCCGGGTCGCCGGTGTCGACATCGAAACGCACGAAGGGCAGCAGCACGAACGCGATCAGCATCGAGACGAACACCAGGCCCTTGACCCAGCCCCAGACCTCTGCGCGGCTCGGCTTGTCGGGTTGCTCCACTGTCTACCCCTGGCTCCAGATCCTGCCAGCGATCAGCGTCGACGGCGCCGCGAACGCAGGTAGTCCCCCACCACCGCGGCGCCGAGGCCATCGAGGTCGGGTTGCACGACGCGACCTTCGACCCGGCGAGCCACCTGGTCGATGAACCGGGCCAGGCCAGGATCACTACCCAGTCGGTAGATGGTCACCTGGGCACCCAGGCGGGCGATGTCGTCGAAACCCTTGACGGTCAAGCCGATGGTGCGCGGATGCGGCGGGTAGTCGAAAAACACCGCCGGGCCGCCACCGTCGCCGTAGTCCTCCAGGTGCGCGGTCGGCTCCCCGTCGGTGACAATCAGCACCACCGGCTGCGCATTGGGATGTCGGCGCAGATGCCGGGACGCCAACGCCAACGCATGGTGCAGGTTGGTGCCCTGCTCGTAAACCCCCTCCAAACCGGTCAGCTCGGCGGTGGTGACGGTACGCGCGTAGCGACCAAACGCGATGATCTGCAACGCATCCGAACGGAACCGGGTGCTCACCAGATGACTGAGCGCCAGCGCGGTGCGTTTCATCGGCAACCAGCGGTTCTCCATCACCATCGAGAATGAGGTGTCCACCAGCAGCGCCACCGCGGCCTGGGTGCGGGTCTCGGTCTCGCTGACCTCGACGTCATCGACGGTGATCCGGATCGGTTGTGCTGCCTCACCAGTGCCGGCCTCCCGCAGCACCGCATTGGTCAGTGTGCGGGTGACGTTCCACGGCTCGGTGTCACCGAACGCCCACGGCCGGGTGGCCCCGGTCAGCTCGCCGGCGGCGCCGGCGCGGCGGGTGTCCCGCTCACCGTGTCGTCCCGAGAGTTGTTGGGCCACATCACGAAGCGCGGTCTGACCCAGCTGACGCATGGCCTTCGGGGACAGCCGCCAGGTGCCGTCCGAGCTGCGGTCCAGGAAACCCTGGTTCATCAACGCGCGCTCCAACTCGGCCAGCGCCTTGGCGTCGACGGCGGCTTCGTCCCCGAGTTGGCGGGCCAGCATGTCGAGATCGACGTCGTCCATCTGCGCGCCGGCGTAACTCTGCGACAGCTGCTCGGCCAACTGCTCGAGCTCGCTGATGTCGGCCAGCGCCTGCGCGCCCTCACCCATGCCCAGCGGATCGTCGCCGGAGAACCGTTCCGAACCGGTCCAGTCCTCACCGGGCCGGGCGGCCTGCAGGTTGGCATCCAGGCGGTCCAGCGCGTTCATCAGCGACGGCGAACCAAAGGCCTGCTGCGCCAAGGCATCCAGTTCGGCACGTTGATCGGCCGACAGGCTGTTGCGGAACCGCTGCGCCGCCGCCGACCGTTTGGCCAAGGCATCCATCAACTCGTCGATGTTCTTCGGGTTCTCCGGGAAGAACTGCCCGTGCTTGCGCATGAAGTCGTTGAAGTCCTGCTCGGTGTCCTCACCGCGGTTGTGCTTCTCCAACAACTGGTTGAGGTCGTCGAGCATGTCGTTGATCTGCTGGCGGTCCTCGTCGGTGGCGTTCTGCAGCGCCTCCTTCATGCCGGCGAAGCGCTGGTCGAGCATCTCGCGGCCGAGCAGATCCTTGATCTGGTCGTATTTTTGCCGAGCCTCGGCCGAGCGCCAGTCGTATTCGGCGAGTTCCTGCACGGCCTTGGCCGGGGACGGGGACAGCGATTCCAGTTGCAGTTCGCCGAACCGGGCGTCGTCGTCGAGGGCGCGGGCCAGTTCCTTGCGCTCGGCCAGCACGGCTTCGTCGAGCAGCTTCTTGACTTCCTGCAGGGTGCCGTCGAGATTGTTGCGTTGCAACAGCTCTCGACGACGGCGGTTGGCCTCGGCGGCCAGCTTGTCGGCCCCGCGCATGTTCGCGGTGCCGCGGCGCAGCAGCTCCTGCAGCGCTCGGCGCGGCGACGCGCCCTCCATCACGTCTTGGCCGATCTGCTCAAGCGCGTCGCGCAAATCGATCGGCGGCGCCAGCGGATCTGGCCCCCCGGTATAGCTGGAGTACCGGGAGGTGCGCGGAACGCCGCGTCTAGCCATAGACGGTTTCGCCCTCACCGGAGGATTTGTCGATGCGCTTGGCCAAATACAGTGCCTCCAGCGCCAATTCGATGGCCGACGCGCGCTGACCGTCGGACTCGGCGTCCAGGCGCTCGGCGATCGCCTCGAGCACCGGCAGGTCGGGCAACGCAGCCAGCACGTCCTTGGCGCTGACTTTCTCACCGGTGGTCACCGGCGAACCCTCTTCCACCGCAGCCACCAGTGGTGCCACGTCCAGACCACCGAGTCGGCGCTGCGCGGTGTCGGCGGTGGCCCGGCGCAGCAGGTGTTCGAGCACCACCTGCTCGCGGCCCTCCTCACCGGACTCGAATTCCAGCTTGCCGCGCAACACGTCGACGATGCTGCCTAGGTCGACCACCCGGGCTACCGGCTCGGTCTCGCCGAGCACCGCGCCGCGGTGCCGGGCCGAAGCAGCCACCGTTTCGGCCGCGGCGATCGCGAACCGGGCCGAGACGCCGGAGCGCTGGTCCACCGAGTTCGACTCGCGCAAAAGCCGCGCGAACCGGGCGATGATCTGCAGCAGGTACTCGGGCACCTCGGCGCTCAGGTGCGCCTCCTGGGCGATCACACCGACCTCGGCGTCGAGCTCGAGCGGGTAGTGGGTGCGGATCTCGGCGCCGAACCGGTCCTTGAGCGGGGTGATGATCCGGCCGCGGTTGGTGTAGTCCTCGGGGTTGGCGCTGGCCACCACCAGCACGTCCAGCGGCAGCCGCAGCGTGTAGCCGCGGACCTGGATGTCGCGTTCCTCCATCACGTTGAGCATCGACACCTGAATGCGCTCGGCCAGGTCGGGCAGCTCGTTGACCGCGACAATGCCGCGGTGTGAGCGCGGGATCAGGCCGTAGGCGATGGTCTCCGGGTCACCGAGGCTGCGACCCTCGGCCACCTTGATCGGGTCGATGTCGCCGACCAGGTCGGCCACGCTGGTGTCCGGGGTGGCCAGCTTCTCGGTGTAGCGCCGGCTGCGGTGCCGCCACTCGATCGGCAGATCGTCACCGGATTCGGCGGCCCGCCGGATCGACTCCGGGGTGATCGGCGAATACGGGTGCTCACCGAGTTCGGAGCCCGCGATCACCGGGGTCCACTCGTCGAGCAGGTTCGCCAGCGACCGCAGCAGCCGGGTCTTGCCCTGACCGCGTTCGCCGAGCAGCACGAAGTCGTGGCCGGCGATCAGCGCCCGCTCGACCTGGGGCAGCACGGTGTCCTCGAACCCGAAGATGCCCGGCCAGATGTCGATGCCCTCGGCCAGCGCGGTCAGCAGGTTGGCTTGGATCTCCTCCTTGACGCTGCGCTCTTGGTGGCCGGAAGCGCGCAGTTCGCCGACGGTGCGGGGCAGATCATTTGGTGACGTCACGGCTCCACGCTACGACGTGCGGCCGACGCGGGTCAGCGGCTCCCCCGTTCCGGACTCATGAACTGCGGTTTCGGCGCGTGACGGCGCTGCCCGTCGGCGGTCAGCCGGCGGTGTCGGACACCGTCTGGGCTCCGGTCGACGGCGCCGGGTCGGCTGCCGACGTGCGGTCGCGCATCACCACGATGGCGGCGATCGCGGTGGCCACCAGCAACAGGCTGGACACCCCGACGGTGGTGACGACGGCGTCGACCCAGGCCGAGCGCGCCGCATCGGCGAGCGCGGCCCCGTCGGCGCCTCCGATCGCGGTCGCCCGGGTGAGGGTCTCGTCGAGCGTCCGCGACATCCCGGCGCGGCCGGTGAACACGGCGGTGGCCACCGAACCGAGCATGGCCAGGCCGACCGCGGTGCCCAGTTCGAAGCTCATCTCCGACATCGACGATGCCTGACCGGCCCGCTCCGGCGGGGCCGCACCCAGCGCCACCGCAGAGACGAAGGTGAACAACGTGCCGTAGCCGATGCCCGCCACCACGGTGCCGAGCACGTACAGCCACGCCGGTCCGTCCACGCCGAGACCGACCAGGAGAAGCTGACCGGCAGACGCGGCCAACAGCGCAGTCACGAACGTGGCGCGCCGGCCCAGATACTGCTCGATCCACGGTGCCCGCATGGAGAAGTAGGCGACCACCGCCGCCGCGGGCAGGCCGAGCAGGGCCGCGGCGAGCACGTCGAAGCCGACCACCGACTGCAGGTAGATGCCGGTCAGATAGGACATCGAACCCAGGGTCGCCATCGCCACGATGGTGCCGGCGATCGCCATCGCGAAGATCCGGTTGCCGAACAGGTCGAACGGGATCAGTGGATGTGCAGCTTTGCGTTGCTGCGCGATGAACGCGATCAGCATGAGCACACCGACCGCGCCGATCGCCAGCGTCTGCGCCTGCACGCCGTGCCCGGCTGCGGCTTTCACCGCATACACCAGCGGGAAGATCGCCGCCATCGACAGCGCGACCCCGGCCAGGTCGAACGGGCTCGAGTCGCCGTTGCGGAACTCCGGGATCAGCAGCGGTCCGGCCACCAGGAAGGCGAGGAACACCGGGGCGTTGATCAAGAAGACCGAACCCCACCAGAAGTGGTGCAGCAGCACGCCGCCGATCACCGGCCCCACCGCCATCCCGAACGAGAACGCCGCGGTCCAGATGCCGATGGCGACACCCCGGGCCTTGGGTTCGCGGAACAGGTTCGCGATCAGCGCGAGGCTGGCGGGCAGCAGGGTGGCGCCGCCGACGCCCATCAGGGCGCGCGCTGCGATCAGCAGGCCCGGGGACGGGGCAAACGCCGCGATCACCGACGCCACGCCGAACAGCGCGGCGCCCCAGGTCATCAGCCGGCGCCGGCCCCAGCGATCACCGAGGTTGCCCATCGTGATGAGCAACCCGGCCAGCATGAATGGATAGATGTCGAGGATCCACAGCTGCTGCGCGGGGTCGGGGTGCAGCGCGGTGGTCAGATGCGGCATCGCGAGGTAGAGCACCGACGCGTCCATCGACACCAGGAACACCGGCAGCAGGAGTGCGGCAAGACCGCCCCAGGCGCGGCGCGGGGTGCTGGACACGATGACTCCTGCTGGATATCCGAGGGCGCGTACGACGTACGCAAGATGCTGGGTACACTGTACGCACGCGTGCCGTATCGCGTCAAAGCAGAAAGGCGCAGCCGTGTCCGAGTCCACCCTCACCAGGGAGGCCATCGTCGTCGAGGGCGTCCGCATCGCCGATGAGAGCGGCCTGGGAAAGGTCTCCATGCGCCGGGTGGCCGAGGGGCTCGGTGCGGGCACCATGTCGCTGTACCGGCACGTACCCGACAAGGACACCCTGCTCCGCGACATGGCCGCACACGTCGGTGCGGCCTACCTGTACCCCGAGCAGCTGCGGGGTACAGCGGACTGGCGGGCGCGGGTGCACATCGCCGCCGAGACCGATATGCGGCTGTACCTGCGTCATCCCTGGGTGCTATTGGCCCACGCGCTGCCGCGCGCCGCGATGTCGCCGGCTTCGGTGGCGTGTTTCGACTGGCTGGTCGAGGCGTTCAGCCACCTCACCGGCGACGTGGCCGAAGCAGCCGAACTCACGCTGCTGCTGTGGAACCACGTGCAGGGCACCGGCCTCGGGGCGGTCGGCCGGGCGCTCATCGCACCGGCGCCCGCGCGCGCCGACGCCGGATTCGTCGCCGAGTTGGCCGACAACCCGCTGGTCGACGAACTGCCGCTGCTCAAAGAGCTCACCGCGGTCGAGCGACCGGGTCTGTGCGCGGCGATGCCGCTGTTGCACTCGGGTGTCGAGGCGCTGTGCGAGGGCTTTGCTGCGCGCTACCGCTCGCGCGGGATCGGCACGCCTTAGTGCGCGAAGTGCCGGGCCCCGGTCAGGTACAGCGTGATCCCGGCCTTGGCGGCGGCCTCGGTGACCAGCTCGTCGCGCATCGACCCGCCGGGATGCACGACGGCCTGCACACCGGCCTCGATCAGGGTCTCCAAGCCGTCCGGGAACGGGAAGAAGGCATCGGAGGCCGCGACCGCGCCCTGCGTGCGCTGCCCGGCCCGCTCCACCGCGAGTCGGGCCGCGTCGACCCGGTTGACCTGACCCATCCCGACGCCGACGGTGGCGCCGTCGCGCGCGATCACGATCGAGTTGGACTTCACCGCGCGGCAGGTGCGCCAGGCGAACGCCAGATCGGCCAGGGTGGCCGGATCGGCCGCCGAGCCGGTGGCCAGCGTCCAGTTCGCCGGGTCGTCGCCGTCGGCGTCCAGGGCGTCCCGGGTCTGCACCAGCAGGCCACCGCTGACCTGCCGGAACTCGGTGCCGCGCAGCAACGGTTCGGACGCCACCAGGATCCGGATGTTCTTCTTCTTGGCCAGCACCTCGACCGCACCGTCGGCGTAGGCCGGCGCGATGATCACCTCGGTGAAGATATCGGCGACGGTCTCGGCCATCTCCACGCTGACCTCGGTGTTGGTGGCGATCACCCCGCCGAAGGCGCTGAGCGGATCGCACTCGTGGGCCCTGCGGTGCGCGTCGGCCACCGACGTCGCCGAGATCGCGATGCCGCACGGGTTGGCGTGTTTGATGATCGCCACGCAGATCTCTTCGTGGTCGAACGCCGCGCGCCAGGCTGCATCCGAGTCGGTGTAGTTGTTGTAGGACATCTCCTTGCCGTGCAGCTGTTGGGCCTGCGCCAGGCCCGGCCAGCCGCCGTCGTCGGCGTACAACGCGGCCTGCTGGTGCGGGTTCTCGCCGTAGCGCAGCACCGCCGAACGCCGCCAGGTGCCGCCGTACCAGGCCGGCAGCTCGGCCGGGCCGTCGGCCTCGGGTGCCAGCGTCGATCCCATCCAGGTCGCCACTGCGACGTCGTACTCGGCGGTGTGCCGAAATGCCAGCGACGCCAACTTCTTTCGTTCCTCAAGCGTGAAACCGCCGTCGCGCACCGCAGCCAGCACACCGTCATAACCGAGCGGGTCGACCACGACGGCCACGCTCGGGTGATTCTTGGCGGCCGCGCGCACCATCGACGGACCGCCGATGTCGATCTGCTCAACGCATTCGTCCTCGGAAGCCCCCGAGGCCACGGTCTGACTGAACGGGTAGAGGTTGACCACCACCAGATCGAAGGGCTCGATGTCGAGCTCACCGAGGGCGGCCAGGTGCTCGGCCTTGCGGGTGTCGGCCAGCAGTCCGGCGTGTACCCGCGGGTGCAGGGTCTTGACCCGGCCGTCGAGCACCTCCGGGAAACCGGTCAGCTGTTCCACCGGGGTCACCGGAATGCCTTTGTCGGCAATGGTTTTCGCGGTGGAACCGGTGGACACGATGGCCACCCCGGCCTCGTGCAGACCCTGCGCCAGGGGCACCAGCCCGGTCTTGTCGTACACGCTGATCAACGCCCGACGAATCGGTCTACGCGCAGTCATCCGAAGGTTGCCTTTCGTCCGCTCCAGGTCACGCCGCGGGTCGCGATCGCGGCCAGCACGTCCACCAGCAGCCGTCGTTCGACCACCTTGATGCGTTCGTGCAAAGTCTGTTCGTCGTCATCGTCGCGCACCTCGACGGCACGCTGGGCCAGAATCGGCCCGGTGTCGGTGCCGGCGTCCACCAGATGCACGGTGGTGCCGGTGACCCGGACCCCGTAGGCCAGCGCGTCGGGCACCGCGTGCGCCCCCGGGAACGACGGCAGCAACGCGGGATGGGTGTTGACGATCCGGCCCGGGAAACGCGCCAGGAACGCCGGCCCGAGGATCTTCATGAACCCGGCCGAGACCACCAGGTCGGGTTGGTGCGCGGCGACGGCCTCGGTCAGCGCCGCGTCCCAGGCCGCCCGGTCGGGGTAGTCGCGCAGCCGCACGGCGAACGCGGGCAGGCCGGTGTCGGCGGCGATCTGCGCGGCGCGACAGTCCCGGTCCACCCCGACGGCCACCACCCGCGCCGGGTAGTCGCCGGTCGCGGCGGCCAACAGGGACTGCAGCAACGAGCCGGTGCCGGATGCCAACACGACCAGCCGGGACGGCGCACTCGGTGGCACGTGGAGGGGTTGCTGCACGCGCAAAGCTTAGTCGGCGGTTCGGGGTGGTTCCGTCGAGGCCGGATCGTCGTCGTCGGTGGCCCACAGGTCCTCGGCGTCGGGCAGGTCATCATCGACCGGGTCGAAGGGCGAGGCGGCCTGCACCGGAGGCGCTTCGAACACCGGCTCGGGTTCATCGGCCGGCGCGACGTCGAAGACGTCCTCGGGCTCGGCGACCTCGATGACTTCGGTGACCTCGGTGACCTCGGCGGGGGCCTCCGACTCCGGTTCGACGACGTCGTCGGCGGCGACGTCGCCCGCGGCCACGCCGGCCTCACCGGCGGGGTCCACCTCGGGAGCCGCGCTGCCGTCGGGCACAGCGGCCGGCACCGGTTTGGGCCGCCGGACCAAGCCGCCGGCCATCGCCACGGTCAGCGCGCCGATGGCGAAGAACCACAGGAACACCGCGGGCCCGAAGGTGGCCTGGTCGATCCCGACGTCGCCGAAGTTGCCCAATGCCCCGCTGCCGGCGTAGCCGAGCAGGGCCAACGTCACCGCGGCGACCGCGCAGGCCACCGCCAGCTTGGCCATCGCCGGTCCCAGCGGCAGCGGTTGCCGGGCGCATTGCTGGCCGACCGCCACCGCGGAGGCCGCGCCGATGATCAGCACCGCGACCCACACCGGGTCCAGCGGTGGGCTGGGTGCCGCGGCCAGGATCGGCAACGCCGGAATGTCCCCGCCGAACACCGTGAACGCACTGAAGGTCGCGAACCCGACGTGGGCGCTGGAGCCGACGGCCATCGCGGCGGCGCCCAGCACCACGTTCGGGATGTAGAGGATCGACAGCAGCGCCAGGCTGAGCTCGCCGAAGAACGAATTGGTGATGCCGAACAGCTCGTGCATCGTCGACCAGTGCACCACCAGCGAGACCGCGACCGCGGCCGCCGACAGCCCGAACAGCGCCAGCACACCGGCGGTGGCGGCGCGCAGCGCGCCGGGCAGCCAGGGCGGCAACGCGGTGGCAGCCAATGCCCGTCGGCCCACCTTGGACCCGACACCCAGGATCGCGCCGAACGCATGTACCAGTAGCACACAGGTGAACGCGTGCAACGCATTCGGGGTTTGCAGCGCGGTGATCACCGAGGACGCGTCATGGATGACGGCCAGTGCGATCGCGGCCATCAGCAGCGGCCCGCCCAGTGCGGAGGCGACGATCCACCGGACCACGAACCAGGAGGTGCGCTCCCCGGTGGCCGACGCGGTGGTGTGCGCGGTGGCCGCGACCATGAGCAGCAGCGGTAGCAGCGGCATGACACCCAGTTGCTGCCCGGCGATCGTGACCGGGACGCCGTGCACGCCCAGCCACATGCTGGCGATGGCGCCCAGGGCGCCGGTCATATCGCTGTTGGCGATCAGCAGCTGCAGCAGTACCACCGCGGCGATGACGACCAACGCCAACAGGGCCGGGCCGAACGCAACCCGGACCAGAACACGTGGCTGCTGCGCGCCCGCTGCCTGGTTTTCGACCATCTAAATCAGGTCGCCCGCGCCCGGCGAACCGGGCGCGGGCAGACCGCAGTCAGGACGGATTGGGTTCTGACGGGGGAACCGGCGGCAGCGTCGACGCCTGCTGGGTCGGCGCGCTGGATGCCGGGCCACTGGACGGACCCGAGGCCGGCGGCTGGCTGAAGCTCGGGTAGCCGGTCGGCGGGGTCGGCGGGTTGGGGGCGCCGGAGCTTTGCGGGCCGGCGGCACCGAAGCCACCGGAGGGCTGGCCACCGGAGTAGCCACCGAACTGCTGCGGCGGGTAGTTGCCACCCGGACGCGGGCCGGCCGGCGGAGCCGACGGCGCCACTGGCTGGCTCGGCGGCTGGCTGTAGTAGCCGCCGTACTGGCCGAACTGCGGCTGCTCGTAGTGCGGCCGCGGCGCGGGCGGGGTCAGCACACCCTTCTCGAACAGCAGCGCCACCACTGCGGCGATCGCCTGCAGCAGCACGATGCCGAACACCAGCCAGAACGCCCACTTCAGCTCGATGCCGTCGCGACCGCCGACCGGACCGGCCGAGGTGGGCTTGGTGGCGATGGCGTGGATCAGGACCAGACCACCGAGCACCGCCAACGCGGCGGTGACTTCGTGGCGCGCCTTGGCCTTCGGCAGCAGGCTGACGGCGGCCAGCAGCGCTGCCAGCAGCGGCAACACCACCAGGGTGATCTCCAGGGCGATCGGATCTTCGCCGCGGCCGCCCTTCTCACCGAGGTAGGGGCCGAAGCTGAACAGATAGGCCAGCAAGCCGAGCGCCGCGACAGCAGCGGTCAGGTACAGCGGCAGCTTGCTGGGGCCCGGCTCGGCGGCCGGACCGCCGTAGGACGGCGGCTGGGCGCCAAACGAGCCGGGCTGTTGGGCCGGCGGGTAGCCGGAGCCACCTGGTGAGTAGGTCATGACCTCTCCTGTAGTCGTTGGGCGCCGCCTGCAGCGGCGCTTACGTTTCGACCGCGGCGTTCGGCCGCGCCGGCATCAGCCGGCGACCAACCGCGATTCGACCATCCACGCTAGCGCACGGCACCCAGTTCTCGACGCACCCGTCGGTCACACATTCGAGTGGGCCGACCTGCCTCCGATCACGCCGGCACCCGAACCGGCTCCGCCGCCGAATCGTGTTCGGCGGCCTCGATCTCACGGACCAAGGGCAGCACCCGGGAGCCGAAGTATTCGATCTCCTCCTGGAAGTGCAGGAAGCCGCCGAGGATCAGGTCGACGCCACGCTTGCGGTAGCCGGCGATGCGCTCGGCGATCTGCTCCGGGGTGCCGATCAGCTGGGTGCGGAAACCGTCGTTGTACTGCACCAGATCCTCGAAGCTCGAGTCGGCCCACATGCCTTTCCTGTCACCGGTGGCGTTGCCGGCCTGCTGGACGGCCTGGCGGAAGCCTTCGACGGCGGGGCGGTTGGCCTTGGCGACGATCTCGCGCAGGGTTTCCTTGGCTTCCTTCTCGGTGTCCCGGGCGATGATGAAACCGTTCAGGCCGAACTTGACCTCACGGCCGGCCTCGCGGGCGTGCTGACGCACGTCGGCCAGTTGCTCGGTGAAACCGTCGAAATCCTTGCCGTTGGAGAAGTACCAGTCGGCGTAGTAGCCGCCGTTGCGGCGGGCCGCAGTCGAGTTGCCGCCCTGGAACAGTTCGGGGTGCGGCCGCTCAGCGGTGTTGAGCGGCTTGGGCTTCAGGGTGAAGTCGTGGATCCGGTAGAAATCGCCGCGGAAGTCCACGTCGTCCTCGGTCCAGATCTTGCGCAGCACCTGGAGGAACTCGGCGCTGCGGCGGTAGCGCTCGTCGTGCTCGAGCCAGGGCTCACCGAGGTGGGTGAACTCGTCCTTGAACCAGCCGGAGACCACGTTGACCGCGAATCGGCCACCGGACAAGTGGTCGACCGTGGCACCCAACTTGGCCAGCACGCCGGGTTGCCACAAACCGGGATGCACCGCGGCGATCACCTTGAGCTTCTGGGTCGCCAACAGCAACGCCAGACTGAAACTGGTCGACTCGTGCTGGTACTCGGCACCGTAACTGGCTTCGTAGCGCACCTGGCTCAGGGCGTACTCGAAGCCGTTGGCCTCGGCGGTCTGGGCCAGCTTGACGTTGTAGTCATAGCCCCAGTCGGTGCGCTGCTCGATGTCACTGGTGACCAGGCCACCGCTGACGTTGGGCACCCAGTAGGCGAACTTGACTTGCTCGGAGACACGTTCGGTGGTCATGGTGTGCCATCTCAGTCTGGTCGCCCGGCCCGGTCACGGGTTGGACTCGCGCTGAGTCTGTGAGTCGGGCCGGACCAGCTCAGCCGGTGGTGTCGATGCGCTCCAGCAACGCCTTGGTCAGCTGCTCGGCATGCTTGCGGTCCTCGGGATGGATCACCTGGGAATCCACCAGAACGGTCCCCCGGACCGCCAGCGCCCGGTCGAGTTTGGTGTATTCGGTGTCGGCGGTCCAGGTGGTGATGCCGTCTCCGGCGTCCGCGGGTCCGCTGACCGTGTAGGTCGTGGTGGTTCCGGCGTCGACGGTCACGGTGCCGACGCAGCCGCGCACCATGGCCAGGTAGTCGTCGAGGGCGCGTTGTGCGTCTGCCGGGCTGGCGAACAGCGCCACAGCTTGATCCACCTTGGTTTCGTTGAAGTTGTCGACCGTGCGGGTCGAATAGATGGCTTGGTAGCCGTTGCTCTCGTAGGCCCGGTCCATCCCGCTGAACACCGCGCCCACGCACCCGGGCGGCTGGAACGGCGTGGTGGTCACGTCGGGGGCGGTGAAGGTTTCACCGGCCGTCATGTTCGGGATGTCGATCAGCTCCGACAACTCATCGGCACTCAACAGCAGCGACGGCAGCGTCTCGGCCGTGATGTCGGCGACCGCCACCTTGCTGGTCGTGGGGCCGTCGGTGTCCGCGGCCAGCGCTGCGCCGTCGACCACTGAGGTGCACGCCGATGCGCCGATCACCAGCAGCGAAGCGGCGAGCGCGGCTCCGACGATGCGTGTCGTACCGAGCCGTCGAGCCACCGGCAACCCCCTGCGTCAGGCCAGCACGGCCCGGTTCAGGCCGTCGGCGCAGTCTACGACGATCCGCGCACCCAATGGGTCACCGTCGGCCGCCAACTCGAGCAGGGCCGGGTCGGTGCCGGTCGCCAAAAATCGGCTGCCGTCATCGAGACGGCCGACGATGATCGCGGTGCGCTGCGGCCAGTCGTGGCGCACCGAGTAGGTCTCCACGGTGCCGACGCCGTTGACGTCGCGGGTCACCGCGACCTTGGGCGCGGCTCCGATCTGTTGCTGCAGCTCGGCGCAGCGGTTGACTTTCCATTCGGCCGGCGCGGTCGAGTACACCCCCACCGAATACTTGGTCATCACCCCGCCGTTGGCGCCGACCAGGCCGAATTTGCCTGGGGTTTCCCGCATTTCGTGCACGGTTTCGGCGATCGCGTGCAGTGAGTAGCTGTTGCCGGGGCCGCCGAAGAACGGCAGCCCACCGGTCATGGTCAGGCCCCGCGGATCGTTGGTGGCCAAACCTGTGGCGTCGCACACCGCGGAGACCGGGAACGGGAAGCAGCTGTAGAGGTCGAAGGTGGACACCTCGGCCAAGCCGATGCCGGCCACCCGCAGCGCTTCGGTCACCGCGAGTTCCGCCGAGATGCTGGCACCCAGATCGGCTCGGTCCAGCAGATCCTGTTCCACCAGGTCGGCGTGGCCGTGCAGGTAGACCCAGCGCTGCTCGGGGACTCCGAGGCGACGGGCTGCGGCCACCGACATCAGCAGCACCGCCGCGCCCTGATTGACCTGGTCGCGCGCGACCAGCAGCCGCGGATACGGGTCGCAGATCATCCGGTTCTCGGCGGTGACCGTCGCCAGCTCGGTCGCCGAACGTGCCACCGGCGCCGACGAATACGGATTCTTGGCCGCCACCGCGGACATCGGTGCGAACAGTTCGGCCATCTGCATCCGGTAGGTCGCCGGGTCCAGACCGAGCCGGGCACGTCGCGCGTTGTCCAGCAGGCCGTACTGCACCGGAGCGCCGGTCAGTCCGTGCTTGACGGTGTATTCACTGATGTACTGCTCGTAGCCGTAGCCACGATCCTCGAGTTGGCCGCCGATGCGTTCGGCGTGGTCCGGCTTGTCGTCGCGGCCGGCGAAATAGCGCAGGGTGGAACCGTTCTCCGAGCCCAGCACCAGCGCGACGTCGAGTTCGCCGGCCACGATCGCAGCGCCGAATTCGGTGACCAACTTCTGCGGCCCGTTGCCGCCGATCGGTTCCAGCACCACGCGGGCGGGGTCCGCGCCGATCCGGCGCGCCACCGAGCGCGGATAGTTGTCCGACGCGCCCAGCGGCGGCGGGGTCGGGGTGCACAGCTCGAACTGCCGCAGCGCGGCGAACACCTCGATGGCCTCGGCCACGGCGACGACGTCGGCGTCGGTATCGGCCAGCGCAGCGCGGGCCGCCTCGGCGGCCAGGTCCACCGAGGACCTTCCGCGGTAACCGGGATCGTCGATGCGCTCGGTGAACTGACCTACGCCCACCAACACCGGTGTCCGGGGGTCGATCGTCATGCGGCGAGCCTTCCTGCTGCTCGGACTGTTACTTCGTCAGGCTAACCGAGCAGTTGGGCGGACTGAGCAGGTGGGTTATACGTCTGAATTGTCGTACAACGTATTGGACGTACGTCAATTTCGACGTATGATTCGTGAATGACCTGGCCGGTCCGACCCATGACCCTGGTGGTGGGCGGTGTGGTGCCGGTCGACGACGTGGTCGGCCGGGTCAGGGAAACCGAGGAAGTCCTGGCCACGCTGCCGACTGCCGGCGCGGTGCTGGTCGGTGACCGGCGGCACGGCAAAACCTCGCTGTCGCGGGTGGTGCAGCGCGCCGCAGCAGCCGGTGGCGCCCAAGTACTGGCGATCAGCGCCGAGCGGGAGACCTATCAGGAGTTCGTCGTCGCACTGACAGCCGAGCTCGTGCGCCTCGACCCCGCCTGGGCCCGGGAGCTGAACAAGTGGCGGCTCAAGCTCACCGCCGGACCGGTGACCCTGGAACGCACCGCCGCGGCCGCCGCGGCCCTCGACGAACTGCTGCACCGCGCCGTGGAGCGCGCGCACGGCCGGATGCTGGTGCTGTTCATCGACGAGGTCACCATCTTGGCCCGCAACCTGGAACGTCAACAGCGCGGAACCGGGGACAGTTTCCTGCACCTGTTGCGCCGGTTCCGTCAGGAGTACCCGGGTCGGCTCGCCACGGTGCTCTCCGGTTCGATCGGCTTCCACCACGTCTCCCCCGACGCGCCCGGCACGGTCAACGACATCCGCAAAATCCTGATCGGGCCGATCCGCCCCGACCACGCCGGCTATCTGGCCGAGTGTCTGCTGTTGGGCAGCCAGACTGCGGTCACCGACCGGCACCAGGTCGCGGTCGCGATCGCCGCGGCTGCCGAGAACGTGCCGTACTACATCCAGCACCTGGTGGCCTCGGCGCGCAGCCATTGGCTACAGCACGGGCAGCCGGTCGATCCCGGTCTGGTCGCCGACCTGATCACGGCTGCCATCGAAGATCCTTATGACCCATGGGATTTGCGGCACTACCGGGACCGACTGGCCTACTACTACGGGTTGGACTCCGGGATCATCGGCAAGATCCTCGACGTATACGCGCACGCCGAGCAAGCCCTCACCGTGGACGCGGCCTGGCTGCGGTTGCGCAGCGAAGGGGTGAAGCTGCGGGATCGTGACCAGCTGGTGGGATATCTGGAACGCCTGGCCCTGGATCACTATCTGGTCCGCACCGGAGAAGCCGAACGCTTCGCCTCGCCGTTGATCCAGCGCGCCTGGCGGTCGATGCGGCGATGACCGTGCACCCGGTGTTCACGCCCACCGCGTTGACGCCCGAGGAACTCGAGGCAGCCACCGTCGGGTCCGGGCAACTGGTCGACACCCTGGTGGCCCGGATCCAGTCCGCCGCCCGCGACGGCGCCCGCCCGCACACCCTGCTGATCGGGCCGCGCGGGGCCGGCAAGACCCATACCGTGCAGCTGGCGCTGCACCGCGCGCTGGCCGACCCGGCGACCGCGAAGACCACGCTGTCGGTGGTGATCCCGGAGGACTCGCTGGCGATCGGGTCCTACCTCGATCTGCTTGTCGAGATCGCCGCAGCCATCGACGGGCAGCTGGGTGAGCATGCCAAAGAACTTCGCCGCCAACGAGATTCGATCGGGATCGAGTCGGCGGTGCTGGCGGCCGCCGGCGGCCGGATGATCCTGCTGGTGATCGAGAACTTGGACCGGGTGTTCACGGCCGTCGGCGAGGCCGGGCAGGGCAGTCTGCGCGCCCTGGTCGAAACCTCCACGGCGGTACTGGTGTTGGCCACCGCACCGGCGTTGTTCGCCGGCGTGTCCTCCCGGACGTTGCCCTGGTACGGATCGTTCATCATCGAATCGGTGCCCGAACTCGAGGTCGACGACGCCGTTCGGTTGCTGAGCCACACGGCCCGTTCCCGTGGCGACGGGCCGCTGGCGCGCTACTTGGAATCGGGCCCGGGCCGGCAACGACTTTCGCTCATCCACCGGATATTCGGTGGCCTGCCGCGACACTGGCACATGCTCGCCGAGTTGGTCGACGAGCCGAGCCTGCGGCAACTGGTCCCGGTGCTGACCGAACTGCTGGACCGGCTGGCCCCGCACTATCAGCAGCTGCTGTGGCAGCTTCCGGCCGGCGAGCAGCGTCTGGTGGTCGAGCTGGCGCGCGGCACCGGGCCGCGCACGGTCGGCGACCTCGCGCACAGCGTGGGCATCTCCAACCAGTCGGCGGCTGCCGCGCTGGGCCGCCTCGCCGAATCCCGTTGGGTCACATCGTCTAAAGCCAGCGACGGTGACCGGCGCGCCTCCTGGTACGACCTGACCGAACCGCTGCTGCGCTACTACCTGCAGTACCGAGATGGCGAGCTGTCGCTGCTGCTGGCGGCGGTCGCCGAGCTGGAGCCGGACCCGCCGCGCCCGACCACACCGCGCCAGAGAACGTCGCGCCCGAAAACGAAAGCGGCGCCAGACCCGAAGGCCTGACGCCGCTTTCGTCGTTGCAGTGTGCGGATCCTCAGAGGCTCTCGTAGATCTCGCGCGCCAGCCGGGCGGTGGCCGACGGGGTCTTGCCGACCTTCACGCCGGCCGCCTCCAGGGCTTCCTGCTTGGCCGCAGCGGTACCCGACGAGCCCGACACGATGGCGCCGGCGTGGCCCATGGTCTTGCCTTCGGGGGCGGTGAAGCCCGCGACGTAACCCACCACCGGCTTGCTGACGTTGGCCTTGATGTAGTCGGCGGCCCGCTCTTCGGCGTCGCCACCGATCTCGCCGATCATCACGATGACCTTGGTCTCCGGGTCCTTCTCGAAGGCCGCGATGGCGTCGATGTGGGTGGTGCCGATGACCGGGTCACCACCGATGCCGATCGCGGTGGAGAAGCCGAGATCGCGCAGCTCGTACATCATCTGGTAGGTCAGCGTGCCGGACTTGGACACCAGACCGATCGGGCCCTTGCCGGTGATGTTGTTCGGCGTGATGCCGACCAGCGACTCACCGGGGGTGATGATGCCGGGGCAGTTCGGGCCGATGATCCGGGTCTTCTCACCCTTGGCCACGTTGTAGGCCCACGCATAGGCGCTGTCCTGCACCGGGATGCCCTCGGTGATGACCACCAGCAGTGGGATCTCGGCGTCGATGGCCTCGATGATGGCGTCCTTGGAGAACGCCGGCGGCACGAAGGCGATCGACACGTCGGCGCCGGTCTCCTTGATGGCCTCGGCGACCGAGGCGTACACCGGGATCTCGAGGTCGTTGCCGTCCTTGTCCTTGTGGCTGACCTTGGTGCCGGCCTTGCGTGCGTTGACGCCACCGACGATCTGGGTGCCGGCCTTGAGCATCAGCGCGGTGTGCTTGGTGCCCTCGCCGCCGGTGATGCCCTGGACGATGACCTTGGAATCCTTGTTCAGGAAGATAGACATGAGTTGTTGGCTCCCTTACTTATTCGCCAGCTCGGCGGCCTTGTCGGCGCCGGCGTCCATGGTCTCGGCCTGGATCACCAGGGGATGGTTGGCTTCGGCCAGGATGCGGCGGCCCTCTTCGACGTTGTTGCCGTCCAGGCGCACCACCAGCGGCTTGTTGGCTTCGTCGCCGAGGATCTGCAGCGCCTTGACGATGCCGTTGGCCACCGCGTCGCACGCGGTGATGCCGCCGAACACGTTGACGAACACGCTCTTGACCTGTGTGTCGTTGAGGATGACGTCCAGGCCCGCGGCCATCACCTCGGCCGAGGCGCCGCCGCCGATGTCGAGGAAGTTGGCCGGCTTCACACCGCCGTGGTTCTCACCGGCGTAGGCGACCACGTCCAGGGTGGACATCACCAGACCGGCGCCGTTGCCGATGATGCCGACCTGTCCGTCGAGCTTGACGTAGTTGAGGTCGTTCTCCTTGGCCTTGAGCTCGAGCGGATCGGTGGCGTCCTTGTCCTCGAACTCAGCGTGGCCGGGCTGCCGGAAGTCGGCGTTCTCATCGAGGGTGACCTTGCCGTCCAGCGCCAGGATCTGGTCGTCGGGCGTGCGCACCAGCGGGTTGACCTCCACCAGGGTGGCGTCCTCGGCGACGAAGACCTCCCACAGCTTCTGGATGGTGACCGCGGCCGCGTCGAGCACCTCGGCGGGCAGGTGGCCCTGCTCGGCGATCGAGCGGGCGAACGCCAGGTCCACACCCTTGACGGCGTCGACGGGCACCTTGGCCAGCCGCTCGGGCTTGGTGGCCGCGACCTCTTCGATCTCCATGCCGCCCTCGACCGAGCACATGGCCAGGTAGGTGCGGTTGGCGCGGTCCAGCAGGAAGGAGATGTAGTACTCCTCGGCGATGTCGCTGGCCTCGGCGACCAGCAGCTTCTTGACGATGTGGCCCTTGATGTCGAGGCCCAAGATGTTGGTCGCGTGGGTGTGCGCGTCGTCGGCGGTGGCGGCGTACTTCACGCCGCCGGCCTTCCCGCGTCCACCAACCTTGACCTGCGCCTTGATCATCACCGGCTTACCGATTTCCTCGGCGATCGCCTTGGCGTCGTCGGCGGAGTCAGTAACCCGGCCAGGCGTGGTCGGAACGTTGTGCTTGGCGAAGAGTTCCTTCGCCTGGTACTCGAAAAGATCCATGAGCTTCCTAAGTGACGGCGGTGTCGTCTGGTCGGATGGACCGCGCTGACGTTTACGGAGTTTGGCCCCGGGGAACTTTATCGACACGCCTGCGATGCGCCCGCATCGCCTACCATTGTTGTGGTACAGGTCACCACGGTGGACCCGGTGATACAAGTCACATTCCACCGCGGGAATAGCCGTCTGGCTTGCCACCAACATCGGAACTTGGTTACCGTCTCACAGGTCTGATAACGCTCAGGTCACGACGACGAGGACATTTTCGGTTGGCAGCGCATCGCGGAAGTTCGAGCCCGGCTACGGGTGCGACCAAGAACGCGCGCCACCGCGATCTTGATTTCCACCCCAACGAAGTCACCGACATCGTGCCGTTCAACGAGTTCGGCAGCCTCGATGACCTGGACTTTCACGAATCCCCGTTCGAGACCGACGCCGACATCCTGGCGGCTCCCGAGCTCGATGATCTGACCGAAACCGATGAGATGCCGTTGACGCTGATGCGCCGCATCGACATCGGAATCCTGGAAGACCCGGACAAGACCGACGTGCTGCCGCGGATCGGCGGCGGCGCGCACCGCAAGCAGCCGGCGAGCGCGACCAAGGGACGTGTCCTGATCGCAGCCATGGCCGCCGGCGCGGCAGCCGCCGCCGTGCACAGCTCGTTGAACCCGACCGAACAAGCCGCCGCGGACACCGTGGTGGCCTCCGACAGCATCTCCGGCGCCACCATCACCGGCAGCCCGCGCGGCATGCAGGTGGTCTCGATGGCGCCCGCGGTCAACAGCAGCGTGCACTCCGAGGAGCTGGCCCGCGGTGTCGCCTTCGCGCAGGAGCGCGCCGAGCGCGAAGCGCGGCTGCAGCGCCCGCTCTTCGTCAAGCCCACCACCGGCATCTTCACGTCCGGCTACGGCTACCGCTGGGGTGCGCTGCACGCCGGTGTGGACCTGGCCGCCCCGATCGGCACCCCGATCTACGCGGTGTCCGACGGTGTCGTGATCGACGTGGGCCCGACCGCGGGCTACGGCGCCTGGGTGAAGTTGCGCCATACCGACGGCACCGTGACGCTCTACGGCCACATCAACACCTGGCTGGTGAGCGTGGGGCAGCGGGTGATGGCCGGCGACCAGATCGCCACCGTCGGTAACCGCGGCTACTCCACCGGCCCGCACTGCCACTTCGAGGTCATGCCCAACGGCTCCGACCGCATCGACCCCGTGCCGTGGCTGGCTTCCCGCGGCGTGAACGTCGTCTGATCTGCGCTTACTTCGTTGCCGCGCCGGTTCGGCTAGCCTTCTTCGGTGGTGACTGAGGAACCCGAATCGCCCTCCGGCGAGCACACCCGCATCCTGCGCCGACTACCGCGCCCGCCGGCTGCCGCGCCGGTCGAGGACACCCGCACGTCGATCATCCGGCGCACCCCCACCGGTTCCTTCCCGGTCAGCCCCGAGGCCCCGGCGACCACCCACATCGCCACACCAGACGCACCGGCCACCACCCACATCGAGACTCCCGCCGCGCCGTCCGCGGGTGTGCTACCGGCCGCCACCGACCAGCCCGACGACTCCGAACCCGCCACCCCCGGCCCGCACACCGCGGTGGCGGCCTGCGTGGCCGCGATGCTCAGCGGCTGGACGACGTCGTTGGTGGCCACCGAGTTGATCGTGGGTTGGTGGCACACCGACCGGCTGTTCTGCGTCGCCGTCGGCTTCCTGGCGCTGGTCTTCGCGGTCAGCACCGTCTCCGGCGTGATCCTGCTGTTGCTGCGCCGGATCGTGGGGAGCTATCTGATCGCGGCCGGAGCCGTGGTGGCGCTGCTGGCCTTCTGCGGAGTGTTCATCGCGGGCGCCAAGGTGCCCGGCATCGTCTACGCCATGCCGGTGCTACCGGTGCTCAGCGCCGGGTTCGCGCTGAGCCCGATGACTCGACGCTGGACAGTGGTGCGCTGAGCGTGCCGCCCCACTGACTTAAGGTCATCTCAACAGAGTTTCCAGGAGGCACGGTGTACCCGAATCAACCGCTGTACCCGCACGGGCAGCAGAACCCGCAGAGGTACTACCCGCAGCCTGGCAACTACCCGCCGGCGGGTCCGGCCTACCCGCAGCCGCCTGGCTACCCGCCGGGCGCCCAGTACGGGTACGGGTACCAGGGCGGCTACCCCGGACCTGCTGGACCGCGCGAGCCCAGCAACGTGACGGCCATCATCGCCGCGGTGCTCAGCCTGCTCGGCGGCTGCGCCGCACTGCTGGGAGTCTTGGGCAGCGCGTCAGCCCTGGCGGCGATCTCCGATCTGTCCAGCCGCGAGGCGGATCTGCTCCCCGGCTGGTTCCAAGGCCTGCTGGTCTTCACCCTGATCGCCCAGTTGGGCTTGGCGGCAGCGCTTTTCACTGGCGGCGGCTTCTTGTTCGCGCGCAAGTCGTGGGCCCGGATCGTGATCGTGGTGGCCTGCGGCGTCACGATCCTGATTTCGATCGTCGCGCTGATAGCCAGTAACACCGCCGCGCATCAAGCCGATGCGTCGTTGACCATGGCCGGCCCCAGCATCCTCTCCATCCTCGGCCTGGTGTTCCCGGTCGCCACCCTGGTGCTGGCCTTGCTGCCGAGCACCCAGCAATGGTGTGCAGCAGCCAAGCCCGCCAACCCCCAGTTCGGCTACTAGAGCCTTCTAGAGCCTTCGTCGGCACCGGAGCTCGAGGATGTCCATCAACCACCCTGCAACACCTGCTGTTTCACGTCCGGTGACCGCGACCGTCGCAGCTGCGCTAACCATCGCCGCGGGCGGGGTGGCATTGCTGATGTCCGCCTGGATGTTCATGATGTCGCTGGTGCTGGTCTTCACCATCAGCGCCCAGGAAAGCGTGAGCGGTACCAGCGCCGGGGACAGTGCGGTCAGCAGTGGCGCCGCGATGCTGGGTCTCTTGGTCCTGGTGGCGCTCGTCGGAACGATCGCGATCGTGGCGGGTGTGCTGTTGTTGCGCGGCAGCCAGTTCGGTTGGTGGGCCGTCTTGGTGGTCAGCGTCCTCGGGATCATCGGCGGCGTCGCCGATCTGGTGATCGCCGAACCCGGCGAGTGGCTCGGGTCGCTGCTGCCGATGCTCGGCGCGGTGGCCGTGCTGGTGCTGACGCTGGTTCCGGCCACCCGCAATTGGGTCCGGCTATCCGCGCCGCGGTGACGGGTTGCCCCGGGCCTGCAGCCGTACGTTCGGCAGCACCGGCGCCGGGATGCGTTGCATCTCACCGACATAACCGCTGACCACACCGAACCGCTCGCTGCCGTCCTCCCACTCGGCGCGGGCCTTTTCGACGGCTTCGTGGTCGGCTCCGATCAGGTTCCACCACATCACGAAGCGCTCGGTGAACGGTGGCCCGCCGATCAGCATCAGCCGCTGCGGCCGGTCGAGCGGATTGGTGATACGCACGGTATCGGCCCCGGCCGGCTGATAACCGATGGCACCGTGTGGCACCCGGGTGTCGGCGACCAACGCGACGTCGCCGTCGACCAGAACCCCGTGTTCGAAGCCGGGATCGACCTCGAGGTGCACCGTCGCGCCGGCGTCGAGCAGCAGTTCGGCGCCGAGCAACGGCGTGAATGATTCGACCGGAGAGGAACTTCCGGCCAGCGAACCCAGGAAGACCCGCAGCGTCACGCCGTCCAGCCGGGCCAATTCGGGGACGTAATGTTGGAAGTTGCGGGGCGCGTCACGATGCGCCGCGGGCAGCGCAACCCACAGTTGCACGCCGTGCAGGATCGTGGTGTCCGGCGTGGAGACCTCGCTGTGGCAGATGCCGTACCCACCGGTCATCAGGTTGACTTCACCGGGCCGCACCATGGCGTGCACGCCCAGGCTGTCGCGATGCTCGATCTCCCCGGTGAACAGCCAGCTCACCGTTTGCAGTCCGGTGTGCGGGTGGGGCGGAACGTCCATCCCGCCGGTGACGGCGACGTCGTCGGGACCATAGTGGTCGGCGAAACACCAGGCACCGATCAGGGTGCGCCCGCGCTGCGGCAGCGAGCGGCGCACCGTCATCGCCCGTAGCCCGCCGAGCGGGACCGCACGGGCTTCGAGTACTTCGACGGTGCTCACAGCTTGGTCACCGGCGCATGGTTGTGCATCAATTTCACCCGGCCCGCGCTGCCGAAGTCGATCAGTGACATCGCGGATTCGCCGACGCCACTGACCTCCTCGACCCGGCCCAGGCCGTACTTGTCGTGGGTCACCCGGTCGCCCGGGGCCAACACGATGAGTTGACGGTTGCGCGCGGCGGGACGGCTGGGCGCGGGCCGGGCAGATCCGGCGAATCGGCCGCCACCGACCGGCGCGCTGAACGAGGCGGCCTGCTCGGTACGGCGCCAGTCCAGTAGTTCCTGTGGAATCTCTTGCAGGAAACGGGATTCCGGATTCAGCATGGGCTGACCCCAGGACGAGCGCACCTTGGCCCGGCTCAGGTAGAGCCGTTGCCGGGCCCGGGTGATGCCGACATAGGCGAGCCGGCGTTCCTCGGACAGTTCGGTCGGGTCACCGAGTGCACGCATGTGCGGGAACATGCCGTCTTCCCAACCGGTGACGAAGACGACCGGAAACTCCAGCCCCTTGGCGGTGTGCAGGGTCATCAGGGTGACCACCCCGGAACCTTGCTCGGGAATCTCGTCGGTGTCCGCCACCAGCGACACCCGTTCCAGGAACTCGGCCAAAATTCCGGTGTCCGGGATGTCCTCGTCGGCCGGTTCGTCTTCGGCCAGCGCCTTGGCGTTGGCCCGGTCGATGCTGAATTCGTGTGCGACGCTGACCAGTTCGTTGAGGTTGTCCAGCCGGGCCAGATCCTGCGGGTCGTTGGAGGACTCGAGTTCGCGCCGGTAGCCGGTGCGATCCAGCACGGCCTCGACCAGATCACCCAGTTCGCCGTCGAGGTGACCGCGCAACTCGTCGAGCAGTTCGACGAACCCCTTGATCGCCTTCTCCGAGCGGGTGTTCAGCATCGGCACCCGGCCTTCGGCGGCGGCCTGCAGCGCATCGTTGAAACTGGCGCCGGTGTTCTCGGCGTGCACCGCGACACACGCTTCGGCGCGATCTCCGATGCCGCGGCGCGGGGTGTTGAGGATGCGCCGCATGCTCACCGCATCACCGGGGTTGTCCAGCACGCGCAGGTAGGCGACGACGTCGCGGATCTCCTTGCGCTCGTAGAACCGCACTCCCCCAACGACTTTGTACGGGATGCCGGAGCGGATGAAGACTTCTTCGACCGGCCGGGAACCGTTGTTGGTGCGGTAGAACACCGCGACGTCGCTGTAGTTGATCGTGCCCTGCTGCGCGAGCGCCTCGATCTCGCCGGCGATGAACCGGGCCTCGTCGTGCTCGTTGTCGGCGACGTACCCGACGATCAACTCACCGTGGCCGGCGTCGGTCCACAGCCTCTTCTCGCGACGGTTGCCGTTGCGGGAGATCACCGCGTTGGCGGCGTTCAGGATGTTCTGGGTGGAGCGGTAGTTCTGCTCCAGCAGGATCGTGGTGGCGTTCGGGAAGTCCCGCTCGAAGTCCTCGATGTTGCGGATGGTGGCACCGCGGAAGGCGTAGATGGACTGATCGGCATCGCCGACCACGCACAGCTCACCGGGGGGCAGGCCGTCCTCGGTTGGCTCGATCCCAACCAGCTCGCGCACCAGCACGTACTGCGCGTGGTTGGTGTCCTGGTACTCGTCGACCAGGATGTGCCGGAACCTGCGCCGGTAGTACTGCGCGATCTGCGGGAAGGCCTGCAGCACGCCGACGGTCTCGCCGATCAGGTCGTCGAAGTCCAGCGCGTTGGCCGCGCGCAACCGGCGTTGGTACTCGCCGTAGACCTCGGCGACGATGCCGGCCAGGTCCTCGGCGGCCTCGGACGCCTCGGCGGCCGCCTGCTGCGGGTCGATCAGTTCGTTCTTCAGGTTGGAGATCGCGGTGGCCAGCACCCGCGGCGAATGCCGCTTGACGTCCAGGCCCATGTCCTTGGCGATCATCATCAGCAGCCGGCGGGAGTCGTCGGCGTCGTAGATGGAGAAGTTGGAGTTCAGGCCCGGGATCAGGGAGGCCTGGTTGCGCAGGATCCGCACACAGGTGGAGTGGAACGTCGACACCCACATGGCCCGAGCCCGCGGCCCGACCAGCTCGACGACCCGTTCCCGCATCTCGGCGGCGGCCTTATTGGTGAAGGTGATCGCCAGGACCTGCCCCACGCCGACGTCGCGGGCGGCCAACAGGTAGGCGATCCGCCTGGTCAGCACCGCGGTCTTACCGGAGCCGGCGCCCGCGACGATCAGCAGCGGCGATCCCTCGTGCAGCACCGCTTGCCGCTGTTGCGGGTTGAGGCCGTCAAGCAGTTCATCGGTGTCGCTGGGCGCAGGGAAGGTCGTCATGTCGTTACCAACCTACCGCCGGACCGTGACACTTTTGCGTCGGCAGCGCCCAAGGTGGCACACTCGAAACGTGCTCAATGCGCAGTGGCGATTTTTCTACGGGTACCGGTCCGCGGTGCCCGTGGCCTAGCTACTTCCCAGAGCCCCGCGGTCCGCATCGGATACCGGGGCTCGTCTGTTGTGTGAGGCCGCGTATCGGATGAGACCAGAAGCCACCAACAGCAAGGAGAACGACGTGAGCGCCGAAGCGAGCCAAGACACCCAACCCGACATCGACGAGTTGCGCCTCGAGATCGACCGGCTCGACGCTGAGATCCTGGCCGCCGTAGCGCGGCGCACCGAGGTGTCGAAGCTGATCGGTAAGGCCCGGATGGCCTCCGGCGGCACCCGGCTGGTGCACAACCGGGAGATGAAGGTCATCGAGCGCTACTCGGTTCTCGGGCCCGAGGGCAAGGATCTGGCCATGCTGCTGCTGCGGATGGGCCGCGGCCGCCTCGGCCACTGAGCTACCTGCGATTTCGGTGCGTCTAGGGGCGCTGGGCGCCCCTGCGCGCACCGAAATCACCACTCAGGTGAGCGCGATGTACTTGGTTTCCAGGTATTCCTCGATGCCTTCGGTACCGCCCTCGCGGCCGAACCCAGATTCCTTCATGCCGCCGAACGGGGCCGCCGGATCGGAGATGATGCCGCGGTTGATCCCGACGATCCCGGACTCGAGGGCGTCGGCCACCCGCAGCGCCCGGTCCAGGGACTGGGTGTAGACGTAGGCCGCCAACCCGTAGTCGGTGTCGTTGGCGGCGGCCAGCGCCTGCTCTTCGGTGTCGAACCCGGTGATCGGCGCGACCGGCCCGAACGCCTCCTCCTTGAGGATCCGGGCGTCGGCGGGCACGTCGGCGAGCACCGTGGCCGGATAGAAGTTGCCGGGTCCGCTGGGAGCGACGCCGCCGACGGCGACGACGGCGCCGCGCGAGACCGCGTCGGAAACCAGGTCGGCGACCGTGCTGACCTGCTTGGCGTTGATCAGCGGACCCAGCGTGGACTTTTCGTCCAGACCGCTGCCCATGGTGTATTCGCTCATCCGCTTGACCAGCTTGTCGGTGAACTCCTCGCGCACCGCGTTGGCCACGTGGAACCGGTTGGCCGCCGTGCAGGCCTCGCCGCCGTTGCGCATCTTGGCGGCAAGCGCGCCCTCCACGGCCGCGTCGACGTCGGCGTCGTCGAACACGATGAACGGTGCGTTGCCGCCCAACTCCATCGAGGTGCGCAGCAGCTTGTCGGACGACTGCTTGACCAAGGCCTTACCGACACCGGTGGAACCGGTGAAGGTGAGCTTGCGCAGCCGGCCGTCGTCGATCAGGGCGGTGGTCAGCTCACCCGGTTTGGAGGTCGGCAGCACCGACAACACCCCCTTGGGCAGCCCGGCCTCATCGATCAGCTTGGCCAGCAGCAGCATGGTCAGCGGGGTCTCTTGGGCGGGTTTGACGATCATGGTGCAGCCGGCGGCCACGGCCGGGCCGATCTTGCGGGTGCCCATCGCCAGCGGGAAGTTCCACGGTGTGATCGCGTAGCAGGGTCCGACCGGCTGCTTGGTCACCAGGATCCGCCCGGTGCCGGCCGGTGCGGTGGTGTAGCGGCCTTCGATCCGGACGGCTTCCTCGGCGAACCAGCGGAAGAACTCGGCGCCGTACTTGACCTCGCCGCGGCTTTCGGCGAGCACCTTGCCCATCTCCAGGGTCATCAGCGCGGCAATGTCCTCGGTGTGCGCGGTCAAGGTGTCGAACACCGAACGCAGCAACTCGCCGCGTTCGCGTGCCGGGGTGGCGGCCCAGTCCGCCTGGACGGCCACCGCGGCGTCCAGCGCTGCGACGGCGTCGGCGGCGGTGGCGTCGCCGACCTTGGCGATCACCTCGTCGGTGGCCGGGTTGAGCACGTCGAACGTCGAAGATGCGGAGCGCTCCTCGCCGGCGATCCACAGGCCGGTGGGCACGGATGACAACAGCTTGGCGGTGTCCATACCTTCATCATTCACTAGGTTGGACCCATGGCCGCCTACGCACCCTCGATCACCGACACTCCGGCATGGAATGCGCTTGTCCGACACCACGAGCAGGTCGCCGATCGGCATCTGCGCGAGTTCTTCGACGAGGACCCCGACCGCGGCCGTGAGCTGGTGCTGCGGGTCGGTGATCTCTATATCGACTACAGCAAGCACCGCGTCACCCGCGAAACCCTCAGTCTGCTGGTCGATCTCGCCCAGGCTGCGGGGCTGGAGCAACGACGGGCGGCGATGTTCGCCGGTGCGCACATCAACACCTCCGAGGACCGCGCGGTGCTGCACACCGCGCTGCGACTGCCGCGGGATGCGCAGTTGGTGGTCGACGGTCAAGACGTGGTCGCCGACGTGCACGAGGTGCTCGACGCGATGGGTGCGTTCACTGATCAGCTCCGTTCGGGAGCCTGGACCGGGGCCACCGGGGCGCGGATCAAGACCGTGGTCAACATCGGGATCGGCGGATCGGATCTGGGTCCGGTGATGGTGTACGACGCGTTGCGGCACTACGCCGACGCCGGCATCGCGGCCCGGTTCGTCTCGAACGTGGATCCGGCCGACCTGGTGGCCACGCTGGCCGATCTGGATCCGGCCACGACGTTGTTCATCGTTGCTTCCAAGACGTTCTCGACCCTGGAGACCCTGACCAACGCGACCGCGGCGCGGCGTTGGCTGACCGATGCGCTCGGCGACGACGCGGTGGCCAAGCACTTCGTGGCGGTGTCCACCAACGCCGAACGGGTGCGGGACTTCGGCATCGACACCGCCAACATGTTCGGCTTCTGGGACTGGGTGGGTGGCCGGTACTCGGTGGACTCGGCGATCGGGCTGTCGGTGATGGCGGTGATCGGCCGGGAGCGCTTCGCCGAGTTCCTGGCCGGCTTCCATCTGGTCGACGAGCACTTCCGCACCGCGCCGCTGGCCGAGAACGCGCCGGCGCTGCTCGGTCTGATCGGGCTGTGGTACTCGAATTTCTTTGGCGCACAAACCCGGGCGGTGCTCCCCTACTCGAACGACCTGGCCCGGTTCGCGGCCTATCTGCAGCAGTTGACCATGGAGTCCAACGGCAAGTCGGTGCGCGCCGACGGTTCGGCGGTCAGCACCGACACCGGCGAGATCTTCTGGGGCGAGCCCGGCACCAACGGCCAGCACGCGTTCTACCAGCTGTTACACCAGGGCACCCGGCTGGTGCCGGCCGACTTCATCGGCTTCGCCCAACCCACCGATGATCTGCCGACCGCCGACGGCTCGGGTTCGATGCACGACCTGTTGATGAGCAACTTCTTCGCCCAGACCCAGGTGCTGGCGTTCGGCAAGACCGCCGAGGAGATCGCCGCCGAAGGCACCCCGGCCGAGGTGGTGCCGCACAAGGTGATGCCGGGCAACCGGCCCTCGACGTCGATCTTGGCGACCCGGCTGACGCCGTCGGTGATCGGGCAGTTGATCGCGCTGTATGAACACCAGGTCTTCACCGAGGGCGTGATCTGGGGCATCGACTCGTTCGACCAGTGGGGCGTCGAGCTGGGCAAGACCCAGGCGATGGCGCTGCTGCCGGTGATCACCGATGACGCCGCACCGCCTGAGCAGTCGGACAGTTCCACCGATGCGCTGGTGCGGGTGTACCGGGAAGGGCGCGGCCGGGCCTGATTCCCGCCGAGAACATTTCGGTGAATCAGGCGAAGTACTTGGTGAAGCGCAGCGGCGCGGCCCGCAGCAGTGCGACCACCGGGACCCACGGCCAAGCCGGCACGATCGCGCGGCCACGTTCGCGTTCGATCGCCGCGACCAGGGCACGCACCCCGGTCGCGTTGTCCACCATCAGGGTGGTGCTGGCCGACTTCGCCGTCATCTCCGACTCGATGTAGCCCGGTTCGAGCACGGTGACCGCGATCGGCCCGCGGGCGTACTCGGCGCGCAGCGATTGGCCCAGCGAGCTCACACCGGCCTTGCTCGCGGCATACGCCGCCTTGACGCCGGGTACACCCTTGTTCGCCAGCACCGACGAGACCAGCACCAGATGCCCGGATCCGGCGGCCTGGAACATCTCCAGCGCGGTCTCGATCTGCACGAGCGCGGCCACCAGATTGGTCTCGACGGTGGCCTTGTTGGCCCACGGCTTGCCGGAGCCGAGCGGCGCGCCCTTGCCCAGACCCGCGTTGACGATCACCCGGTCGATGCCGCCCAGTTCGTCGGACAGGGCCCGGAACACCGTGGGCACCGCCTCGTGGTCGGTGACGTCGAGTTGCGCGACGGCGACTTTGATGTCGGGGTGGCGCGCGGTCAGTTCGGTCGCGAGTTCTTCGAGTCGGTCGGTGCGCCGCGCGCACAGGGCGAGGTCGCGGCCCTTGGCGGCAAACGCGCGAGCCATTCCTGCGCCCAGGCCGGAGCTGGCGCCGGTGATCAAGATCTTCTGCCGGGTCATCGGAGCAGATTACTTGAGCAGCTTGGACATTCGGCGGTCAGCCAGCACTTTGCCGCCGGTCTGGCAGGTCGGGCAGTACTGGAAGGAACGGTCGGCGAAGGACACCTCGCGCACGGTGTCGCCGCACACCGGGCACGGCAATCCGGTGCGGGCGTGCACTCGCAGCCCGGAGCGTTTCTCGCCCTTGAGGGTGGCGGCCTGCTGTCCGACCAAACGCTGCACGGCGTCGGTGAGCACCGAGGTCATCGCGTCGTGCAGCGCGGACAACTGCGATTCGGTGAGCTTGCCCGCGGTGGCGAACGGGGAAATCCCGGCGACGTGCAAGATCTCGTCGCTGTAGGCGTTGCCGATGCCGGCGATCACGGACTGATCGGTGATCACGGTCTTGATCCGGCCGTTGTTGCCGTGCAGTACCGACGCGAGATCCTCGGGGCCGAGGTCGAGCGCGTCCGGGCCCAGTTTGGCGATGCCCGGCACGTCGGCCGGGTCGGTGACCAACCAGACCGCCAGCCGCTTCTGGGTGCCGGCTTCGGTGAGATCGAAACCCGGTGCGGCACCGGGTGTTCCGAGGTGCACGCGGAGCGCGATCGGCCCCTTGCCGGGTTTGAGTGGAGCGCCGGCCAGCTGATCGGACCAGCGCAGCCAGCCGGCGCGGGACAGGTGGGTGATCAAGTGCAGCTCACCGACGGCCAACCCGAGGAACTTGCCCCAGCGGCCGGCCCCGGTGACGGTCTGCCCGTGCAGTGCGGTCAGCGGTGGGTCGAAGGTCTTGAGCGCCGACAACGCCGAGACGTCCACCCGGCCGACCGTCAGCCCGGTGGCGTGTTCGCGCAGGAACCCGGCCAAAGCTTCGACTTCGGGAAGTTCAGGCATGTCTCCAGTCTGTACCGGATCGCTTCGAGAATCCGGAACTGCGAACAAAGCCGCAGGTCCGGACGTCCCGCACAGTTGTCAGGCCGGGCGCAGCAGGTAGGTGTCCATGATCCAGCCGTGCCGGGCGCGGGCGTCGGCGCGCAACCGGAAGATCTCTTCGCCCACCTCGCCGACCGTGCCGGCGCGCAGCAGTTCGTCTGGGGTGCCCAGGTAGGCGCCCCACCAGATGTGGGTCGACGGCGGGCAGCCGAGGAACGAGCATTCGCCGTCGAGCATCACCACCGCCGCACCGTCGAGCCCGTTCTCGCGCAGTTGCCGGCCGGTGGTGATCAGTACCGGTTCGCCGACGTCGTTGAGCGGGATCCGGTGCCGGGCGGTCAAGGCTTGGATGGCGGTGATGCCGGGGATCACGTCGTAGCTGATGTCGACGTGCGCGGTCACCTGCTCGAGGATGCGCAGCGTGCTGTCGTACAGCGACGGGTCCCCCCAGGCCAGGAACGCGCCGACACCGTCGGGTCCGAGTTCGGCGCTGATCGCCTCGGCCCACATCCGCGCCCGGGCCTGGTGCCACTCGGCGACGGCTTGCCGGTAGTCGCCGTCGCGGGCGCGCGGCGGGTCTGGCAGCTCGACGAAGCGGTAGCCGGGCCGTTCGATGAATCGCCGGCAGACCTCGCGGCGCAACGCCACCAGATCGCTCTTGGCCTCACCCTTGTCCATCGCGAAGAACACCTCGGTGGCATTGAGCGCCGCGACGGCCTGCGCGGTGACGTAGTCGGGATCGCCCGCCCCGATGCCGATGACGTGGATGCTGCGCACCTCGGAAGGCTAGACCACCAGCTACCCCAAGTACCCGGTACCGCGGGTATTGACTAAATGGTGGGGCCGGGCCTACCGTGGGAACATGGTTGCGCCTACCAGCTCAGCTGCGAATGTTGCTACCCGAGAAGAAATCTCGGAGCGGTTGCTGCGGGGGTCGGTGAAGAAGTCATACCAACCCGTCGTCGACATCGATTGGGACGCACCGCTGGACCCGGACCTCTTCTTCTTGCCGCCGTCGGTGGTCTCGCTGTACGGCACGCCGCAGTGGGATGCGATGACCCGCGAGCAGCAGATCGACCTGTCCCGCCAAGAACTGGTCAACATCCTGTCCGCCGGCATCTGGTTCGAAAACATCCTGAACCAGGCCTTACTGCGTGATTTGATGCACCGGAACCCGACCGCCAGCGCCACCCATTACGCGCTGACCGAGTTGGGCGACGAGACCCGGCACATGGTGATGTTCGGGAAGACGATCGCACGCATCGGCGGTATTCCGGTGCGGCCCAAGCTCTACCAACGCATGCTGATCAACACGTTGCCGTTGATCTTCCGCGGGCCGATTCTGTGGGGCGCGGCCCTGGTCGGCGAGGAGATCTTCGACGCGCTGCAGCGCCAGATCCTCGGTGAACCAGATTTGCAGCCAATCGTGCATCAGCTTATGCGAATTCACGTCACCGAAGAAGCGCGGCACATCCAGTTCGCCCGCGACGGGCTGCGCCGGACGGTGCCGTTGCTGCCGTGGTATCGGCGCGTGTTGCTGGCGAATCTGCACGGTGCCGGCGGGCCGTTCTACCGGTTCCTGTTCACCCACCCGGTGCAGTATGCCCGCGTCGGTCTCGACGGTAAGCAGATGCGTCGGATCGCCCGTGCCAACCCGCAGTTCCGGGCGCAATGCGTGTCCGCGTTCGCGCCGTTGGCAGCGTTCTTCGAAGATGTCGGCCTGATGGGACGGCTGGCCCGCCGGATGTGGCGACGAGCCGGATTTCTGTGAACCTCATACTCATTGGTGACTGTACGGCGCTGGATCGGTTCCCCGGACCGCGACTGGCCGACCGTGCCCAGTGGTCGTTCGACGCCACAGCCGATCAGTGGACGGTGACCGATCGCCACGGGCTCACCGTCAGCGCACCCGTCGTCGTCGACGCCCGGCCGTCAGACAATCCGATCGTGGCCTGCCACGGGATGCCGAACCTGTTCCGTATCCCCGGGCCCAACGTCTCGCGGCAAGTCCGCTTCGTGCGCAGCGCTCTGGGGCTGTTGGAGCGCAGCGGCGCCGCGCGGATCGAAGCGAAATCGGAGGTGGTACTGCACCGTTGGCGTCCGGCGCGGTTGTCCGGCCGCTTCTACCTGACTGCGGCCACACCGGGCGACGACGATCTCTACGAGGGCCCGGCGCTGTTTGCCTTCGAAGGCCCGACCGCCGCCGCCGACGACTCGGCCGGCGTCGAGGTGCGAGCGCGGTTGTCTGCCCACCTGGCCGCCATCGACGGCCAATACCATTGGCGCGGAACGATTCACGGTGACCTGCCCGACGACCTGCTCAAGGGCCGACGCACGGTGACGCTGAGCATCGACGGCCGCCAGGCGAGCGCGCGGGTGCTGGAACGCACACCGTGGGGCGACTACAGCATCGTCGGCGTGGGTACCCCGCCGTATGCGTCGCGCTGATCAGTCGAGGGTCAGCTCGACCATCGGCAACGCCAGATCGTCGGTGCCCAGCGCACGCTTCATGGTGGGGGCCAGCGCGGCCCAGGCCCGCGGGTGCACCTGCTGGTAGACCTCGAGTGTTCGTTCGGACTCCGCACGACTCATGGCTCGCGCCGTGGCTGGTGCACTGCGGTGCAGACCGACGCTGACCCGGACCCGCGGATCGGCCAGCACATTGCGGTACCACTGCGCTGTGCTGCCGAACCCGGAGACGATGACATAGCGGTCGGGGGCCGGGTGGTCGACCACCTCGAGTACGACGTAGCGCGGCAACCCGCTCTTGCGGCCACGGTGCTCGAGCATGAGCATCCGGCCGCCGAACACGAAGCCCAGGCCGGCGCGATAAATCCAGATCGGTGCCCGCACCAGCGACCGGTTCCGCAGGGCCCGGGCCGCCAGCGTCGCAAACGCATCAGAAAGCCCCATCACCCCAGGCTAGGCGTTGACGACGTGGGCGCGACCGAATGCTGGCCGAGCGCCGGATCTCCGCCGGTCCCGAGTCCGCCCGGACCGCTCGACCCCAAGCGGATTGCGTTCGGGTCGCCCGACCCGCCACGCAAAATTAGAACGTGTTCTAGTATCGCGAGCATGCGGTTCACCTACGCCGAAGCCATGACCGACGCCCGCCACTACATTCCGCTGGCCAAGGCCGCCGAGGCGGCCGGCTATCACGCGATGACGCTGGCCGACAGCGTCGCCTACCCGTTCGAGTCGGACGCCACCTACCCGTACACCCCGGACGGCAACCGCGAATTCCTCGACGGCAAGGAGATGATCGAGGCCTTCGTGCTGGCTTCGGCGCTGTCGGCGGTGACGACGACACTGCACTTCAACTTCTTCGTGCTCAAGCTGCCGATCCGCCCGCCGGCCCTGGTCGCCAAGCAGGCCGGTTCGCTGGCCGCGCTGTTCGGCAACCGGCTCGGCTTGGGCGTGGGCACCAGCCCGTGGCCGGAGGACTACGACCTGATGGGCGTGCCGTTCGCCCGCCGCGGCAAGCGGATGGATGAATGCATCGAGGTGATCCGCGGCCTGACCAGCGGCGAGTACTTCGAGTACCACGGCGAGTTCTACGACATCGAGAAGACCAAGATGACCCCGGCGCCCACCGAGCCGATCCCGATCCTGATCGGCGGGCACGCCGATGCCGCGCTGCGCCGCGCCGCCCGCAATGACGGCTGGATGCACGGCGGCGGCTCGCCTGAGGAACTCGACGAGTTGCTGGCGAAGCTGGCCAAGTTCCGTGACGAGCAGGAGCGGATCGGGCAGGCGGGCGAGTTTCAGGTGCACGTCATCTCGATGGACGCTTATACCCCCGACGGCATCAAGCGGCTAGAGGACAAGGGCGTCACCGATGTCATCGTCGGGTTCCGCTACCCGTACATCATGGGCCCGGATACCGAGCCCTTGGACACCAAGATCAAGCACTTGGAGAGGTTCGCCGAGAAGGTCATGTCCAAGGTCTGAGCGCGCTGTACGGTGCCTTCATGGGCGCATACCAGGACGTGTTCGACGCCAGCATCGCCGACCCCAGCGGGTTCTGGGCGCAGGCCGGCAAAGCGGTCACGTGGACGCGGGAACCGGTGCAGATCCTCGATGACAGCAGACCGCCGTTCTACCGCTGGTTCCCCGACGCCGAGTTGAACACCTGCGCCAACGCGCTGGACCGCCATGTCGCCGAAGGCCGCGGTGAGCAGGCCGCACTGATCTACGACTCCCCGGTCACCTCGACCAAACAGGTGTACACCTACGCCGAACTTCTGGACCAGACCGCACGGTTCGCCGGGGCGCTGCGCGGGCTCGGCGTCGGCAAGGGCGACCGCGTGGTGGTCTACATGCCGATGGTGCCGCAGGCCGTGATCACCATGCTGGCCTGCGCCCGACTCGGCGCCGTGCACTCGGTGGTGTTCGGCGGGTTCGCTCCGCACGAACTCGCGGTGCGGATCGACGACGTGCGGCCCAAGGTCGTGGTGACGGCGTCCTGCGGTGTCGAGCCCACCCGGGTGGTCGAGTACATGCCGATGCTGGAAGCCGCCATCGGGATGGCCGAGCATCCGCCGCAGCACTGCGTGGTGGTCCAACGCGACCGACACCGCTGCGAAGTGGTGCCCGGACGCGACCACGACTTCGACGAACTGCTGGCCGGCGCCCAGCCGGTGGACCCGGTGCCGGTCGCAGCCACCGACCCGCTGTATGTGCTCTACACCTCCGGAACCACCGGCAAACCCAAGGGCATAGTCCGGGACAACGGCGGGCATGCCGTCGCTCTACTCTGGAGCATGCAGCACATCTACGACATCGCTCCCGGCGAAGTCTTTTGGGCCGCTTCGGATGTCGGCTGGGTGGTGGGTCACTCCTACATCGTCTATGCCCCGTTACTGCGCGGCGCCACCACGCTGCTCTACGAAGGAAAGCCAGTCGGCACACCGGATCCCGGTGCGTTCTGGCGGGTGATCGAGGAGTACGGCGTCAAGGCGTTGTTCACCGCACCGACCGCGATCCGGGTGATCCGCAAGGAAGATCCGGACGGCGAGCACTTGACTCGCTATAACCTGTCCTCGCTGCAATATCTGTTCGTGGCCGGGGAACGGCTCGACCCGGACACCTACCACTGGGCGGTGGAGAAGTTGGGTGTGCCGGTGATCGACCATTGGTGGCAGACCGAAACGGGTTGGGCCATTGCCGCCAATCCGATGGGGCTGGAACGCTTTCCGGTCAAAGCTGGCTCACCCACCGTGCCGATGCCGGGTTACGACGTACAGATTCTGCACGACGACGGATCCGGTTGCGACGTCGGTGAAGACGGCGCGATCTGCATTCGACTGCCGCTGCCACCCGGGACATTGCCGACGCTGTGGAACGCCGACGCTCGTTATGAGGCCTCGTATCTGGCCGAGCACCCGGGCTACTACCTGACCGGCGACGGAGGGCGGATCGACGAGGACGGCTACCTGTTCGTGATGGGCCGGATCGACGACGTCATCAACGTTGCCGGGCACCGACTGTCCACCGGGGCGATCGAAGAGGTGTTGGCCACCCATCCCGCCGTCGCCGAAGCCGCGGTGATCGGTGTGCCCGACGAGATCAAGGGCCAAGCACCCCGCGCTTTGGTGGTACTCAAGGCCGGGGCTTCCGAGGAAGGTCTGAGTGACGAGCTGGTTGCGTTGGTGCGCAACGAAATTGGCGCGGTCGCCGCGTTCCGTCTGGTGGACGTCGTACCCGGGCTACCCAAGACGCGGTCCGGCAAGATCCTGCGCAAGACGTTGCGCGGGATCGCGGCCGGGCGTGACGAACCGGTGCCGTCGACCATCGAAGATCCGTCGGTGATCGATACACTGCGTCCGATCTTGGGCTCAAGCTGAGTCTGGGCGACGCCACCTTGCCCGTTCGGCCTCCGCGACTCCACCTGGTCACACCCGTCACTTTGGCCCCCGCCGGGAGACACATATACACCTGTCTCAGCTCTGAGCGACAAACCAGCGACTAATCCAGCCGGGACGACTAGCTGCGGTCGAAATCTACTCGGCGGCCGCCGAACCCGGCCCGTTCTGCCCCGCTCTCGGTGCCCTCTGCCCCGCACTGGCACACTCCGCCCCTACTCGGCACGCTCCGCCCCGGACTCGGCGCCTTCTGCCGCGCACACGGCACGCTCCGCCCCGGACTCGGCGCCTTCTGCCGCGCACTCGGCACGCTCCGCCGCGGACTCGGCACCCAAGGTGGTCCCAAACTTGCCGCCAAACGCGGTCCCGAACTCGTCGTCGAAGGCAGCCTCCTGCAACTTGGCCGCCTGCTCGCGCAACACCTTGACCCGGCTGATGATTCGATACTCGGTCGATCTCGGCATGGACCCGGGTCCGTAGCGCCCACGGCCGCGCTTCAGCACTCTGCCGATGTTCACTTCCCACCGCAGCTGGTCGGACACCATCTTCGACGGCCGGCCCGGGATGCTGAATCCTTGCTGGGCAAGGACATCCACCAGTTCCGACACCTTCATGACCCCGAGGTTGCGCAAGGTGGCGGTCAGGACGTAGCGCAACTCGATACCGCGCAGCACGACGGACGTCGGCTCACTGAATTCCGGTCGCTCCATGACGGAACGATGGCACAAGGCACCGACATCAATCGGTCACGCCGTTCAGCCCTGGACGATGCCCGCGTTGCGCGCCAAGTCGATCGCGAACTGGTTGACGAACTGCCCGGCCGGCGGCTCGCCGCGGTCGCACGAGCCGTCGGATTCACCGACCCGCTTGACCCACAGGTAGGCGTCTGCGTGCGGGGCTGCGGTGTCGGTGGTGGGCGGCGTGCCCAGCGCGCGGCCCTTGGGGTTGCACCAGTTGAGTTCGCCGTCGTGCTCGGGCCCGAGCCCGTTGCGCGACGTGTCGATCACGTAGTGCGCGCCGTTGGTCATGCCCGAGATCGCTTCGCCGTAGCCGATCTGCTCTTCGGTGGTGTAGTAGTTCGTGGTGTTGAGGCTGAAGCCGCGGGCCCGCTCCACACCGACCTGATTCAGTCGGTTGGCCATCTCCTCCGCGCTGATCCAGCGCGAGTGCCCGGCGTCGATGTACACCGCGGCGGCCGGGTCGCGGGTCAGGGTGTCGACGGCGTAGCGGATCAGATCGAAGCGTTCCTGGCGCTGATCACCGGACAGGCAGTCGGCCATCGCGAGCGCGTCGGGCTCGAGGATGATCGCGGCCGGCAGCCCGGCAAGCCCACCGGCGATGCTGTCGATCCAGGCCCGGTAGGCATCGGCGGAACCAAACCCGCCGGCTGCATAGCTCCCGCAGTCGCGGTGCGGGATGGCGTAGAGCGCCAGCACCGGGGTGGCACCGGCAGCCGCTGCAGCGCCGGCCAGCTTGTTGACCGTGCCGCCGACCGACGACGCCGGGAACGCCTGGTCCAGCCAGTAGGCCTGCGGCGTGTTCGCGACGGCGGTCAACTCGGGGCTGGGCGGCTCCGCGCTGTTGGCGGCCCGCATGGCCTTCGAGATGGGGTCGACGTAGAAGGGCCGGCCGGCCAGTGGGTTGTTCTCGCTGACCAGTCGTACCGAGTGCTCGGTGTCGCTTGGGACCGGGGCAGCGATCAGACCCGCGCCGACCACGGCCGCAGCCGTGAACAAGGGAACGCTCCAACGGACGAGGGCACCAGCGGCAGAGGAGATCACCTCAGAAAAAGTAGTGCGGCGGTCCGGCAAGTGCCAATCCCGGGTCGGGACGACGTCGTTGTTGGGCTGATCCGGGCGCTGCGGGCCTGCGCGGTCGGAAAGATCCGGGCGCTGCGGTTGCCCGCGCAAGTCACCCTGACTCTGAAAGTCGCTGGATTGTCGCTCCGAGGTGAGACACCCCTATATATGGTTCCGCGCGGTGACTGATGTGAATGTTGAGATTTACGGTGCGCGAGGGGTCAAAGTTGCACGCCCACCCCGGCAGGCCCAAACGCACGCCTCGGTCTAGCCGGGGCCGCCTACTCTTCGCGCATCACCTCATCGGCGACCTTGTCCGGACGCAACCCCCGCCAACTGGGATGCCGCAATCGCCCGTCCGAGGTCCACTCGCCGTACCGGACCTCGCCGACCAACGTCGGTTCGACGAACGTCACCCGCTTGGCGTCCGGGCCGGACAGCCGGGCATTGAACGGAGACTCGTCGGTTCGCAGTGGCTCCAGCACTCCTTTGAGCTTGGCCAACTCTTTATCGGTGAACCCGGTGCCCACCCGGCCGACGAAATCCAGACCGCCCGCCCCGGGAATGCCCATCAGCAGCGCGCCGATCCCGCTCGATCGCCCGCCCTCACCTTGCCGCCACCCGCCGATCACGATGTCCTGGGTGTTCCAGTTCTTGTCCTTGATCCACGCGGCCGACCGCCGTCCGGGCTGATACGTCGAATCCCACTTCTTGGCCACCACGCCCTCCCAGCCTTGCTTGCGGGAGAACTCCATGGCCTCGGCGCCGTCCCCGTCGATCAGATCTTGGACGATCAAATCCGTTCCGCGGGAGAGCATTTCCAGGATCTTGCGTCGGTCCCGAAACTTGACGTTCAACAGCGACCGGCCGTCGAGCCGCAACACGTCGAAGGCCCAGAACTCGATCGCGGTGGCCCGCGCCCGGTTCTGCATTTCCTCGAAACTGGGCACCCCGTCCGCGTTCAGCGCCACCACTTCCCCGTCCAGCAACACCTGATGCTCGGACAGATCCGCCGCCAACGCCTGCAACTGCGGATACTCCTCGGTGACATCCCGACCGCTGCGGGAACGCAACCGGCCCACGCCGCCGTCGATGTCGAACAGCAACCGGTACCCGTCAAACTTTCCGTCGAACGCCCATTGCCCCGGTGTACGTCGCGTGACATCCCCGGGCGTGGCCAACATGGGCGAGAGATCCTGCACGCTCGGCTGCGGCTGATCCTTGGTGCGGTGCGCCAGCCAGTTCTTGCCGTCGGTTTGGATCAGCGCGTACCGGCCCGACACCTTCGACCCGTGCAGCGTGACGATCACCTCACCGTCGTCGCCGTCGTCGCCGTCGTCGCGAAACTTCTCGGTCTCATAGGTACCGGAATCCCAGATCAGCACCTTGCCGCCGCCGTACTCACCCTTGGGGATGGTGCCCTCGAAGGTCGCGTAATCCAGGGGGTGGTCCTCGGTATGCACCGCAAGGTGATTGACCGACGGTGTGCTGGGCAGGTTCTTCGGCACCGCCCAGGACACCAGCACGCCGTCGCGCTCCAACCGGAAGTCGTAATGCAACCGGCGCGCGTGATGCTCCTGGATCACGAATCGGTTCCCGGCTCCCGGCTCAGGCCGATCCGCCGGCACGGGCTCGGGTGTCTTGGTTGCGTCGCGCATGCTGCGGTAGGTGCTGAGCCGATCGGAGGTGGACGCCGCGCCGGTGGCCAATTCCGGCATGGCCGCGTCCAACCCGGCCAGCAGGTCTGAATCACGCGCCACCCGCTCCAACACCTCGTCGTAGCGCAGATGCCGGATTTCCGGATCTTCCAACTCCGCCCAGGTGCGCGGCGCCGCCACGGTGGGCTGATCGCGGCCGCGCAGCGAATAGGGGGCGATGGTGGTCTTGGCTGCGCTGTTCTGGCTCCAGTCCACGAACACCTTGCCCGTGCGCAGGCTCTTGGTCATGGTCGCGGTGACCAAAGTCGGCATCGCCTGTTCGAGCTGCTGGGCGACCCGTTTGGCCAACGTCGAGGCCCCTTGCGAGCTGACCGGTTTCGCCAGGGCGGCGTACAGATGAATTCCCTTGCTACCACTGGTTACCGGGTAGGTGTCCAACCCGATGTCGGTCATCAACTCGCGCACCGCGCAGGCCACTTCGCAGACCTGGGGCAGCCGCACCCCCGGGCCGGGATCGAGGTCGAACACCACCCGGGTGGCCGGACCCGGCTCCCCGTCGACGAAACGCCACTGCGGCACATGCACTTCCAGTGCAGCCTGCTGGCCGATCCAGGCCAATGCCGCCACACTGTCGATGATCGGGTAGGTCGTGGTGCCGCTGCGATGCGTGACGCTGCCGCGCTCAAGCCACGCCGGAGCCGAGGACGCCAGCTGCTTTTCGAAGAAATCGGCGTTGTGCACACCATTGGGCCAGCGCTTGCGGGTGACCGGTCGGCCCGCGATGTGCGGCAGCATCGCCTCGGCGATGGCCACGTAGTAGTCGAAGACCTCGCCCTTGGTGGTACCGGTGTCCGGGTAGAGCACCTTGTCGGCGTTCGTGAGCCGCACCTCGCCCACGCGCTTCATGACCCGAACGTATACCCAATCGCCGGCAGGCAAACCTGCTTCGGGATGCGCACGACACGTGCGGCTCGCCTGGCAGAACACTAGTTGCTGGCAAGTAGTGCCGACGGACCGCCATACTGGGTTGATGCGGTCCATTTGGAAGGGCTCGATCGCCTTTGGCTTGGTGAATGTCCCCGTCAAGGTCTACAGCGCCACCCAAGACCACGACCTGAAGTTCCACCAGGTGCACGCCAAGGACAACGGACGCATTCGCTACAAGCGGGTGTGCGAGGAATGCGGCGAGGTGGTCGAGTACGCCGACATCGCCCGCGCCTTCGAAGCCGACGACGGTCGCAGCGTGATCATCACCGACGAGGACATCGCCACGCTGCCCGAAGAACGCAGTCGCGAGATCGAGGTGCTGGAGTTCGTGCCGGCCGACCAGGTCGATCCGATCATGTATGACCGCAGCTACTTCCTCGAACCCGACACCAAGTCGACGAAGTCCTACCAGCTGTTGGCCAAGACCCTCGCCGACACCGATCGGGTCGCAATCGTGCACTTCGCGTTGCGCAACAAGACCCGTTTGGCCGCGCTGCGGGTCAAGGACTTCAGCAAGCGCGACGTGATGGTGATCCACACCCTGCTGTGGCCCGACGAGATTCGTGACCCGGACTTCCCGGTGCTCGACACCAAGGTGGAGATCAAACCGGCCGAGCTCAAGATGGCCGGCCAAGTCGTCGATTCGATGTCCGAGGACTTCAATCCCGACCAGTTCCACGACGACTACCAAGACCAGCTGCGCGAACTGGTGGAAGCCAAGCTGGAGGGTGGTGAAGCGTTCACCATCGAAGAGCAGCCCACCGAACTGGACGAGGCCGACGACGTTTCCGACCTGCTGGCCAAGCTCGAAGCCAGCGTCAAGAAGCGCCAGGGCGGTGCCGCGGCGGACGACAGCGAACCCAAGGCCGCCGCCAAGAAGGCACCTGCGAAGAAGACCGCGGCCAAGAAGGCTCCGGCGAAGAAGACGGCCAAGAAGTCACCCGCGAAGAAGACCGCCGGCAAGAAGTAGCCGCCAGCGCCAGCTCCTGCGCGGTCCGGCGGCAGTCACCTGCGGAACTGGGCCACTGCGCTCAGTGCAGCGTCCGACCACCCGAGCTCAGGTAACGCTGCGCCAGCGCGCAGCTGCCGGCGGCGTAACTGTCCAGTTTGGTCTGCGATTCCTGGGCGTGCCCGTGAGTTCCCATCCAGGCCAACAGTTTCAGCCGCCGCAGCAGCAGCAGCGACGCGAGGATCTCCTCGTCGGCTGCGGCATACCGGCGCAGACTCCGGTAGCCGGCCAACCAGGCGTCCTGCCACCGCGGCAGGTTCGGGTCATGTTCGATGAATGACACGGCTGCAGCGAAATCGTAAAAGTACCAACTGAATCCGCAGTCATCGAAGTCGATCACGGTGGTGCGGCCGGCATCGACGAGCAGGTTGGCCAACCGCAGGTCGGCGTGCACCAAGCCGAACCGGTCGGCGCCGGTGCCGTACTCGACGAGCCGCCGGTGCAGCAGATCCTGCGCCGCGCCGAGCAACCTGTGCTCGTCGGGACCGACGCCGACCGAATCCTGCCAGCGCCCCCAGCGTGGGGTGGCGCCCAGCGAGTGCTGCCAGTCCCAGGCGAACCGGTCGAACCCTGGCGGGCGCTGCCAGCTGCGCGCGTGATCGTGCAGTTGGGCGGTGATCCGGCCCAGGTCGTGAAAATCGTTGGCGGACAGCGCAGTTTCATCCGGGTGTGCACCGGGGATGAACGCGAAGCGCACCACGTGCCGCTCCGGCTCGCCCGCCGCACCCGGCACGCTCACCACGCGGTCGCCGTCACGCGCCGGGAGTACTTCGGGAACCCGAATCTGACCGGCGGCGCCGACCGCGCTCAGCCAGTCCAACTCGGATTGGATCTGGCCGAAGGTGTGATAGCCAGTGCGATGCACCCGCAATACCGACTGCTCGCCGGTGAACGGGTCGGTGAGCGCGAACGTCGAGTTCTCCGAGCGGTTCAGCAACCGCACCTCGGTCTCGGGTGCCACGTCGTACCGGGGCAGCGCCGCGCGCGCCACCCGAGCATCCACGTCGGCGTCGACGTCGATCCGCTCACCGATCATCCCTAGACCGTAACGGTCGAAGCGCCCGCGGTTGTTACCGTGGCTAGCCATGATCCTGGACAAGTTCCGCCTCGATGATCAGGTGGCCGTGGTCACCGGAGCGGGCCGCGGCCTGGGGGCGGCGATCGCGCTGGCCTTCGCCGAGGTCGGCGCCGACGTCGTCATCGCCGCCCGGACCCGCGACCAACTGGAGGCGGTCGCCGAGCAGATCGGCGCCGTCGGGCGCAGAGCGCACGTGGTGGCCGGCGACCTGGCCCACCCGGAGGCCACCGCCGAACTGGCCCAAGCCGCCGTCGCGGAGTTCGGGCGGCTGGACATCGTGGTGAACAACGTCGGCGGCAGCATGCCGGGGCCGCTGCTGAACACGTCGACCAAGCAATTGCGCGACGCCCTGACCTTCAACGTGCTCACGGCGCATGCGCTGACCACCGCCGCGGTGCCGTTGATGCTCGAGCATTCCGGCGGCGGCAGCATCATCAACATCACCTCGACGGTCGGCCGGCTGGCCGGGCGCGGGTTCGGCGCCTACGGCACCGCCAAGGCCGCGTTGGCGCATTACACCCGGCTGGCCGCCCAGGACCTGTGCCCGCGGATCCGGGTCAACGGCATCGCGCCGGGCTCGATCCTGACCTCTGCGCTGGAAGTGGTCGCTGAAAACGATGCGCTGCGCACCCCGATGGAGCAGGCCACGCCGCTGCGCCGGCTCGGTGAGCCCGACGACGTCGCTGCGGCCGCGGTCTACCTGGCCTCACCGGCGGGCAGCTACCTGACCGGCAAGATCTTGGAGGTCGACGGCGGACTGACCCACCCCAACCTCGAGTTGCCCATCCCAGACCTGTAACCCGGCCCGATTAGCGGTACGCTGCGGGAAACGTCACCGATAAGGAGTCCGACGCATGGTTGCCCTGGTTCGCAAACTCGCCATCTCGCTCGGAGCCGCGGCCGCATTCGCGGCGATTGCCTCCGCTCCGGTCGCGAACGCCAATCCACTGCTGCCGGACTGCGAAGTGACCGGCGGCTCGTCGGTCGCCGGTGGTCAAACCACCGAGTGCGCCACCGAAGGCAACGTGCAGATCGACTCCACCCCGCCGGTGTACGGCATGTACCCCTGGGACGACGACTACTTCGTCCTCTAACCCCGCGACTCTCGATCGGGAAGCCACGTCCGCACGTCCGTCCTGCGGTTCGCGCGCGGAGGTGGCTTCTTGGTGTGACTTTGGATTGACCGGACACCGTCTTTGACCACGAAACAGGCGCCAGCGCGCTTCGGCTGGCAGTTGCTCGGCCCCGCCTTCGTGGCTGCCATCGCCTACGTCGATCCGGGCAACGTCGCCGCCAACGTCAGCGCCGGCGCAAAGTTCGGGTTCCTGCTGGTGTGGGTGATCGTGGTCGCCAACGTGATGGCCGGCCTGGTGCAGTACTTGTCGGCCAAGATCGGTCTGGTCACCGGACAGTCGCTGCCCGAAGCCGTCGCTGCGCACACCCGGCGCCCCACCCGGTTGGCCTACTGGCTGCAAGCCGAATTGGTGGCCATGGCAACCGATCTGGCCGAAGTGGTGGGCGGCGCGATCGCGCTGTACCTGCTGTTCGACCTGCCGCTGTTGGTCGGCGGTCTGATCACCGGCTTCGTCTCGCTGCTGCTGCTGGCCGTGCAGGACCGCAACGGTCAACGGATGTTCGAGCGCGTCATCACCGGTCTGCTGCTGGTGATCGCGATCGGCTTCCTGACCAGCCTGGTGGTGCAACCCCCTGCGGCCGCCGACGCCGCGGCGGGCCTGATCCCGCGCTTCGAGGGCACCGAGAGTGTGCTGCTGGCCACCGCGATGCTGGGTGCGACCGTGATGCCGCACGCGGTGTACCTGCACAGCGGCCTGGCCCGCGACCGGCACGGTCATCCCGAGCCGGGACCGGCGCGCCGGCGCCTACTGAGGGTGACCCGTTGGGACGTGGTGCTGGCCATGCTGGTCGCCGGTGCGGTGAACCTGGCCATGCTTTTGGTCGCGGCGACCAACCTGCAGGGCCGCGACGACACCGATTCCATCGAGGGCGCGTTCTACGCGGTCCGCGACGCGCTGGGCCCGACGGTGGCGCTGTTCTTCGCGGTCGGTCTGCTGGCCTCCGGGCTGGCCTCGACCTCGGTGGGCGCCTACGCCGGGGCGATGATCATGCAGGGCCTGCTGAAGGTGTCGATCCCGATGCTGCTGCGCAGGTTCATCACGCTGCTGCCGGCCTTGGTGGTGTTGGCGGTCGGCTTCGACCCGACCCGGGCGCTGGTGCTGTCGCAGGTGGTGCTGTCGTTCGGTATCCCGTTCGCGCTGATCCCGTTGATCCGGCTGACCGGCAATGCGGCGGTGATGGGTGCCGATGTCAATCACCGCGCGACGACGACGTTGGGCTGGTTGGTGGCCGGGGTGATCACCTTGCTGAACGTGGTGCTGATCGTGTTGACCGTGTGGGGTTGAGCGGGCTCACTCGCCGAACCGGTCGACCAGCCGTGAGGTGACACCGTCCGGGTCGAGTTCGCGCGCGACCAGGTAGCCGGCACCCATCCAGCCGCGACGAGTCCAGCGTCCGAACGAGATTCGCGTTCCGGGGGCACCCGATGCGGCCGGCACCATCTTGACCCGTTCCAAGGCCTCTTTGACCCCGCGCGGGCTGAGCGGGTGCGCGTCGGCCAGCGCAGCCAGGACGGTGACCGCGACGTCGCGGTTGACCACTGGAACGCACCATTGCGGCCGCCGGCCGTGCAGCTTCTCGAAGTCGTCGAGGAAGCGCTGCCCCACCGGATTGTGTTCGTCGTACTGGTCGATGCCGGTCCAGCCCAGGAAGGCGTTCCACATCACCGGGTTGATCCAGGCGTTCTCGAATGCGGTGCCGGCGAACCGGGGTGGATCCCAATCGAGTTCGGCCAGCGCGTGATTGACGCCGACCATGCCGAACCCGAACCCGGCGTGCACGATCGCGGTGGCCTTGGCGTCGTGCAGGGCGCGCACCGCGGCGCCGACATCCTGCGCGGTCTGGGCGATCTCGACCTCGGCGACGATCTGGATGCCGCGGCGTTTGCAGGCTCGCCGGAAGTTGGTCAGGTAGTGCTCGCCGACCAGTGATTGTTCGGCCAGCACACCGACTTCGGTGTGCCCACCCTTGGCCAGCAGGTCGGCCCAGAAGATCGGTTCGTCGAAATGCGAGCCCATCGGGAAGGCGAAGAACCATTCGCCGAGGGCTTCGTCGGATCCGGTGACGCTGATCGCCGGGACCCGAAAGCGTTCGTCGAGAGCCTCTTTGATCGCGACTGCGTTGTCGCCGATGTGCGGGCCGAAAATCGCCAGGCAGCCTTCGTCGACGAGTTCTGCGTAGGCGTCGATGACAGCCTTGACCGAACCCTTGGGCAGGCCCTCGACCTCGCGGTAGACGATTTCGACCGGGCGGTCGATGACGCCCTGCGCGAGGCCCTCGGCGAACACCATGTCGAACGGGATGGTCAGGTCATCGCGGCGGTCCTGCGGGTAGCCCTCGGGGAGTAGGAAGTCCATCAGGTAGCCGATCTTGATGGGCTCGGCCTTGCTCTCGTAGGACATGTCTTCCCTTCACCGGACGGCCTGTGCTACCTAATATTTGTTCAGACGGTATCCAGGCGGTGCTGGGGGTGTCAATGACCACGGCATTGCCGTTGAGCCACGCGCTCGCAGGCCCCGGTTGCCGATACCAGTCGGCACACTCGTCGGTCTGCAGCAGACGGGTCGACTCCCTCGAACTCCTGATCTGACCTGCCGCGACAGCAGCGCCGGTGCGCCGTGACCCGAACCGAGCGGTACGCTGTTGCCCGCACGCCCGGAACCCCGAGCCCGGCCGTGAGCACGCCCCCGTAGCTCAGGGGATAGAGCACGGCTCTCCTAAAGCCGGTGTCGCAGGTTCGAATCCTGCCGGGGGCACATTGTTTTCGCAGGTCAGGACCGCTACCCGACTGCCTGGTCACCCCTTACGACATTTGTGCGCGGCCTCGACGGTGCGGTGATTGATCGTGCAGCCTCCGTGATGGTAAACCGTCGACCCACCCGGCCCGGTCACCGGCCGCGCGGCGTTGTACTCGGCCAGTTCCCGCTTGTACTGCGCGCGCCGCCGTGCAATCCGCACCACCAGAAACGCGACGATCACCAGCCACGGCACCTCGAACAGCCAGGCCACCACGGTGCGCGTCGTGGACGGATTGTCCGCACCGAACAGCACCGCCAGCCAGGCTCCCAGGAAGTATGGCCCGGCGATGGCCAGCACCAGCGCGGCCAGGATCAGCGCGGCACCGGCGTTGCCCTGGGTCGGTGATCTACGGGCATTCACGCGCCAAATGCTATCCGGGCGCCCGGTGTGCGCTGCAGCGTTGCCGACACCGCCAGGCCGCGGGTTTACTGGATGGGTATGGCCATCACGTTCAACCACACCATCGTTGCCGCGAAGGATCGACAGGCCTCCGCTGAGTTCTTCACCGAGCTGTTCGGCCTACCCAGTCCGACGGAGTTCGGCCCGTTCTTGGTGGTGACGCTCAACCACGGCGTCAACCTCGACTACGCGCAGGCCCCGCCGGATACCGAAATCACCACGCAGCATTACGCTTTCCTGGTTTCCGAGGACGAGTTCGACGCGATCTACACGAAGATCCGCGACCGCGACCTGCCGCACTGGGCCGACCCGGGCGGCAATCGCCCCGGCGAGATCAACCGCAACGACGGCGGCCGCGGCGTCTACTTCCGCGACCCATCCGGGCACTCGCTGGAGATCATCACCCGACCCTACGGCGGCTGACCGGCACCTCGCGCATGCCGTGGTGCCGAAGGGCCTGCGGCGACGTCAGCCGCGCACCGTGTTGACGGCTTCGGCGAACAACTGACCGAGCAGGTCCCGGTCGGCGCCCGCGCCGGAGCCGTCGACCATCACCAGCGTGTTGTCGCCGAGGGCAGCCATGTACATGACGCGGTTGACGGTCTTGGTCTCGCTGGGCAGCGTCATCTCGATGGTCGAGAACACCGCGGCGGTGCGGGCACCGTCGATCTGCGGGCCCTCGGTGCGCTCGACGGTGCCGTGCGCCATGCCCGGGGCATCCAGCGTGATGTGGTTGCACTTGTCGTCGGGTCGGACGTCCTCGATGTCGGTGTCCGAATGCATGGCCATCGCGCTGATCGAGTTGTCGGCGCCCTGCTGGCCCACCAGCCCGCGCATCTTGGCCCCGACCCCGGGATCCAGCGCCTTGGCCTTCTCCGCACACTCGGCCGGCTCATAGGTCATCGGCAGCGCCGCGGTGATCGACTCCATCTGGTCGATCTGCTGCTGGGTCAGGGTGGTCAGCGGGATCGAGGTGACCTCGTAGCCGGCCGGGAACTTGTCCTCGAGGCCGGCGATCCGCTCGACGTCGTAGCCGCCGGCGGACTCGGGCGCTGCGGCCGCACTCTCGGAGGTGGATGTCGCGGTCTCGGCCGCATCAGTGGTCTCGTCGGATCCGCCGCACCCCGCCAGCGCCGCGATCAGGGCACCGCACGACATTGCCACGCCGACCCGGCGAATCACTCCTGGAGCAAGCATGCGCCCGAATCTACCCATCCCCACGTTGAGTCAGCGTCTAGGTAGGGATTTGCGCTCAGTTCACCTACCTGATGCACAACTCAATGCGGGGGGTGGGCGGGGGCGGGCCCAGCACCCACTGCCCGCCGTGCATGACCCCGACGACGGCCAGCTCGTCGTCTAGTACCACCAGGTCAGCCGGGCTGCCCGCGGCCAATCCGGCCGCAAGCCGCAACGCGCGTGCCGGGTTGGTCGACGTCTGCCGAACCGCCTGCTGGATCGCCTGGATGCGGGGCAGGCCGCTGTGCGCGACCGCGAAGCCGAAGATCTGCGCCATGGTCACGGTGCTGCCGGCGATGGTTGCGCTGCCCGCCACCCGCGCCACCCCGTCGGTCACCTGCACCGCCAGCGGCCCCAGCCGGCATTCGCCGTCGCGCATCCCGGCTGCCGCGAGCGCGTCGCTGACCAACGACACCCGGTCCGGTCCGGCCGCCGCGGTGACCATCCGGTACACCGAGGGGTCGACGTGCACCCCGTCCGCGATCAACTCGATGCTCATCCGCGGGTCTTCCAGCAGCGCGATCACCGGTCCGGGTGCCCGGTGATGAATGCCGGGCATCGCGTTGAACAGATGCGTGGCCACCGTGGCACCGGCGTCGATGGCCGCGCGGGTCTGCGCGTAGTCGGCGTCGGTGTGCCCGACGGCGGCCACCACCCCGGCGTCGACGACCCGGCGGATCGCGTCGATGGCGCCCGGTCGTTCCGGGGCGAAGGTGATCATCCGAATCGTGTTGCCGCCCAAGCGAAGAATACGGTCGAGTTCGGCCGCGTCGGGATCCCGCATGAGCGCCGGATCATGGGCGCCGCACCGGCTCGGCGCCAACCACGGACCTTCGAGGTGGATGCCGGCCAACACGCCGGCACGCACCTGCTCGGCCAGCCCGGCGACCTGGCGCACCAACTCGTCCGCGCCGGTGGTGACCAGCGACGCCACCATGGTGGTGACGCCGTCGCGCAGATGCAGATCCCGCGCCACCGCAACAGCCTGCGCGCTGGCGGTGCCGAAATCAGCGCCGCCGCCGCCGTGCACATGGGTGTCGACGAAGCCGGGCACCACGCAGCGTGCCCCCAGGTCGACATCGGCGGGCCGGCCCGGATCCCCGGAGTCGAGCGCGCTGACCACACCGTCGGTGACCTCAATCCAGCCGGGCTGCAACACTTCTGGGCCAAGACACACCAACTCGGCGCGCAGCAGCACGTCAGGCTCCCACCGGGTGACGCCACCCCGCGTGGCAGCCCGCGCCGCCTGGCCGGCTCGCCGGCCGACCCTCCATCACCGTGTCCATGACCTGCCCAGGATAGGCAGGCCGGACCCGAAACACCGTCACAATCCCAACCACTTGATCTAATGAGCAGGGCCGATCGGCGGACATGGAAAGGCGTGGCGATGAGCGAGGTCACGAAACCCGAAGGCGCACCGTCACAATCGCGGCGCCGCAGTGCGGGCTTCGAACAGTTGCAGCGGCTCGGCAAGAGCCTGATGCTGCCCATCGCGGTGCTGCCGGCCGCCGGCATCCTGCTGCGCCTCGGCCAGGACGACCTGCTGGGCCAGATCGAGGTCCCAGTGCTCGGCCCGTTCTTCGACGCCATGACCGCGGCCGGCGGCGCCCTGTTCGACAACCTGCCGCTGCTGTTCGCCGTGGGTGTGGCCATCGGGTTCGCCCGCAAGGCCGACGGCTCCACCGCGCTGGCCGCGGTGGTCGGCTACCTGGTGACACAAGCGGTGTTCACCTCGATGTCGCCGGTGGTGCTGGCCGGCGAACTGGACAAAAACGGTGAGCAGGCGCTGATCGACTACAGCGTGTTCACCGGCATCGTGGTCGGACTGCTCACGGCCTGGCTGTTCGACCGCTACCACACCATCGAATTACCCTCCTATCTCGGGTTTTTCGGTGGCCGACGGTTCGTGCCGATCATCGTCTCGGTGGCCTGCCTGTTCCTGGCGTTCGGGATGAGCTACTGCTACCCGGCCTTCGACGCCGCACTGTCCGGGCTGGGACATTTCATCGGCGGCGCCGGAGCGCTGGGTGCCTTCGTCTACGGCTTCGCCAACCGGATGCTGATCCCGTTCGGTCTGCACCACATCCCGAACTCCTACGTGTGGTTCCTGTACGGCGAGTACCCCGGCGACGACGGCATGGTCACCGGTGAGATTCCCCGCTTCGCTGCCGGTGACCCGACCGCGGGCATCCTCACCTCCGGCTTCTACCCGATCCTGATGTTCGGTTTGCCGGCCGCGGCGCTGGCGATGATCCACATGGCCAACAAACGCCAACGCAAGGTCGCCGTGGGCATCCTGTCGGCGGCAGCGCTGACCGCGTTCCTGACCGGCGTGACCGAACCGCTGGAGTTCGCGTTCATGTTCGTGGCGTTCCCGCTCTACCTGATCCACGCGGTGCTGACCGGGCTGTCGCTGGCGATCGCCTATCTGCTGGACATCCACCTGGGCTTTTCGTTCTCCGCCGGCCTGTTGGACCTGTTGCTGTACGGCACCGCGCCGGCCGCGAAGAACATCGGGTTACTGCTGGTGTTGGGTGCGGTGTTCTTCGTCGTGTACTACGTGTTGTTCCGGTTCGCGATCGCGCGCTGGAACCTGCGCACCCCCGGGCGCGAACCCGACGCGGAGTTCGACGCCGAACAGGTCGCGAACCTCACCGACGGTCAGCCCGAACCGACCGAGCACCCCGGGGACAGCAACTCCGTCGCCGAAGCGCTGATCGAATCCTTCGGTGGCCGATCCAACCTGGTGACCGTGGACGCCTGCATCACCCGGCTGCGCATCGAGGTGACCGACCCGGGCAAAGTCGACCACGCTCGGTTGCGGATGCTGGGAGCGGCCGGCGTGATCGACCTGGGCACCGGCGTGCAGGCCGTCTTCGGCACCCGGTCGGAAGCCCTCCGTGACGCGATTAGGGAGATCCTCTAAGCTTGTGTCATGTTCCGCGACAAGAAGATTCGACCCGTACTGATCGGTGTGGCCGCTCTGGTTGCCCCCTTGATGTTTGCCGTGGCGAGCCCCGTCCAAGCGTCTGCGGATCCCGGACTTTGCGTGTCTGGCCCGTACGGGTACGCCCGGGCGTGCGTCGACGTGCCCTACGTCGACGTCGACTACAAGGCACCCAAGGGACCCAAGCATTGGAAGCACCACGGCCACGGACACTGGCACTGAGCCGCAGCGCTCCGGTCAGGGCCCGGTGATCTGAAGGCCGTCGAAGATGGTCTCGGCTTGGCTGACGTAGTCGGGATCATCCGGTTCGGTGGTTTGGATGGTGGCGGTGACCAGATGCGTCCGGTCACCGTCCTCGATCACCACGCACAGCGCCTTGGCGGCGCGCTCGCCGACCTGGGCGGTCGGCGGCGCGACGTAGTCGATGGTCGCCGCCGGGAACCCACATTGGCGGCTGCGCAGCATCGACACGTCGGTGGCTCCCAGTCCCGATTTCAGACTCTTCACCTGCAGTGCAAACAGGTCCGACGGTGTCTCGTCACCCGGCCCGGTCTCCACGGTCACCACCAGGGTGGGCGCGTAACGATTGGCCACCAGCCTCCAGTTCGACATCACCAACCGGATCAGCTTGGTGTCATGCGACTGAGTGCGATCCCACCCCGACGGTTGGGGCACCGCAACCTCCGGTTCGCCGCGCAACGCCGGCACGGTCAGCATCGTGGTGTCCTCGGCCGGGCCGCATTGGTCCATCGATGCCATCGACGCCGAGCCTTCGACCCAGGTGGTGCATCCGGTCAAGGTCAGCACCAATAGCGCACTGGTCAGCAGGTGTCGCACGACCCTCCTCATCAACTGGGCGGCGCGGTGGGTACCCGCAGGGCAGCCACCAACGCCCAGACCGAAAATGCCACGGCCGCCACGGCCGCCACGGCACCGACGTACAAGCCGAACCCCGGTGCTGCCGGCGGCGTGATGTAGCGCTGGAAGTACCACACCGTCAGACCGACGATCAGCAGCGCGTTGGCCAGGGCCACCGCCGCCGACCAACGCGGCGCCAGGCCCCGCGCGTTGGCCGCGGCAGCCACCAGCAGCGTGGACGCCAACAACGCGATCGATTGCCCGGCCCCGAACCGGTCCGGCAATGTCACGCCGCCGGACACCCCGCCGATGGCCGTGGCCCGTCCGCCGCCGTCGGCCGAAGTGATCAGCCACGGCAGCCAGACGCTGACCGCGAGGATGACGGCGCAGGACGCCACCAACCAGCCGGGATGGACACGGGGCATTGCTGAACCTTATCGGGCAGCACGCACCCGCCCTGTCGGCCCCATCTCGAGCGTGCGGTGCACGCCGATCTGCGCCAGGAAGTCGTTCGTCGTGGCTGATCACCAGCAGCGCTCCGCGGTAGGCGCGCAAAGCATCGACAAGTTGCTCGACGCTGGTGAGGTCCAGATCGTTGGTGGGTTCGTCGAGCACCAGCAGCTGCGGCGCAGGTTCGGCAAGCAGCACCCGGGCCAGCGCAACCCGGAACCGCTCACCACCGGACAGCGAGCCGACCCGGCGGTGCACCTCGTCCCCGCGCAGCAGGAACCGGGTGCCGACGTCGGCGCGGGTGAGGCCCCGCAAGTCCTGGTGCCGCCCGGGCACTGGCAGCGCGCCCGGCCCCGCGGCGAACAGGCCTGTCTGGTCAGCTGCGTGGTGGTGCCCGGCTTCGATTTCGCCGACTTCACCATCGACGACTGAGCCGCGGCATCGACGCGGGCCGCCGCGTCCGCCGGTGGACTTCCCCCAGGAGCCCGACCCGCTGGCGTCCACGACGACCCGCACTTTCCAGCTTGCCAATGAGCCGCCCCGGTCAGGAGTGGGTATTGGACCCGAAACATGGGACCAAGGTCATTCGCCGGCACCGGCAGGGGTGCCGATTAGGCTGGGCGCGTGATCACCGTCTTTCTGGTCGATGACCATGAAGTCGTCCGCCGCGGGCTCGTCGATCTGCTCAGCGGCGACCCCGACCTGCGCGTGGTCGGCGAGGCCGGTTCGGTGGCCGAAGCCAAAGCGCGGATCCCGGCCGCCCGACCCGACGTCGCGGTGCTCGACGTCCGGCTGCCCGACGGCAACGGCATCGAGTTGTGCCGCGACCTGCTGGCCGCGCATGACGAGCTGCGCTGCCTGATCCTGACCTCGTTCACCGACGAGCAATCCATGCTCGACGCGATCCTGGCCGGCGCCAGCGGGTACGTGGTCAAGGACATCCGCGGCATGGAACTGGCGCAGGCCATCAAGGAGGTCGGTGCGGGAAAGTCGTTGCTGGACAACCGGGCTGCCGCCGCGCTGATGTCCAAGCTGCGGGAGAGCAACCGGCCGGAATCCGAAGAGGACGTGCGGCTACGGGAGCTGTCCCCCACCGAGCGCACGCTGCTGGAGCTGCTCGGCGAAGGCTTGACCAACCGGGAGATCGGCGAACGGATGTTCCTGGCCGAGAAGACCGTGAAGAACTACGTGTCGCGACTGCTGGCCAAGCTGGGCATGCATCGACGCACCCAGGCCGCGCTGTTGGCCGCCGAGCTGCGACAGAAGCGCGATGACTGACACCCGGGTCCGGGACGGGCTGTTCGACGCGCTGCTGGCGGTCAACTCCGGACTGGACCTGGAACGCACCCTGCACACCATCGTCAGCACCGCGATGCAGCTGGTCGGGGCACGCTACGGTGCGCTCGGCGTGGCCGGGCGCGAAGGCGAACCGCTGCTGGAACGCTTCATCGACGAAGGCATCGACGAGGATGTCCGGGCCTTGCTGGGGCCGCCGCCGTGCGGCCGCGGCGTGTTGGGCACGTTGTTCCACACCACCCGCCCGGTGCGCTGCGCGGATCTGGCCGAACACCCCGACTCGGTGGGCTTCCCGCCCAACCATCCACCGATGCGGACCTTCCTGGGGGTGCCGATCCGGATCCGGGACCGGATCTGGGGCAACCTGTACCTCACTGAGAAGGCCGGCGGCGCGTTGTTCAGCGAGGACGACGAGGTGGTGGTGCAGGCGCTCGCGGCCGCGGCGGCCAGCGCGATCGACAACTCGCGGCTGTACCAGGCCGCCCGCAGCCGGCAGGACTGGATCGAAGCGGCCCGCGACATCGCCACCAACCTGCTCGCCGGTGACGACCCGCTGGAGGTGCACGGGCAGATCGCCGCGGAGGCCGCGGGGCTCACCGGCGCCGACGTCGGCGCGGTGCTGATGCCGGCCGGCGCCGGCCTGACCGTCACCGCCGCCACACGCGCTGAGTTGGTGGGCCACCAGGTGCCGGTGCCCGACACCGCCATCGGATCAGCGTTCAGCACCGGAAAGCCGGTGCGGCTGAACGCATTCGATGAGCTCGGCGGCGATCCGACCACCGCGTTGGTGCTGCCGGTGCGCGAACCCGACGTGGTGTCCGGGGTGCTGGTGTGCGCCGGGGTGGACGTCGGCGTCCGGGCCGACGATCAGCTGACCATGATGGCGGCCTTCGCCGACCAGGCCGGGCTGGCGCTGCACCTGGCCAACACGCAACGCCGGATGCGGCAATTGGATTTGCTGGCCGACCGCGATCGGATCGCCCGCGACCTGCATGACCATGTGATCCAACGGTTGTTCGCGATCGGGCTGTCGCTGCAGGGCGCCCGCACCGAGGACGCGGCCGGCACCGGGGCCCGCATCTCGGCGGCGCTGGACGACCTGCAGGAGGTGGTGCAGGAAATCCGCACCGCGATCTTCGACCTGCACGGCGGCAGCGTCACCCGGCTGCGGCAACGGCTCGAGCAGGCCGTCACGCAAATGACGGCGTCGTCGCCGGTGCGGTCCACCCTGCACGTCAGCGGGCCGCTCTCGGTTGTCGACCCCGCCTTGGCCGACCACGCCGAGGCCGTCGTGCGGGAAGCGGTCAGCAACGCGGTGCGGCACGCCGGGGCGAGCACCGTCACGGTCGCCGTCAGCGTCGCCGATGACTTGGTGCTGACCGTCAGCGACGACGGCCGCGGGTTCGACCCGCACGCCACCACCCGCAGCGGGCTGGCCAATCTGGCTGCCCGCGCCGAAGAATGCGGCGGTCGTTTCGACATCGCGCCGAGTCCCGGCGGCGGCACCCGGCTGGTGTGGTCGGCGCCGCTGCCCTGACCGGCCGCGCGGTCAGTTCGCTACGAAGCGAAGACCCGCACGAAGTTGTCCAGTGATTCCCGGATGTCGCTCTTGAGCGCCCCGGCGACCAGCATTCCGATCGGACCGAACAGCGCCGGCCCGCCGAGATGGGTGTCGAAGGTGACCTTCGACGTCGACCCGTCGCCGGTGGGCGTGATCTTGGCGATCATCTTGATCTTGACCCCGCCGCGGCCGTCGCCGTTGAGCGTCATCGCAGCCGGCGGTTTGAAGTGCACGATGGTCCACTTCACCCGGTTGGCCATGCCCTTGACTTCGACGATCGAGTCGATCGACACACCCTTTTCCAGGTTCTCGGGCAGCTTGGAGCGCCACACCCGATGGATGGTCAGCCACTCGGAGTAGCGCGACAAATCCGCGGCACACTCCCAAGCCTGGTCGGGCGGCAGTGGCACGTCGACTGAGACAGACAGCTTCGCCATGAGATATGGATATCAGGCAGGCGGATTGTCCCCGCGGGGGGTCTCGTCCAGCTTCTCGGCGGCCTTCTTGGCGGCGTCCTGCGCCTTGTCCACGGCTCCGGCGTACTTGCCGCCGGTCTTCTCGTCGACGAAGTCGCCGGCCTTGTCGATGGCCTGCTCCACCTTGTCGGCGTTCTTGCCGATCAGGCTCTTCGCCTTGTCCAGGAACGACATAACTCCACCTCTTTTCGTGTCGTGATGTTTGCCAACGGTCAGCCTAGTGCCACAAGCTGCGCCGCTCTCCCAGGATCCGGCCCTGCCACCACCACAGCGCTTCGATCACCGCGGCGGCCAGCACACCGACGCCGATCCCGGTGGTCGTCATGGCCAGATTCGTCGGGTCGATCAACAACAGTTCGCGCGCCCACGGCACCGCGAAGATCACCACGTAGGCCACCACCGAGAACGCCACCAGCGCCACCCGCCACCACTGATAGGGCCGGGCCACGCAGACCAAGACCCACCAGGCCGCGATCAGCAGCGTGATCAACGTCGCGGTGGAGGCCTGGGTCTGCTCCTGCGTCGAGGCGCCGTGGCCGGGATAGACCAGCAGATAGCTGCTGAACGCCGCCACCCCCACCACCACGCCGGTGGGCAACGCCGCCAACATCACCCGGCGCACGAAACCACTGTGTGCGCGTTCGTTGTTGGGCGCCAGCGACAAGATGAACGCCGGCACGCCGATGGTGAACCAGGCCGCGACGGTGACGTGGATGGGCTGGAACGGGTACCACAGCGGGTCGTAGTCGAAGACCTTGGACAGCAGTCCGGCCACGCCGACCAGCAGCGCCAGCAGCACCGAGTACACCGTCTTGGTCAAGAACAGGTTGGAGACCCGCTCGATGTTGCCGATCACCCGCCGGCCCTCACCGACCACATACGGCAACGTGGCGAACTTGTTGTCCAGCAACACGATCTGCGCGACCGCGCGGGTCGCCGCGCTGCCCGATCCCATCGCCACACCGATGTCGGCGTCCTTGAGCGCCAGTACGTCGTTGACCCCGTCGCCGGTCATCGCCACGGTGTGCCCGCGAGACTGCAGCGCGTGCACCATGGCGCGCTTCTGATCCGGCCGGACCCGGCCGAACGTGGTGCACTCATCGAGTGCGTCGGCCAACTCGTCGTTGTCCTCGGGGAGTTGACGGGCATCGATGGTGTCACCCTGCAGACCCAGCGAGCCGGCCACCGCACCCACCGACACCGCATTGTCGCCGGAGATGACCTTGAGCGAAACCTTCTGGCTGGCAAAGTATTCCAGGGTGGCGCGGGCGTCGGGTCGAACCTTCTGCTCCAACACGACGAGCGCGGTCGGGCTGACCTGGCCGGGCGCGTCGGCGGCGTCGACCGGACGATTCGAGGAACCCAGCAGCAGCACCCGCAGACCCTCCGAGCCGATCTGTTCGGCTCGGGCGGCCACCGGGGAGCCCGGGTCCAACAGCACGTCCGGGGCGCCGATCACCCAGTTGCCGTGCTCGCCGTAGGACGACCCGCTCCACTTGGTGGCCGACTTGAACGGCGCCACCGCGGTCTGGGTCCAATCCGGCCTCCCGGCGTAGGCCTCGGCGATGGCCTGCATGCTGGCGTTCGGCCGCGGGTCGTCGGCGGCCAACGCCGCCAACACGTTGGCGATCTGACTGTTCAACGGTCCCTGACCGTCGCCGTCGGCGTCGGGTCCGACCGGGTGCACGTCGGCCAGCCGCATCCCGTTCTCGGTGAGCGTGCCGGTCTTGTCGGCGCACACCACGTCGACGCGGGCCAAGCCTTCGATCGCGGGCAGTTCGTTGACCAGGCATTTGCGCCGGCCCAGCCGCACCACACCGACCGCGAACGCGATCGAGGTCATCAGCACCAGACCTTCGGGCACCATCGGCACCAGCGCGCCGACCATGCGCAGCACCGAGCTGCGGAACTCGTCGCTGAACAGCATTTCCCGCAGCGGACCGAAGCCGTCGCGGCCGGCGAACGCGTCGGTCAGCGCGCGCCACAGCGCCTGACCGAACCCCGGGTTGTTGGTGAACAGCTGGGTGTAGATGGTCAGCAGGCCGGCCGGCCAGAGCAGGTAGGTGATGAACCGCAGGATGGTGTTGATGCCCGAGCGCAGTTCGGACTTCACCAGGGTGAACTTGCTGGCCTCCTCGGCCAGCTGAGCCGCGTAGGCCTCCCGGCCCACTTTGGTGGCGCGGTAGGCGCCGGTGCCGGCCACCACGAAGCTGCCGGACATGATCCGGTCGCCGAGCACCTTGTCGATCGGGTCGGCTTCCCCGGTGAGCAGGGATTCGTCGACCTCGAGGTTGGCTTCCTCGACCACCTCGCCGTCGACGACGATCTGGTCGCCCGGGCCGATCTCGATGATGTCGTCGAGCACCACCTGGTTGGGGGCCAGCGCCGCGGTTCCCGAGGAACGTCGCACGGTCGGGCGGGCTTGCCCGACGATCGCGAGCTGATCAAGGGTGCGTTTGGCGCGCAGCTCCTGGATGATGCCGATGCCGCTGTTGGCGATGATCAGCAGACCGAACAATCCGTTGATCAGCGAGCCGGTGGCCAGCACGATCAAGAACAGCACACCCAGGATGGCGTTGATCCGGGTGAAGACGTTGGAGCGGACGATCTCGGAGACGCTGCGTGCGGCGCGGGTCGGGACGTCGTTGGTCTGGCCGGCGGCGACCCGCTCGGCCACCTCTGCGTCGGTCAGGCCGAGCGCCGAAACTACGGTGGTCATCGACGGAAACGTCCCCTTGCTTCCAGCGGGTTGGAATTCTCAGCCGTCAGCATGTCACGGCGGTGGTTTGCCCACCGGGGTGTGCCGCCCATTGCTGCTCGGCACTGAACCTCGGGTCAGGCCCGCCACCAGGCATCGTCGGCGGGGTTCGCGGGCGTCGCCGCCGCCGTCGTCGGCGTGGACCGGGCCGGGTCGGCAGTCGGCGCCGATGCCGCCACCCGCTGCCCGGGCCGCGGCACCACCGCGGTCACCGCGGCGTCGTCGGCGGCCACCAACATCCGTTCCACGGGTTCAGACCACGGGTGCGGAGCCAACCGGAAGGTGGCCCAATGGATCGGCACGAACAATCCGCCGCCGGGATCGGTGATATCGCGGTGCGCGCGCACCGCCTCCTCGGGGTTCATGTGGATGTCCGGCCAGCCCGGGTGGTAGGCACCAACCGGCATCAGGGTGAGGTCGAACGGGCCGTACTGCTCCCCGATGTCGGTGAAGCTGGTGGTGTAGCCGGTGTCGCCGCCGAAGAACGCGCGGTGCCGCGGACCGAGTACAGCCCACGACGACCACAGCGTGGTGTTGCGGGCGAGGAACCGTCCGGAGAAATGCCGGGCGGGCGTGCAGGCGATGGTCAACTCGCCCAGCGAAGCGCTTTGGCCCCAATCCAATTCGACGATCCGCTGCTCCGGGATGTGCCAGCCGCGCAGATGCGCGCCGATGCCCAGCGGGACGAAGAACTTCGAGCGTTGACTGCGGGCCAGTTGCCGGATGGTGTCGATGTCGAGGTGGTCGTAATGGTCGTGGCTGATGATCACCGCGTCGATGGCGGGCAACGCTTCCAGCTGCACCGGCACCGGATGCAGCCGCACCGGTCCCACTGAACGCGACGGCGAGCAGCGCTGGCTCCACACCGGATCGGCCAGGATCCGGTAGCCGTCCACCTCGATCACCGCCGACGAATGCCCGTACCAGGTGACGGCCAGGTCGGCGGCCGGGATGGTCGGGTCCGGGGTGACCAGGGGCACCGGGACCGGCGGTCCGAACTGGGTGCCGCTGAACATGTCGTGCAGCAGCCGCCACTGCTCCTGGCGGGTCAGGCTGAACATCGAGGCCGGCTCCAGGTTGTGGAACACGCCGTCGCGGTAGTTCGGCGACCCGTTGGACACCGCGGCGATGGCACCCGGGCCGGCCCCGAGCGCCGCCGGTGTGCCCCGCAGCGCACGTAGAACCCAGCCGCCGGTCGCCAGGGCCGCGCTGCCAAGCACCACCCGGGCGGCGGGTTTGAGCACGTCGCCGATCATCGGCGGGCCCCGGCGCGGTTCGCGGCGGCCATCGGCTCAGGCCCCGAGGAAGTTCGGCTCGCGCTTCTCGATCCGGGCCACCTGCGCCTCGATCACGTCTTTGCTGCCCCAGGCTTTGTCGAACAGCTCCTTGTGCACCGGCGGCCACTCCGGGGTGTAGCACCCGTCGTCGTTGAGCACCCGCTTGGAGTGTTGCAGCGACAGCGGCGCGAAGCCGGCGATCTCGGCCGCCCAGGCCTGCGCATCCGCCAGGGTACCCAGCCGGTTGGCCATCCCGGTCATCAGCGCGGTCTGCGCGTCCAGCCGTTCGGCACCGAGCAGCATGCCCCGGGCGCGGCCGTGCCCGACCAGCGTCGCCAACCGGTGGATACTCCAGTCATCCAGCGCCAGACCGTATTTGGCGATCGGGAACTGGAAGAACGCCTCCGGTGCGACCACCCGCAGATCGCTGATCATGGCCAACTGCAGTCCGGCGCCGATCGCGGGCCCGTTGATCGCCGCGATCACCGGCATCGACACTTTGTCGATCGCCAGGTTCAATGCCAGCGCCTTGTCCGGGAAGTCGGCGGCGAACACGTCGCCGGACAGATCCGCCCCGGCGCAGAACACCGTGCCCTGACCGGTCAGCACGATCGCGCGGATGTCCTGCTCGCCGGCATGCTCGATGGCTTCACGCAGTCGGTCGACCAGTTCGCTGTTGAGTGCGTTGCGGCGCTCGGGGCGCTGCATCTCGATCGTCATGACGTGGTTGTCGCGGGTGATTCCGATCATGGTCGCCACCCTAATATCCCGACGGTTTCGGCTGCTCCGGGAAATCCGCGTCGCACCCGTTTTGCCTGGTGGGCGCGGCTATGGTGAGGCGCATGAGTCGGATCAGTGCCTTCGCGCTGCGGGACGCGGTGCTCGACCCGGGATCGTTTGTCAGCTGGGACGTCGACGCCGACTCGGTGCCGGTCGCCACCCCCGTCGGCGCTTCCTACGCCGCCGAACTGGCTACCGCGCGTGAGCGCACCGGCCTGGACGAATCGGTGCTCACCGGCGAGGGCACGGTGTTCGGCCGGCGGGTCGCGGTGGTGGTGTGCGAGTTCGACTTCTTGGCCGGGTCGATCGGGGTGGCGGCCGCCGAACGGATCACCGCCGCCGTCGAACGCGCCACCGCCGAACGGTTACCGCTGCTGGCTTCACCGAGTTCGGGCGGCACCCGGATGCAGGAGGGCACCGTGGCGTTCCTGCAGATGGTCAAGATCGCCGCGGCGGTCACCCTGCACAAGCAGGCCCACCTGCCCTATCTGGTCTATCTGCGGCACCCGACCACCGGCGGGGTGTTCGCATCCTGGGGTTCGCTCGGCCACGTCACGGTCGCCGAACCGGGCGCCCTGATCGGGTTCCTCGGGCCGCGGGTCTACCAGCATCTGTACGGCGAGGAGTTCCCGCCGGGTGTGCAGACCGCCGAGAACCTGCAGAGCCACGGCGTGATCGACGCCGTGGTCCCGCTCAAGTGGCTGCGCCGCACGTTGGGCCGGGCGCTCAAGGTGGTCGCCGATCCGCCCGGTATCGCACCGAAACCACCTGCCGCCGAACCGATTCCCGATCTGCCGGCTTGGGAGTCGGTGGTGGCCTCGCGGCGACCGGACCGGCCCGGGGTGGCGCAGCTGCTGCGGCACGGCAGCACCGAGCAGGTGTTGCTGTCCGGAACCGGTCGCGGTGAGGCCTCGACCATGCTGCTGGCGTTGACCCGGCTCGGCGGCCAGCCGGTCGTGCTGCTCGGTCAGCAACGCGTGGTCGGCGGGCTGGTGGGCCCGGCCGCGCTGCGCGAAGCCCGGCGCGGCATGGCGCTGGCGGCCGGTTTGCAGCTGCCGCTGGTGCTGGTGATCGACACCGCCGGACCGGCCCTGTCGGTGGCCGCCGAGGAGGACGGGCTGGCCGGCGAGATTGCGCGCTGCCTCTCGGAATTGGTGACGCTGCCGGTGCCGACGGTGTCGGTGCTGCTCGGCCAGGGCAGCGGCGGACCGGCGCTGGCGATGGTGCCCGCCGACCGGGTATTGGCCGCCCGGCACGGCTGGCTGGCCCCGCTGCCACCGGAGGGCGCCAGCGCGATTGTGTACCGGGACACCGAGCACGCTGCGGAACTGGCTGCCGCGCAGCGGGTTCGATCGACTGACCTGCTGCGCAACGGGATCGTCGACGCGATCGTGCCGGAGTATCCGGACGCCGCCGACGAACCCATCGAGTTCACCAAGCGGCTGTCCCGGATGATCGCCGCCGAGGTGGCCGCGTTGACGGCGCGGCCGGCCGCCGATCGCGGTGCGGCCCGGCTAACCCGCTACCGTCGCCTAGGCCTGTTGTGATTTCGGTGCGTTTGGGGGCGCTGGGCGCCCCCAAACGCACCGAAATCACTGAGCCAGGGAGTGCAGCCAGGCTTCGTGCAGGCTCGCGTAATGCCCGGAGCCACGGATCAATTCGGCCGGTGCACCGTCCTCGATCACCCGGCCGCCGTCGACCACCAGCACCCGGTCGGCCACTTCGACGGTGGACAGTCGGTGCGCGATCACCACCGCGGTGCGGTTGGTCAACACCGTGCGCAGCGCGCGCTGCACCATGCGTTCACTGGGGATGTCCAGCGACGAGGTGGCTTCGTCGAGAATCAGCACCGCCGGGTCGGCCAGGAACGCCCGCGCGAAGGCGATCAGTTGGCGCTGTCCGGCCGAGAGCCGACCGCCGCGCTTGGCGACGTCGGTCTGGTACCCGTCGGGCAGCGCGGCCAGGAATCCGTCGGCGCCGACCGCGCGGGCTGCCGCGCGCACCTCGGCGTCGGTGGCGTCCGGGCGTCCGAATCGGATGTTGTCGGCGACGGTGCCGGAGAACAGGAAGTTCTCCTGGGTCACCATCACCACGTGTCGGCGCAGTTCGTCTTGGGCCACCGCGCGCAGGTCGACGCCGTCGAGCGTGACCACACCCGAGGTGGGGTCGTAGAACCGGGCGATCAGTTTGGCGATCGTGGTCTTGCCGGCCCCGGTGGCGCCGACGACGGCGACGGTTTGTCCGGCCGGGATGCTCAGGTCCAGCTCCGGCAGCACCGGGCGGTCCGGGGTGTAACCGAATGTCACCCCGTGGAATTCGATGTCGCCGCGCACCTGGCCCAGCGGCGTCGGGGTCGGCGGGTCGGCGATGGCCGGCTGCTGGGCCAGCACCCCGGCCAGTTTCTCCAGCGCCGAGGCCGCCGACTGGAACGTGTTGAAGAACTGGGTGATCTCCTGCATCGGCTCGAAGAACATCCGCAGGTACAGCAGGAAGGCCGCCAACGTGCCGATGGTCATCTCGCCGTTGAGCACCCGATAGCCGCCGTAGAGCAGCACGATCCCGGTGGTCAGGTTGCCCACGAGTTTGACCCCGGGCATGAAGATCGCCACCAGTTTGAAGGTCTTCTCGTTGATGTCGCGGTAGCGGTCGGCGACCTCGTCGAAGATCTCTTGGTTGCGCGGTTGGCGCCGGTAGGCCTGCACGGCTTTGATCCCGGTCATGGTCTCGACGAACTGGACGATCACCAGTGCCGCGCTCTCCCGCACCTCGCGGTAGGCCTTCGCCGACTCGGACCGGAACCAGGCGATCAGCGCCACCAGGAACGGGAACACCGCCAGGCACATCAGACCGAGCCGCCAGTCCAGCACCACCAGCAGCACCGCGGTGCCCACCAACGTCAACGCGGCGGTGATCAAACTGTCGAAGCCGTTCTGCAGCATCTCCTGGATGGCGTCGATGTCGTTGGTGGAACGGCTCACCACCCGCCCCGAGGTGTAGCGGTCGTGGAAGGCCACGTCGAGGCGGCCGAAGTGCCGAAACAGTCTGCGCCGCAACTCCAGCAGGACCTTCTGGCCCACCTGCCCAGACCGTTTCAAAAACGCCATCCGGGTGAGCGCCTGCACGCTGACCACGGCGCACAGCGCCAACACGATCGTGGTCAACTCGCGGGCCGATCCCCCCTCGGCGATCGGCGGGATGCCGCGGTCGATGCCGCGCTGCACCAGAATCGGGACCGACAACCGCGCGGCGTTCTCCAGCACCACGACGAGTGCCAGCACGGCGACCGTCACCCGGAACGGGCGTAGCAACGAGAACAGCAGGGCGCGGGCCTCCCGGCGCCGGGGCACCGTCTCGTCGATCGGGTGGTCCTGCGCGTCGGGTTCGTCGAACTGACCGCGCCACCGCGGTTCGGTCCTGGGCTCAGGCGTACTCACAGCCGCTTGGCCTTCTCGAACTCGTCGCGCAGCCGATCGAGTTCGTCGTCGCTCTCCCAGGTGGTTTGGTGCTCCAGATCGTCTTCGAGCTCGTCGTCGGCGGCCAGCAGGTCGCGGTAGCGCGGCACCGTGGCCAACAACTCGGCGTGCGGGCCGATCGCCGCGATGGTGCCGCCGTCGAGCAGCGCAACCCGGTCGGCCAACAACACCGTCGAGGCCCGATGGGCCACCACGATCCCGGTGACCTTGCCCAGCACCCGGCGCAGCGCCGCGGTGACCTCGGCTTCGGTGTGCACGTCCAGCGCCGACAAGGTGTCGTCGAGCACCAGCACCGCGGGCTCGGCCAGGACCGCACGGGCCAACGAAAGTCGTTGCCGCTGACCACCGGACAGGCTCATGCCCTGCTCACCGATCCGGGTGTCCAGACCGTAGGGCAAGTCGTAGACGAAGTCCGCGGCGGCGATGTCAATCGCCCGGGCCACCTCGTCCGCGCCGGCATCCCCTGCGGGCCGGCCGAGCTCAAGGTTCTCGGTGACCGACATGGAGAACAGCGTCGGATCTTCGAAGGCGGTGGCCACCGCCGAACGCAACGTCGCCAAACTCAGGTCGCGGATGTCCACCCCGTCGATGAGGATCTGTCCCTCGGTGACGTCGTAGAGCCGCGACAGCAGCGCCACCAGTACCGACTTGCCTGAACCCGTGGCACCGACCAGCGCCACCGTCTCGCCCGGCTCGACACTCAGATCGACGTGGCGCAGTACCCAGGTGTCCGAGTCCGGGAAACGGAAGCCGACGTCGCGCAGTTCCAGTCGGCCGCGCCGCGGCGCCTGCTCGATCGGGCCGTCGGTGATCACCTGCGGTTCGTCGAAGATCTCGACGATCCGGTCCGACGCCGTCATCGCCTCCTGCATCATCGACAGCAGGAAACCCAGTGAGGCGATCGGCCACACCAGCGACAGCATCATCGTGATGAAGGCGACCAGCGTGCCCATCGTGACCAGGCCGTGTCCCGCGGCGTAGGCACCGAAGCCCAACACCACGATCAGGGTCAGATTGGGAATGACCTCGAGCAGCGTCCAGAAGTGCGCCGACACCCGCACCTTGCGTACCTGCAGGTCATAGAGTTCGCGGGCCTCGCGGTCGAAGCGGTCGAAAACGTACTCGTCGCGGCCGAAGGCCTTGACCAGCCGCACCCCGAGCGCCCCCTCCTCGACGTGCGTGGCGACCACCCCGGCCTGGTCCTGCGCCTCCCGGGACAACCGGATGAACTGCCGCTCGAAGTGCAGCACGGTCACCGCGATCGGCACGATCGACACCAGCACGACCACCCCGAGTGGCCAGTACATGGCCAGCAGAATCGCGGTCACCACCACGATCTGCAGCGTGTTGAGCAGCAGGAACACCACACCGAAGGACAGGAACCGGCGCACCGTGGCCAGGTCGTTCATGATCCGGGACAGCAGCTGACCGGACTGCCAACGGCCGTGGAACGACATCGGCAGGATCTGCAGCTTGGCGTAGAGGTCCTTGCGGATGTCGGCTTCCACACCCATGGTCGCCCGGGACACCAACCACCGCCGGATGAACCACAGCACGGCTTCGGTGACGCCGACGGCCAGCGCTGCGGCGCCCAGAACCCACAGACCGGACAGATCCTGGTGCCGCACCGGGCCGTCGATCACGGCCTTGGTCATCAGCGGAATCGCGATGGTGGCGGCCAGGCTGGCCACCGCCACCACCAGCATGGTGATCCAGCGCAACCGGTAGGGCAACAGGTACGGCAGCAGCCGCAGCAGGTCGGAGTAGCTGCGGATCCGCTGCGGCGCCGCGGCGACCCGCGGCTCCGCACGCCTGGCTGTATCCGTCACTGAACTGGTATCGATTCTCACCCGTCGACCGTTTCCTGCCAGACTCAACAGTCGGCACGGTACCGGTCTTCCCGGCAGGTCACCGGGTGTGCCACCGCCCGGGCGGCAGGCTCAGGCGGCGTCCAGCTTGTCGGCGATCGCGCGCAGGGCCACCAGGCCCTGGTCCACCAGGTCGACGCGGCAGGCCTGCAGATCGATGACGACGTTGTTGCGGGCGGTCAGGCCCCGCTGGCAGCGCCAGTTGTTGACGTCGTCCTTGGTGGTGATCACCGACAGCACACCGTCCTCGTCGCTGATCTGACCGAACGTGGTGTGTTGCTCCGGCAGGTCGTCTGACAGCTTGGCGTCGAAGGTGCGGCCCGCGCACGCCTGCCACCGCACCTGTTGATCATCGACGGACTTCTGGGCTTCCGCCGGGGTGCCGAAGGTGATGAGTGCCTGGTTCAGCACGAACAGCGCGCGCGACGGGTTGTCCTGCAGCAACTGGACCCGGCCGGCTTTCCAGCCGGTACCCGCGTAGGCGACGTACTGGCCGGGAATGAACACCGTCGCGCATTCGTGGAAGAACTGTTCGGCCGTCGGATCGGTGGCCGGTTGGTTGACCGTAGCCGTGATCGTCAGGGTCGGAGCGCCCAGGATGTCGGCGGCCTCGGCCGGTGTCAGCAGCAGATTCGGCAGTTTCGAGGCCATGATCGGCTCAGCGGTACCCTCGGTGGCCTCAGCGGCCTCGGCGGCCACCGGATCCGGCTCCGCGGCATCCGGACCTGAGGGCAGCAGCACGGTCGCGCCGACCGCCAGCACCACCACGGTCGCCAGCGCGCCGGCCACCGCCAGCCACCGGCCGCGTCTGCTTTTCTGCGCAGTACCCCGCGGCGGGACCGGCGGCACCGACGGCGACCAGACGGCGATCGGCGTGGTGGGGGCCGAAGGTCCTGGGAAATCGACGGTTTCGGCCAGCGAAGCGCCCGGAGCCGCGACCTCACCGAGCGCCTGCGCGGCGGCGGCCGCGAGTTCGCGCGCCGAACCGAACCGCTGCGCCGGATCCTTGGCCATCGCGGTGGCGATCACCGCGTCCATCCGCGGCGACATGCCCCGCACCCGGTCGCTGACCGTTGGCGGTGCCGCGTGCAGGTGTGCGGCCATCACCGCGGCGATTCCGTTCGGCGATGCGAACGGGGCTGCACCGGTGAGCATTTGGTACAGCGAACAGCCCAGCGAATAGATGTCGGCCCGGGCGTCCACCGGCTGACCGGTCAACACCTCGGGTGCAGCGTAGGCGATGGTCGCCATCACCGAACCGGTTGCGGTCAATCCGACGTCGCCGAGCGCACGGGCAATCCCGAAGTCCCCCAACAGCACTCGCTCTTCGGAGTCCGAACCCCCGGACAGCAGGAAGTTGCCCGGCTTGACGTCGCGGTGCAGCACGCCGCGCTGGTGCGCGTAGTCCAGCGCCTTGGCCACCTCACCGACGATGTGCACAGCGCGCGCCGGTGTCATCAACCGGGCCCGCACCACCGCGTCGGCGTCGGCACCGTCGACGAACTGCATGGCGATCCAGAGCTGGCCGCCGAATTCGCCGCGCTGGTGCACCGACACGATGCTGGGGTGGTCCAGCGCGGCGGCGACGTCGGCCTCGCGCAGGAACCGGGCCCGGAAGTCCGGGTCGGCGGGGAGTTCCTTGGACAGCACCTTGAGCGCCTCACTGCGCGGCAGGTCGGGGTGGCGGGCCAGGTAGACCGTGCCCATCCCGCCGGTGCCCAGTTGTCGCTCGATGGTGTATCCGGCGAACACCGTGCCCGGGTGCAGCGTCACGTCAACGGCTCCTCACCGATCACCATCAGTTCGGGATGTTCGGGGCGATCGCGTTGACCAGGTCCACCGCCTGGCCGCTGACATCGGTCCGGCAGGCCCGGGCTTCGATCAGGATGTTGTTGCGCACCGTCATCGCACGATCACAGCCGTACTTCGGGTTGAGTACACCCTGCTGCTGGATCGAGGCCACGCCGTCGGCCTCGACGACATCACCGAACACGAAGGGTGTGCCGGCGGTCGTCACGCTGCGCCCGGCGCAAGCCCGCCAGCCGTCCAGTTGCTGCTGGTAGACCTGCTGCGCGGCGTCCCGGCTGGGGTAGGAGACCACACCGTCGAAGACCACGATCGGAGCGGTGGGATCCGGGCTCTGCAGGATCCGAGTCGCCGCCCGGGTGGGTTCGGTGTCGCCGAGCACCACCTGCTGCAAGGGCGCCCACGCCCCGTAGCACTCCGGGGCGTCGATCAGTGCACTCTCGTTGAACGGGGCCAGGGCAGGCACGAAGGTGCCGGTGAACGGCACCGCCGAACCGACGACGTCGGCGACATCGGACTCCGGCACCAACAGCGCGGTGGAGGCCAGGATCGGCGCCGCCGGTTCGGCGGCTTGTTCGGTCTGGGTTGCGTTGGCCGACCGGTCATTCAACGCCGCCCAGGTGACGCCGGCGACCAGCAGTGCACCGACCAGCACCCCGGCCACCACCGCGGTCCGCCGCGCTGCGGAGCGCGGTGCCACTACGGCCGTCGCGGCCGTGGTGGTGGGATAGTCGAGCGTCCCGAACCGTTCGGTGGGCGCCGCCCCCGCGGGCGGTGCATCCGGTCGGACGACCGGGATTTCGGTGGTCGGCGCCGAGCCGAAGTCGGGTTGGGCGCCGACCGCCGGCGCGGCGGTGCGCACCTGCACCCGGCGTACCGTCAATGCGATGGTCACGATGCTGCCGAGCGCGAGGGCCAACAGGACCAGCCACCAGTTGACGCCGGTCATCGGCGTGCCCCCGTCTCGGTGGTCAGCGCCGCCTGATGAGCACTGGTGGGTTTGATCGCTGCCGCCAGAACGACCCAGGTGATGCCGGAACCGATCAGGAAGGCGGCCAGGTAGCACAGCCACGGGATGATCAAGTTCATAGTGTCAAGCTCCTAGCTGAGCCGAATCATGACGCGGCGGTTCTTTTGCCGCCCGTCCTCGGTGTTGTTGTCGGCGATCGGTGTGGTGGCACCCTGGCCGACCACTTCGAGCCGTTCTGCAGCCACGCCGTTGGCGATCAGCACGTCCGCCACGGCCTGGGCCCGGCTCTCGCTGAGCGCCTGATTGCCGGCCTCGTCGCCGGTGTTGTCGGTGTGGCCGATGACCGTGAGCCGGACACTCGGGCAGGCCGCCAGCTTGCCGGCCAGCGGGATCAGCGCCTGTTCGAACTCGGGGTTCACGGTGGTCTCCCCGACGCCGAAATACGGCGGTGTGCCGGTCAATGTAGTGAGCAGCTCGGTGGCCAGGGTGTTCGCGCAATTCTCGTCTGCCGGCGCAGGGGTCGCGGGGTCCTCCGGCGCAGGGGTCGCGGGGTTCTCCGGCGCAGGGGTCGCGGGCGTCGCTTCCGGCGTTGTGGCAGTGGCTGTTTCGTCGATGTCGATCTGGTTGACCACGGTCAGACCCGGCCAGACCGCGGCCACCGCGTCCTGCACGGCTTGGGAGTCGGCTTCGCTGATGGCCGTGCCGCGTAGCGCGATGCTCGAACCGTCGACCACGAATCCGAACTTCGGAAGCTGTCGGCCGGCCTCGAACACCGGGCCGGCATCGGTGAAGTCCAGCCCGGTGACCGCGGCGGTGACCTGCGGGTCGACCCCGACGTTGGCGACGACGTTGACGTCCCCGGCCGCGGTCTGCAACGAGTCCACCAGACGCTGCTTGGCGTCCTCGGTGGTCAGCACGCCGTTGGCGGTGATCCCGTCGTCGCCGAAGCTGACGGTCAGCGGCCCGACGTTGATCGGCTCAGCCGGGGCCGAGGTGGCCACCGTGGTGTCCTGCGCTCCGCGGCTCTCCGAGACCCCGAAGCCGACCCCGGCGATCAGCAGCGGAACCGCGACGGCGCCGGCCAACCAGGCCAGCCCTGGCCGGCGCCGGTAGTAGGTCGTGCGTGACTGCGTCATGCGTCCTTCTCCTCTGGTAGCCACCATGGCCGGCAGCCGGAAATTCAGCGGTCGACGCACCACACTGAGCAGCCATTCCGCGTTCGCGAAACGCGCCTACAACCATCCGACGACCCAGATGAACGCGGATTTGCCGACTTTGCGGGCCACCGCATGTCGGTGCGGCGCAGCGACGCCGCACCGCACCTCCCGCGTCCGGACGTCACGGTCAGGCAAAATGGCGGGCATGGACAGTGCTGCCTCTCCCCGGGTCTTGGTGGTCGACGACGACGCCGACGTGCTCGCCTCGCTCGAACGCGGACTCCGACTGTCCGGTTTCGAGGTGTCGACCGCCGTCGACGGCGCCGAGGCGCTGCGCCGGGCCACCGAGACCCGTCCCGATGCGATCGTGCTGGACATCAACATGCCGGTGTTGGACGGGGTGTCCGTGGTGACCGCGCTGCGCGCGATGGACAACGACGTGCCGGTGTGTGTGCTCTCGGCCCGCAGCTCGGTCGACGACCGGGTGGCCGGTCTGGAGGCCGGCGCCGACGACTATCTGGTCAAGCCTTTCGTGCTGGCCGAGTTGGTGGCGCGGGTCAAGGCGCTGCTGCGCCGGCGCGGGTCGGCGGCGACGTTCTCGTCGGAGACCATCACGGTGGGCCCGCTCGAGGTCGACATCCCGGGCCGGCGGGCCCGGGTCAACGGGATGGACGTCGATCTGACCAAGCGTGAGTTCGATCTGTTGGCGGTGCTGGCCGAGCACAAGACCGCGGTGCTGTCCCGCGCCCAGTTGCTGGAACTGGTGTGGGGTTATGACTTCGCCGCCGACACCAACGTGGTCGACGTGTTCATCGGCTATCTCCGCCGCAAGCTCGAAGCCAACGGTGCACCCCGGTTGCTGCACACCGTGCGCGGTGTCGGTTTCGTGTTGCGCAACCAGTAGCCAGATACCACAGCGCCGGCCGGACCCGAGGGTCGCGGCCGGCGATCTGCGGTCGGCTACTTCTTCTTGATGTTGATGTCCCAGCGTTGGAACCCGGCCTTGCGCGCGGTTTCCTCGTCCCGGAACCAGACCTCGGCGATGGTCTGTTCATACGACGGGCTGTCGGTCGTGTGGTAAAGCATCGAGTCCTCGTTGCCCTTGATCGAATAACCACTCGGACCGGTCTTACCGCCGGACTTCAGCCGCACCGAGCCCGCACCGAAGGGGGCTTCGTCGGCGATCTCGACGTCGCCGGTGCCGCCGGTCAGCTTGGCCGCACCCGCGGCCCCGGCTGCGGTCGCCGCTCCGGCGGCCGCGGCCTTCTTCACGTCGACGTCGGGTGTCTCAGCTTTCGCAGTGCTGATCACCTCGGTGCGTTCGACGTCCACCTCGGGGGTCTGGCCGGTCGGAGCCGCGACCTTGGGGGTTTCGACGGTGGGTGATTCCACCTTGGGCGCCTTGACATCTGGCGTCTTGGCTTCGGGCGCTTTGACCTTGGGTGCGTCGACGTCCACGCCGGGACCACGTCCCAGCGCGGCGTAGATCGGGACTTCACGGGTGACCCGCCGGATCATGAACGCGAAGGTCAGCAGTAGGCCGAGGACGAACGACAGGACCATCAACCACCAGTTCACGTCGCTCATCCCCGTACTCCGATCTCACGTGACCCGGGTAGATCCGCGAAGGCTTCTTCCTCGCTGGTCCGCCGCACCGTCAGGACCGTGATCACCCAGGCAACCAGGCTGCCGACCACGAACGCCACCAGGTACCAAATCCATTGGATGAGGAAATCCATGTCCAATTCTCCTTAGTTGACCGTGATCTCGACGCGACGGTTCTGGGCCTTGCCCTCCGCGGTGTCGTTGCTGGCGACCGGGTTGGCCGACCCGTGCCCCTTTGAACTGACCGCATCGGCCGCAACACCCTGTGCCACCAGGTAATCGGCCACCGACTTGGCCCGGTTCGTGCTCAACGGAATGTTGATCGCGTCATTGCCGGTGTTGTCGGTGAAGCCGTCCACCGAGATCCGGGCGCCCGGGCAGGCCGTGATCTTGTCGGCCACCACACTGAGCATCTGCTGGGAACCGGAGGTCAACGTGAAACCGTCGGTCTCGAAATTGATCGGCGCATTCAATGCAGAACCGATGTCCGCCTGCAGGTTGTCGCAACCACCCGCGGGTGCGGCCGGCGTGGTCTCGGTGGGCGACGTCGTGGTTTCGGCGGGCGAAGTGGTCGGCGCGGTCGTGGCGACCTGAATCTGGTTGTCGATCGTGGCATTTGGCCATGCCGCCTTGGCTGCGGCCTCGACTCCGGCCTTGACCGCGTCATTGGGCGCCCGCCCGGACAGCGTCAAGATGCCGTCGGCGAGATCCCAGTTGAAATCCGGGATGTCGATCGCCGCGCGCAGCACGCCCTCGATGCCCGACAGATCCGGCGCCTCGACCCCGGCCTTGATGTTCAACCGGTCAACCAGGTTGATGTTCGCACCGAAGATGCCGCGCAACCGGTCGAACAGACCGTCTCGAATCGAGATGTCCGGAAGGTCACCGGTGAGAGTGAAATCGTTGCCGTTGCGCACGATCGAGAGCAACCCGGCGAGCGACGGCAGGTTGGCGTCAGGCGCTGTCACCGACGGAACGGTGAGAGTCGGACTGATGTTGGGCGTCGCCACGTCGACGTCCTTGGACTGTCCGCCCAGACCCCAGCCCAGTAATCCGAGCAAGAGCGGCACGGCCAGCAATGCCAACCACCAACCCGGACCGAGCCCGCGGCGATAAAACCGTGATGTTGGTCGCCAACCTGTGATCGTTCGGGTTTCATCGGGATCCGGCATGGGACCTCCATCGTCAACTGTCGTGATTTTGCTCACGCGAACGATCGAAGCCTAAGATAAATCCGATCGGATAAGGGCCTGTTCCACCCGAAACGGAGACCAAAAACTTTCGGTCGAGACAATTCCGCCTTTCGGATCACGGAATCGTCAACGCGTGCCCAACAGGTCGATGACGAAGATCAACGTCTTGCCGGACAGTCGGTGTCCGGCACCGGCCGGACCGTAGGCCTGCTCGGGCGGAATGGTGAGCTTGCGCCGTCCGCCGACCTTCATCCCGGGGATACCGTCCTGCCAACCCTGGATCAGCCCACGCAGCGGGAATTCGATGCTCTGGCCGCGATTCCAGGAACTGTCGAATTCTTCTCCGGTGTCGTATTCGACGCCGACGTAATGCACCTCGACCGTGCCACCCGGCACCGCTTCGGCACCGTCGCCAACCACCAAATCCTCGATGAGCAACTCGCTCGGGGCTGGGCCGTCGGGAAACTCAATCTCGGGTTTTTCCGTCATTGCATAGACATTAGACCGTCGTCGACGAGTCGCGGTGAACGCCGTGAGATTCCCCCAATTCGGTCGCCCGGCCCTCGTCGCACCGCACACTGGTGCGGTGGGACCGACCTGTGACTACGACGTCGTCGTGGTCGGCGGCGGCCACAACGCACTGGTGGCCGCCGGGTACCTGGCCCGTGCGGGGCTGCGGGTGCGGGTGCTGGAACGCGACCGAACCGTCGGCGGTGCCGCAGTGTCGGCCCGAGCGTTCCCCGGCGTGGACGCCCAACTGTCGCGCTACTCCTACCTGGTCAGTCTGCTGCCGGCACAGATCTGCACCGATCTGGGCGCCACCGTCCGGTTGTCGCACCGGCGCTATGCCAGCTACACCCCCGATCCGGTCACAGCGGGTCGAACCGGCTTGCTGATCGGTGGGTCCACCGACATCGGGAACCCGTTCGCCGCGGTTGGCGCCGGGTCCGACCGGCCCGGCTTCGATCAGTTCTACGCCCACGCCAGTGATGATCACCGAGCCGTTGTGGCCCAGTATGATTCAGCCCCTACCGCGGCGTTCAAAGTTGTTGCGACGGGTCACCGCCACCGGCGCAGACGGTGCTCGGGCCTGGCGCGAATTCATCGAGCAGCCGATCGGCTCGGCCATTATCGCCGCGGCGCACCACGACCTGGTGCGGGGCCTGATCGCCACCGACGCGCTGATCGGAACCTTCGCAGCACTCGATGACCCGAGCCTGGTGCAGAACGTCTGCATGCTGTACCACCTGCTCGGCGCCGGCACCGGAGCCTGGCACGTGCCGGTCGGCGGGATGGGCGCGGTGACCGGCGCGCTGCATGCCGCGGCAGCCCGCCATGGTGCCGAGATATCCTCCGGCACCGAGGTATTCAGCATCACGCCGGACGGCGAGGTCAGGTACCGAAACGACTCGGCCGAGCATCGGGTCACCGGCCGCTACGTGCTGTGCGGCACCACCCCCACGGTGCTGGCCGAGTTGCTCGGCGAGCCGCCCGCCGCGCCGGTGCAGGGCGCCCAGCTCAAGGTCAACCTGATGCTGCACCGCCTGCCCCGGCTGCGTGACCCGACGGTGCGACCCGAGCAAGCGTTCGCCGGTACGTTCCACATCAACGAGACCTTCGACCAACTCGACCGGGCCTACCGCCAGGCCGCCGCCGGCCAGATCCCCGACCCGCTGCCCTGTGAGATCTACTGCCATTCATTGAGCGACCCGAGCATCCTGTCGCCGCAGTTGCGCGCCGCCGGTGCGCACACCCTGACGCTGTTCGGGCTGCATGTGCCGCACGCCTTGGTCACCGGTCAGGACCTGGGGAGCCGACGCGACGAACTCACCGAGGCTGCGCTGCGGTCACTGAATTCGGTTCTGGCCGAACCGATCCAGGACGTGCTGATGACCGATGCCGACGGCCGGGCCTGCGTCGAGACCAAGACCACCGCCGATCTGGAACGGGCGCTGAACATGACCGCAGGCAACATCTTCCACGGCGGTCTGGTCTGGCCGTGGGCCGACGACGACGAAGCTCTGGACACCCCGGCGCAGCAGTGGGGCGTGGCCACCGACCACGACCGGATCCTGCTGTGCGGCTCGGGCGCCCGCCGCGGTGGTGCGGTTTCCGGTATAGGCGGCCACAACGCAGCCATGGCGGTGCTGGCCGGACCGATCTAATGTGCGCCGATCAGCGGCGCCAGTCGCTCCGCCGAGCGCAGCGCGGTTCGCGAGGTGGAGTACCACCCCAGTACCAGGACCACCACACCCAGCCCGGCGCACACCCACCACAGCGCATCGGCATATTCCACGAAGTGCTCGTCCGGAGCTGAGATCGCCGCTGCGGCAATCGATCCGCACAGCGCCACGCCGAGGCTGATCCCGATCTGCCGGCTGGTGGTGGCCACCGCCGAGGCCGCCCCGGCGCGGTCCAACGGCATACCGCTGACCGCGGCCGTGGTGATCGGCGCATTGACCAACGAGAACCCGATGCCGAACACCGCGAAGATCACGATCAGCTGCCACACCGCGGTCTGGGCGGTCATGAAACTCATGGCCACCGCGGACGCGGTGAGCAGCACACCCGCCGCCACCAGCGACGGCCGCCCGCCGTACCGACCCACCAACCGGCCGGACAAAGGGGAAAAGACCAAACTGCCCACCGCCAACGGCAGATACAGCAGACCGGTCTGCATTGCGCTGTAGCCGCGGTAGCTCTGCAGATACAGCGACATCATGAACAGGAACGCACCGTAACTGGCGAACGTGCAGATCGCGATCACGGTGGCGCCGGTGAACGGGATGCTGCGGAAGAACCGCAAGTCGATGAACGGCTCCGGGTGCCGCGACTCGTAGACCACGAACCCGGCCATGGCGGCCGCCGCCAGGACGAACATGCCCAGCACCATCGGATCGGTCCAGCCCCGCGCGGGTCCTTCGATCAGCGCGAACACCACGCCCAGCAGCGCGGCCATCCCCAGCAATTGACCGACCGGGTCGAAGGCCCGTGGTGTGGCCGCCTTGGTCTCCGGGACGACGATCGCGGTCAACGTCACCGCCAGTGCGCAGATCGGCAGGTTGATCCAGAACACCGAACGCCAGTCCACGTACTCGATGAGCGCGCCACCGGCAATCGGGCCGAGCGCCAACGAGATACCGACCACCGCACCCCACACCCCGATGGCGCGGGCGCGCTCCACCCGGTCGGTGAACACCTGGGTGATGATCGACATCGCCACCGGGTTGAGCATCGATCCGCCGACGGCCTGCACGAACCGGGCCGCGATCAGCAGTTCGGCCGACGGCGCCAGGCTGCACAGCAGGGAGCCCGCGGCGAAGCTCGTCAAGCCGATCTGGAACACCCGTCGTCGGCCCCAGCGGTCGCCGGCCGCGCCCGCCAGCAGCAGCAGCGACGCCAACACCAGGGTGTAGACGTCGATGACCCACTGCAGCTCGGCTGCCGATGCGTCGAATTCCGTTCGGATGGAAGGCAATGCGACGTTGACGATGGTTTGGTCCATCGTCACGATCAGCAGGCTCAGACAGCACGTCGCCAAGATGATTCTCTTGCGCAGTGCGCTCAGCTCACCGACCACGGTGGGCACCGACTCTGGCGTCGGCGTTCGGTGCGGGCGCCGGCTAGCGGGATTCCAGCGCGGCGTAATCGCGCTCGGTGTAGCCGGTGTAGATCTGCCGCGGGCGGCCGATCTTGTTGGGCTCCGAGTGCATCTCACGCCAGTGCGCGATCCAGCCGGGCAGCCGGCCGAGCGCGAACAGCACGGTGAACATCCGGGTGGGGAAGCCCATCGCGCGGTAGATCACGCCGGTGTAGTAGTCCACGTTCGGGTAGAGCTTGCGCTCGATGAAGAAGTCGTCGCTCAGGGCGATCTCTTCCAGCGACTTGGCGATGTCGAGCAGTTCGTCGTCGCCACCCAGCTTGGCCAGGATCTTGTCGGCCTGCTCCTTGACGATCCGGGCACGCGGGTCGTAGTTCTTGTAGACCCGGTGGCCGAAGCCCATCAGCTTGACGCCGTCTTCGCGGTTCTTGACCTTGCGGACGAAGTCCTTGACGTCGGAGTGCTCGCTGCGGATCTTCTCCAGCATCTCGAGCACGGCCTGGTTGGCGCCGCCGTGCAGCGGACCCCACAGCGCGTTGATGCCGCCGGAGATCGAGGTGAACAGGTTGGCCTGCGACGAGCCGACCAGGCGCACCGTCGACGTCGAACAGTTCTGCTCGTGATCGGCGTGCAAGATGAGCAACATGTCCAGCGCGCGGACGATCTCGGGGTCGACCTCATAGGGCTCGGCCGGGAACCCGAACGTCATCCGCAGGAAGTTCTCCACCAGGGTCAGCGAGTTGTCCGGGTACAGGAACGGCTGGCCCTCGGACTTCTTGTAGGCGTACGCCGCGATGGTAGGCAGCTTGGCCAGGAGCCGGATGGTGGACAGCTCCACCTGGGCGTTGTCCAGCGGGTCCAGCGAGTCCTGGTAGTAGGCGCTGAGCGCGTTGACCGCGCTGGACAGCACCGGCATCGGGTGCGCGTTGCGTGGGAAGCCGTCGAAGAACCGCTTGAGGTCCTCATGCAGCAGGGTGTGCCGCTGGATCCGGGTGGTGAAATCCGTCAACTGCTCGGCGGTCGGCAGTTCACCGTAAATCAGCAGGTAGCTGACCTCGATGAAGGTCGACTTCTCGGCGAGCTGCTCGATCGGGTAGCCGCGGTAGCGCAGGATCCCGGCGTCGCCGTCGATGTAGGTGATCGCCGACTTGGTCGAGGCAGTGTTGACGAAGCCGCCGTCGAAGGTCGTGTAGCCGGTCTTCGCCAGCAGCGAACCCAGCGCGAAGCCGTCGGATCCCTCGGTCGCTTGGACGATGTCCAAGTCGATCTCGCCCCCCGGGTACCGGAGGGTGGCGGTGTCGAGGGTGGAATCGTCAGCCACAACATCCCCTTCTGCGCTCGTCAGCTGCATCAGTGCGGTCAGTACGCCGCTCGTACCTAGGAAAGGTAGTCGCTCAGGCCACGGCGCGCCGCGCGGGGGTTGGCGGTCATGGCCGCCGCTACCCGCCGAGCACCGCGCTGCGCCGCGGCAATTCCGCGGTCAACGCCGTGAACTGGTCGAACGCCTGCTCGATCCGGTCGACCATGATTTCGGCGCCGATGTCCGGGCCGTCAGGGTTGGCGCCCAGGTCACCGCAGGCAGTGATCATGATCGCGGTCCACACCGCGATGATCAGCTCCAGCTTGCGGTCCCCGGGGTCCAGGTCGAGGCGGGCCGACAACGCCTTCGCCATCGAGACCGGCCGGAATTCATTGGCCGCCATCTTCAACTCCGGGGTGGAGTTGATGATCCGCAGCATGAGCCTGATGCTCTCGCTGCTGACACCGTCGACGCGGCCGCTGGGGACCCGGGCCAGCACGTCGACGTGCGCGCGCCGCATCGCCTCTAGCGCCGGTACGTCCGCCGGGATGCCGGCCAGGCCGACCGCCACCGCCTCCACCAGACCGTCCAGCAGCGTCATCATCACCGCGTCCTTGGTGGCGAAGTAGCGGCTGAAGGTGCGCGGTGAGACGTCGGCGACCGCAGCGATCTGCTCGACGGTGGTGTTGGCGTAGCCCTGCTCGAGGCACAGCCGTACCGCGGCATCGATCAGTGTGGCGCGGGTCTGTCGCTTCTTGCGCTCACGCAGACCGACCCCGTTCTCCGTCGGGCCTCCAGGCACAGCAGCATCGTAATCGGTGACCCGCACCCAACTTTGTCCGGTTCCGACAATTGGCATTTCCCGTCTATTTGATGCTGTCGGTGCCAGCACCAGGAACACGCCCTGCAACCGTCCGCGCAGTCCGATCGGCGCCAGGCAGGTCAGGGCATCGATCAGGTAGCACGTGGCCAGCGTCAGCGAACAGCCTCACGGCTGCAGGCGCTCGACGCGCCGCGCACCCTCTGCCCCGCTCACCCGGATTCGGTTGTGCAGCCGATCTTCTCGGCCCTGCCAGAACTCGACGACCTCGGCCGCCACCCGGTAGCCACCCCAGTGCGGCGGCACCGGTACGGCGTCCAGTCCGGCAAACCGGTCGGTGACCTCGGCCAGTTGCTCGAGCAGCGCCGCCCGGGACGGGATCGGACGTGACTGCTGTGAAGCCCAGGCCCCCAGCTGGGATCCGCGCGGCCGTTTGGACCAGTACTCGGCGGTCTCCTCGGCGCTGACCTTGGTCACTGCGCCACGCACGTGCACCTGCCGACCCAGCTGGTACCAGGGGAAGGTGACCGAGGCGTACGGCGTGACCGCGAGGTCCTCACCCTTGGCCGAGTCATAGTTGGTGAAGAACGTGATGCCGGTTTCCGTCACGCTCTTGCACAACACGCTGCGGGTGACCGGTCGGCCGTCGTGCACGGTGGCCAACACCATGGCGTTGGGCTCGGCCACACCGGCTTGGTGCGCATCCTGAATCCACTTGTGCAGCAACGCCAACCAGCCGTTGACCGGGTCAGCACCCAACCACTCGACATCGAGGTCGGGACTGCCGTCACGCTCGGTCGCGCCGTACTCGGCACGCATCGCGGCCAATGCCACATCGTCGGGTCTCACCACCCGGATAACGCTACGCTGCGGCGCTGTTACCAGTCGGTAGGTTGGCCGCCGGGCCGCGGTGCGACAATCAGCGCATGACTGCGTTGCCGAAGGACTTCACGCCCGGCCTCGAGGGCGTGGTGGCATTCGAAACCGAGATCGCCGAACCCGACAAGGACGGTGGTGCGCTGCGCTATCGCGGCGTCGACATCGAAGATCTGGTGGCCGAGCGGGTGACGTTCGGCGATGTCTGGGCGTTGCTGGTGGACGGCCGATTCGGAGACGGCCTGCCTCCGGCCGAACCGTTCCCGCTGCCCATCCACACCGGCGACGTGCGCGTCGACGTGCAGGCCGGGTTGGCGATGTTGGCCCCGATCTGGGGTTATGCCCCGCTGCTGGACATCGACGACCAGACCGCACGCGAGCACCTGGCCCGCGCGTCGGTGATGGCACTGTCCTACGTGGCCCAGTCCGCGCGCGGTATCTATCAGCCTGCGGTACCGCAGCGCCTGATCGACGAGTGCCCCACCATCACCGCGCGGTTCATGACCCGCTGGCAGGGCGAACCGGATCCGCGGCACATCGAAGCCATCGACGCCTACTGGGTGTCGGCCGCCGAGCACGGCATGAACGCATCAACCTTTACCGCCCGGGTGATTGCATCCACCGGCGCCGACGTCGCGGCCGCGCTCTCCGGGGCGATCGGCGCGATGAGTGGACCGTTGCACGGCGGCGCCCCGGCGCGGGTGCTGCCGATGATCGAGGAAGTCGAACGCACCGGCGATGCACGCGCGGTGGTGACCGGCATCCTGGATCGCGGCGAGAAGTTGATGGGCTTCGGCCACCGGGTGTACCGCGCCGAGGATCCACGGGCCCGTGTGCTGCGGGCCACCGCCAAGCGGCTGGAATCCCCGCGCTACGAAGTGGCCGCAGCCCTGGAACAGGCCGCGCTCGCGGTGCTGCGGGAACGGCGCCCGGACCGGGCCATCGAGACCAACGTGGAGTTCTGGGCCGCTGTGATCCTGGACTTCGCCGGTGTGCCGCCGGCCATGATGCCCGCGATGTTCACCTGCGGACGGACTGCCGGGTGGTGCGCGCACATCCTCGAGCAGAAACGGCTCGGCAAGTTGGTGCGGCCGGCCGCGGTCTACGTGGGGCCGGCACCGCGCCGCCCCGACGCGGTCGAAGGTTGGGACTCGATCAAACGCTGAACCCAACCGCGTTGAGTTAGCGCTCTAGCCCAACCCGTTGAGTTAGCGCGCTAACCCAACCCGTTGAGTTAGAGCTGAGGTAGGGAATCTCGCGGCGGATCGCTACCTGGATTCTGAACCGATGCGTGCGGGGCGTCGCGATGAGTTTTCCCGGTGTCGATGGTCTATCTGCATGACCGTTCACTCCACACCAGGAACCAGGAGAACACCATGGCCATCGACAACACTCCGATGCTGGTCCCACACCTCGTCGTCGACGACGCCGCAGCCGCGATCGACTTCTACGTGCGGGCGTTCGGTGCCACCGAGATGTCGCGCATCCCGGGCCCGGACGGCAAGCTGCTGCACGCCTGCGTGCAGATCAACGGCGCACCGGTCTTCCTCAACGACGACTTCCCCGAGGCTTGTGGCGGCGCGCCGTCGACGCCCACCGCGCTGGGTGGCTCATCGGTGACGATCCATCTGCACGGACCGGACGTCGACGGTCGGTTCCGGCGGGCCGTCGAGGCCGGTGCCACCGCGATCGCGGAGCCGGAAGAACAGTTCTGGGGCGACAAGTACGGGCTGCTGCGCGATCCGTTCGGACATCAGTGGTCGTTGGCCGAGTCGGTTCGCGAAGTCGACTACGCCGCGATGATCGAGGAGATGTCGCAAACCAGCTGAGCTGTCGCGGGGCCGACGATTGAGGCCTGCGTGGCATCAGACGTCGCGAGTGGGGAATCCCGCGGCAACGCTGGTCGCGAGTGAGGAGCCTGTGCGTAGCTCCTCACTCGACACCGCCCGGCATACGTCATTCCTCGCTCGGCACGGCCAACCCGCCCAGTGAGGAACCACGCACAAAAATGTCGCCCAGTGAGGAACCAGGTACCTGCCCACCGCCGAGTGAGGAACTACGCACACAAAGTGCGAGTAACCCTGTGCGTCACTCCTCACTCGGCACGACGCGGGTACGCCATTCCTCACTCGACGCTGCACGACGTACGCCATTCCTCACTCGACGCCGCCCGGCATGCGCCATTCCTCACTCGACACCGCACACCCACCGAGTGAGGAACCACGCACAAAAATGTCGCCCAGTGAGGAACCAGGTACCTGCCCATCGCCGAGTGAGGAACCGCGTACACAAAGTGCGAGTAACCCTGTGCGTAGCTCCTCACTCGGCATGGAGCAGCGACGTGATTCCTCACTCGAGGCAGAAAAGCTGCGTGATTCCTCACTCGAGGCAGAAAAGCGACGTGATTCCTCACTCGAGGTTCTGGGGACCTGCGTCATTCCTGACTCGGCATGGGCACCGACGTGATTCCTCACTCAAGGTCGGAAACTGGCAGCAAGCCGCCGGACCGACCGACCGGGCTCAACCGCGCAAGGTGGCCAGGATGCGTTCCCGCACGGTGGGTTTGGGTGCCGACTTGACCACGGCGAGCATCTCGTCGATCGAGGTGAATTTGTCGCGCGGGCGCAACCCGCCACCGCGGGCGATTTCGGCGGCATCGATCGCGCGCCAGCCCGCAGCGTCGACCAGTTCGGGCTGGCGAGCACGCACCAGCTTGTCCAGCGCGGCGCCGCGGGAGCGCGGGTCGGTCAGCTGCCCGGCGTTGTAGTCGTCGACCAGCTGTTGCACGGTCTGCTGCGCACAGGACTTGTTGGTGCCGATGAACCCGGTCGGTCCACGCTTGATCCAGCCGGCCACGTAGGTCCCAGCCATTCCCTCGACTCGCCCACCGTCGTTGGGCACCACGCCGGCGTGCTCGTCAAACGGCAGACCGGTGATCGCCTTGCCGTGGTAACCGATCGAGGTCAACACCAATCCAGCTGTCAGACGGTGGGTTTGGTCAGTCCCGGTGCGGACGAAGTCGATGCCGTCAGCCGGACTGCCGGTGATCCGCGCCGGGGTCAACCGGTACGCGAATCGGATCACCGGCTTGCCGCCGGCGGCGGTATCGGGCAGCTTGGCCAGCAGTTCGAGCTTTTGCCGGGTCAGGGTGTCGGTCGCGGTGGCCAGGTCGGCATGCACCAGTTCCCGATCGCCCGGATCGAGCACCACCTGCGCGGTGTTGGTCAGACCGATCAACTCGGGCAGCGTGAACGCCGAATCGGCCGGGCCGCGGCGCGCGGCGACGACGACTTCGCGCACCCTGGAGCGGCGCAGCGCGGCCAGCGCGTGGTCGGCGATATCGGTGCGGGCCAATTGATCTGGGTCGGCGGTCAGGATCCGCGCGACATCCAGAGCGACGTTGCCGTTACCGATGATCACCACGCGTTCGTGGTCGAGGTCGATCGGCAGGTCGACGTAGCCGGGGTGCCCGTTGTACCAGGCCACCACTTCGGTGGCGGTGGCCGTGCCGGGCCCGCCCATCCCGTCGACGTCGAGCCGCCGGTCGTTGGGCGCACCCACGGCGTACAGCACGGCATGGTGATGTTCGAGCAGATCGGAATGCGAAAGGTGCCGGCCCACTTCGACGTTGAGGTAGAACGCGAAGCCCTTGCGGTTGGTGATCTGGTCGAACAACCGGGTCACCCACTTGGTGGACTGGTGATCCGGAGCCACCCCCGCGCGCACCAACCCGTAGGCAGTGGGGAGTTTTTCGAACACGTTGACCCGCACACCGGGTTGGGTCAGCAGTTCGTCGGCCGCGTACATCGCAGCGGGCCCGGAGCCGACGATCGCCACCGTCAACGGGGCGCCGCCGTGGTCGATACGCGGGGCCGGCAGCACCGGAGCCAGCTTGGAGGTGGGTGGCACCTTGTAGCCGGCCGGACGCTCCGGATAGAACGCGGCGTTGATCTCCACGAACGGCAATTGCTCAGGGGCCAACCGGGATTCGGGCGCAATCGCACCCACCGGGCAGGCGCTCACACAGGCGCCGCAATCCACACAGGCGTCCGGGTCGATGTAGAGCATTTCGGTGGTGGCGAATCCGGGCTCATCCGGCGACGGGTGGATGCAGTTCACCGGGCAGGCATAGACACAGGACCCGTCGCTGCAACACGACTGGGTGATCACGTGAGGCATCGGCGCGCCGACTCCCTACGCCGAGATGGTCTCGACCACGGGCACGGCCGACTCCACCTTGACCGGACGCGCAGCCTCGGTCAGGTGTGCGCGTTGCGGTTCGCTGCGATACCGCGACGGTGCCCCGTGGATCTTGCAGATCCGCCACACCAGCTTGGCCAGCGGATTCATCAAACCGGTGTCGTGGCACAGCATCCGCACGTCGGCGAACACCTCGGAGAGCATGCGACGCGACTCGGGTGAGCGGAAGAACACCTCACGCTTGACCGACTTGGGGATGTCGAACTCGCGCCAGAAGCTGCGCGGCGGCTTGAGGATCGCCGAGGCCAGCACCCGCATCAGGATCGGCACGTGCAGCGACAGCCAGAACCGCTTGCGCGCCCGCATCACCGGGACCCGCTTGCGCAGGTATTCGTGCGCGAACGAGATGTGGCGGGCTTCCTCGGCGACGTGGATCGCCATCACGCGTTCCATGATCGGATGCAGGGTCCGGCCCTCGCGCAGGATCGCCTTCTGGGTGTGGTCGATCGGTTCCTCGCCGGCGAGCACACCGAAGAAGAACACGATCGGCAGCGGACCGGCGGCCAGCGGGATGAACGCGGCAAGCCACTTGAGCATCCGCGGCATGCCCGGAACGTCGGCGCCGATCCGGTTCACCATCTCCTGGAACATCATGGTGTGGTTGCACTCTTCGACCGATTCGTGCAGGCAGTAGCGGTACTCCGGGGAACCATTGGGCACCCAGAACGCGTAGTTCATCAGGCCGCGGATGAGGATCGACTCGAAGTGCAGACCCACCTTGGCCACGTTGGCCTGCCGCCACATCCCGATCGCGATCTGCTTCTCCAGCGGCTGGGCCTGGTACCAGGGGTGCCGGCCGAGCGGGTCGGTGTCGGTCAGCACCCAGCGCGGGTCGTTCGGGGTGACCGCGAACTCTGGCGAATCCCAGTCGATGTCGGTGTACGGATTGAAGTTGCGCCGCACCGAGCCTTCCGACAGCGTGGTGAGCATGTCGACGTAAGGCTGGTCGTCGCGAACTTCCATATTGCGCCGCCAACGGCGGATCAGCTTCGTGCGAGCCATGGTGCAACCCTCCCTGGAGGTTTACATTCGAACGCCTCGTGTCCAGCAACGGTACCGCAGGTACCGGGAAATCGGAATAGCCTTTTTGGGCTCGGTTCAAACTTGGGGCCCAGCCCACGTTGTGGCACCGCACGTGACCTGCGCCTCCCTGACACTGCCCGAGGAAACCAGCGCAGGCCCGCTGATTAGGCTGGCACGCATGGCCGATCAGTTGACGATCCCCGAAGACCTCAAGCCCGCCGACGGTCGCTTCGGGTGCGGCCCCTCCAAAGTGCGTCCCGAACAACTGACCGCGCTGGTAGAACAGGGTGCCGCACTGTTCGGCACCTCGCATCGGCAGGCCCCGGTGAAGAATCTGGTGGGACGGGTCCGCGAGGGTGTGCGCGAGCTGTTCTCGGTGCCCGACGGCTACGAGGTGATCCTGGGAAACGGCGGTTCCACCGCGTTCTGGGACGCCGCGGCGTTCGGCCTGATCGAGGAGCGGTCGCTGCACCTGACCTTCGGGGAGTTCAGCGCCAAGTTCGCCTCCGCCGTCGCCAACAACCCGTTCGTCGGTGATCCGGTGATCGTCAAGGCCGACCCCGGCGGCGCCCCGGCACCGCAGTCGGACCCGTCCGTCGACGTCATCGCGTGGGCGCACAACGAGACCTCCACCGGCGTCGCCGTCCCGATCGCCCGGCCGGCAGGCTCCGACGGCAAGCTCGTGGTGATCGACGCGACCTCGGGCGCCGGCGGGTTGCCGGTCGACATCACCGAGGTGGACGCCTACTACTTCGCACCGCAGAAGAACTTCGCCAGCGACGGCGGCTTGTGGCTGGCCGTGATGTCACCGGCGGCTCTGGCCCGCGTCGAGGCCATCGCGGCATCCGGGCGCTGGGTTCCGGACTTCTTGTCGCTGCCGATCGCGATCGACAACAGCCTCAAGAACCAGACCTACAACACCCCGGCGATCGGCACGCTGCTGCTGATGGCCGAGCAGTTGGACTGGCTGAACGGCAACGGCGGCCTGCAGTGGGCCACCGCACGTACCGCGGACTCCGCGGCGCGGCTGTACTCCTGGGCCGAGGCCGCGCCGTACGCGACCCCGTTCGTCGCCGAACCGGAGTTGCGCTCGCAGGTGGTCGGCACGATCGACTTCTTCGACAGCGTCGATGCCACCGCGGTCGCCAAGGCGCTGCGCGCCAACGGCATCGTCGACACCGAGCCCTACCGCAAGCTGGGCCGCAACCAGCTTCGGGTGGCGATGTTCCCGGCCGTCGACCCCGACGACGTCAGCGCTCTGACAGCCTGCATCGACTACATCGTGGAACGCCTGTAATCAAGTCGTTATCAGCCCGCGTGTCTGCCCGGAATGGCCCGACTGCTGCAGTAAGGTCCGCAGCAGTCGGGCCCGGCGCGGTGGCCCCAAGGAGGTCGACATGCGAGATCTGAAGGTAGTGGGACTCGACGTCGACGGTCGGCACCTCGTCATGGAGGCCGGCGATGCCGACGACGGTTCTGAGAAGTTCCGGATCCGGATCGACGATCAGCTGCGTGCCGCGGTGCGCGGCGACCAGGCCCGCTCGGGGCAAACGCAGATGGACATCGAGGTCAAGAGCGTGTTGCGACCCAGGGACATTCAAGCCCGGATCCGGGCCGGCGCATCGGTGGAGCAGTTGGCCGCGGCAACCGGCGTCGACCCGTCCCGGATCAACCGGTTCGCCCATCCGGTGCTACTCGAGCGCGCTCGCGCAGCCGAGTTGGCCACCGCCGCACATCCGGTGCTCGCCGACGGACCGGCGGTGCTGACCCTGCTGGAGTCGGTGACGACGGCGCTGGTGGCCCGCGGTCTGGATCCCGAAGCCACCCGCTGGGATGCCTGGCGCAACGAGGACGGGCGCTGGACCGTGCGGCTGGAATGGCAGGCCGGCCGCTCGGACAACCGGGCCCATTTCCGGTTTGTGCCGGGCGCGCACGGTGGCACCGTGACCCCGCTCGATGACAGCGCCACCGAACTGGTGGATCCGAACTTCGACCGGCCGCTGCGCCCGGTAGCCGCAGTGGCCCAACTCGACTTCGAGGTGTCCACGCCGGCACCGGCGGTGCGTGCACCTGAACCGGCACCTCCGGTGCGCGCGCCGGAACCCGAGCAGCCCGAGGCCGCACCCGCCGCAGCGGCCGAGCAGCCCCGGCGCAGCCGTACCCGTCGGGCCAAGCCTGCGGTACCGGCCTGGGAGGACGTGCTGCTGGGCGTGCGTTCCAGCGGTGAGCGCTGAGCGTTTCGACTAACCGGTACCCGTACTGATCATCGCGGCCAAACCGATCCACGCGATCAGTACGCCGATGCCGGAGCCGAGCACGAACCACCGCCACACCGGGCGCTGGCGCCAGCTCCATACCGTCGGGGCCAGGCCGCCGACCGCTACGACGTTGAGACCGATGGCGACCAGCGGGTGCACCCGCAGCAACCCGACACTGAGCACCACGATGATGGCGGCGATGACGGTCGCAGTGAAGGCGGCCACGGTCAGGCCGGTGCCCCACGGTGTGCTGCGCTCGGTCACGGCTCGACCTTAGACCGGATCGACGGCGGTTCCGGTCAGACCCGTGCGGCTGCGTTCATAGAACGCCAGCGCGGCCGCGGTCGCCACGTTGAGCGAATCGGTGCCCCGGCTCATCGGGATGCGCACCCGAAGGTCGGCGGTGCGCAGCGCGGTCTGCGTGAGGCCCGGCCCCTCGGCGCCCACCATGATCGCCACCCGATCGTCGGCCAGCGCCGGCATCGCCTCGGCCAATGGTTTGGAATCAACCCCGGGCGTCATGGCAAGCAACCGAAAACCGTTGTCCTGCAGTAACTTCAAGTCATACGGCCAGTTCGCTGCGCGGCCGAACGGCACCAACAGGGCGTGTCCCATCGAGACCCGCACGGCGCGACGATACAGCGGGTCGGCACAGCCGGCGCCGAACAGCACGGCGTCGACACCGAGCCCGGCGGCATTGCGGAAGATCGAACCCAGGTTCTCGTGGTCGTTGACGCCTTCGAGCACCGCGATGGTGCGGGCCCCGTCCAGCAACTCCGGCAGCCCCAACTCGGGGACACGGCGCGCCGCCGCGAGCACCCCGCGGTTGAGGTGGAAGCCGACCACTTGGGCCATCACTTCGGCGCTGGCCCGGTAGTAGGGCACGTCCACGCCGGCCAGGTCGTCGGCCAGCTCGTCGTGGCGGCGCGCGGTACCGAGCAGGGCGTGCGGGGCGAACCGGGAAGCCAGCATGCGCTGCACCACCAGGACACCTTCGGCGATCACCAGACCCTTGCCGCTGGGCAGGTCCGGGCGCCGGTCCACACTGTTGAGGTCGCGAAAGTCGTCCAGCCGTGGGTCGGCTGGATCGTCGACGTCAATGGCGTTGCTGGTCACGTGCTTTCACAGGTTCACCGGCGTCGACCACACGACCGCAACCTTACGGCAATCGGCTACGTTGGATCCGATGCCCACCGATCCGCCCGCCGCCCCCGAGCCGCCGCCGTTGCCGGCCGGCCTGCTGGATCCCACCCGCGTGATCGCGGCCGGCGCGCTGCTGTGGCTGGTGGCCACGGTGCTGGCGTTCACGGTCTCGGCGCTGGAGAGTTGGCGGCCGGTGTGCCTGGCCGGGTTGGGCACCGGAGTGGTTGGCACCTCGATCTTCTTGTGGCAACGCAGTGCCGCCCGCCGCGGCGCGCGCGGAGCCCAAACCGGACTTTCTGTTCAGCACGACGACACCCCCTGATTCGGATCGGAGAGTTTCATGGCCGCACCCCTGCTCCAAGCTGACGTCGAAATCGATGCGCCGCTGCCCACGGTGTGGCGGCTGGTCAGCGATCTGCGCCAGATGCCGCGGTGGAGTCCGCAGTGTCGGGTGATGCGACCGCTCGGGTCGGTGCGCCCCGGTGTGCGGACCCTGAACCTGAACCGGCGCGGCCGCCTGGTCTGGCCGACCACCAGCACCGTGACCGAAGTGGTGCCCGAGCGCAAACTGGCATTCCGGATCGACGCCAACCATTCGGTGTGGAGTTACGAGCTCGAACCCACGGCGACCGGTGGCACCCGGCTCACCGAGTCCCGGCACGCCGAGAACGGCGTGACGAAGATTTCCACCACGCTGGTCAACAGGTTCATGGGTGGGGTGCCGAGCTTCGATCAGGAGATGCTCGACGGCATCCGCGAGTCGCTGCGCCGGATCAAGGCCGCCGCCGAGGCCGAAGCCAAGTAGGAGTCAGTCGGGCTGCTCGGCCGACTCGGGGTCGGGTTCCGCAGGTTCGTCCACTGCTGAGCTCTGCGCCTGGTCCTCCGACTCCGCCGCGGCCGGCGGAGGGGCAGGGGCCGGTGCCGGGATGTCTTCGACTTCGAGCACGCCGTCGTCGAAGGGGTCATAGAGCGGCGAACCCTGCCCGGCCGGCGCCGGGGTGTCCGAATGCGCACCGCAGCCATAGCTGAAGTCGACCACGTGCCCGTCGGCGGACATCTCGTTGGCGCAGACGCCGAACATGGTGCCCAGCGACCCCGCCAGCGGAAGCAGGAAACCGCAGTCACGGCACACCCGCTTGGTGGACCGGGCCATCGCCGAATCCGGACCGAAGTCGCCGTCGTGCCAGCGTTGCGCGGCGTCGATCCGACCCCACGTACCGAGCACCTGACGACGACCCAAGCCGACCTCGGCGGCCACCTCGTCGACCGCCGGGTCACCGCTGAGCGAGTAGCCCGGGACCAGCCGGGGATCGTCGGTCGTCGGCGCCAGCAGATCGCCCGGGCCCAGGTCGCCGGGCCGCACCCGTTGATCCCACGGCACCCACTCGGGTGCGAGCAACGCGGTGGGACCGGGAACCAGGACCACTTCACTGACCGTGGCGTGATCAGCGCCCGGATAGGCGGCCACCACGACCGCCCACTGCCAGCCGCCGTAGCCCGGCAGGTCGGCCATGAACCGGTGGGTGGCCGAGGTCGGATCCTCGTAGCCGACCCCCAGGTACTCGCCGACGGACTCGCCGCTGAGCTCTTCCACCGCGGTCCGCGCCAACTCGACCGCTCCACTGAGCAACGACTGCAATGCGTCGGTGACAGCTGTCACGGACGACTCCGCCTGCTGATCTGGGTATTCGGTCACGCTGTCCATCAACGTCAATACTGCCTCAGTCGCCGGCGCGCAGCCACACCGGTTGCCGGGGACACGCACTGTCGCCCGGATAGGGAAGAATCGAGGTCGTGTCAGGAACTCGGCGTGAGCCCCCCGGCGCGGGCCGGGTGCCCGGGCCGCGGCGTCGCTCGGCGCCGCCCCGGCGGCCTTCCGGCCGGGGCGTCGGCAACGGTGAACATCCCGGCATGTCGAACTACCCGTTGCACCCCGGTGGCCGCGACGCCGGGGGCCGCGCCAACCGTTATCTGCCGCCGTTGGACCAGCGCGACGCACCCAGCGGACCACCGCCCGAGCAGACCAACGGTTCGGCCGACGGCGATCGCATCACCGTGACCCGCGCGGCCGCCATGCGCAGCCGCGAGATGGGCTCACGGATGTACGGGCTGGTGCACCGGGCGGCCACCGCCGACGGCGCCGACAAATCCGGGCTGACGGCATTGACCTGGCCGGTGGTGGCCAATTTCGCGGTCGACGCGGCGATGGCGGTGGCGCTGGCCAACACGCTGTTCTTCGCTGCGGCCACCGCCGAGAGCAAGAGTCGGGTGGCGCTGTACCTGCTGATCACCATCGCCCCGTTCGCCGTGATCGCGCCGCTGATCGGGCCCGCGCTCGATCGGCTGCAGCACGGGCGTCGGGTCGCGCTGGCCCTTTCCTTCGGATTGCGTACCGTGCTGGCGCTGGTTCTGCTGCTCAACTACGACACCGACACCAACAGCTTCCCGTCCTGGGTGCTCTACCCCTGCGCGCTCGGGATGATGGTGCTCTCGAAATCGTTCTCGGTGCTGCGCAGTGCGGTCACGCCGCGCGTGATGCCGCCTTCTATCGACTTGGTCCGGGTCAACTCCCGGCTCACGATGTTCGGCCTGTTGGGCGGCACGATCGTCGGCGGTGGCATCGCCGCGGGCGTCGAATACGTCAGCATCACCCTGTTCAACCTGCCCGGCGCACTGCTGGTGATCGTGGTGGCAAGCCTGGGTGGCATCTGGTTGTCGATGCGCATCCCGAGCTGGGTCGAGGTCACCGCCGGCGAGGTGCCTGCCACGTTGAGCTACCACGACCACGACCCCGATCTGCGCCGCACCGGTGCGCAACCGGCCCGGCAGCCGTTGGGTCGCAACATCATCACCTCGCTGTGGGGCAACTGCACCATCAAGATGATGGTCGGCTTCCTGTTCCTCTACCCGGCGTTCGTGGCGAAGTCGCACGACGCCAGCGGCTGGCAGCAGTTGGCCGTGCTCGGTTTGATCGGTGTCGCCGCGGGCGTGGGTAACTTCGCCGGGAACTTCACCGCGGCCCGACTCGAACTCGGTCGCCCGGCGGTGCTGGTGGTGCGCTGCTGCATCGCGGTGACGGCGGTGGCGTTGGCGACCGCGGTGACCGGCAACCTGCTGATGGCAGCCGTGGCCGCGTTGGTGACCTCCGGGGCCAGCGCGATCGGTAAGGCGTCGCTGGATGCCTCACTACAAGACGATCTGCCCGAAGAGTCCCGGGCCTCGGCATTCGGCCGCTCCGAGTCGGTGCTGCAGTTGGCCTGGGTGCTCGGCGGGGCGATCGGAGTGCTGGTCTACACCGACCTGTGGGTCGGTTTCACGGCCATCAGCACACTGCTGATCCCCGGCCTGGCGCAGACCATCCTGAGTTTCGAGGGCTCCTCGCTGATTCCGGGGCTGGGCGGTAACCGCCCGGTCGTCGTCGAGCAGGAGGGCTTGCGCCACAATGATTCGTACCTGTCGACGAGGATGGCGATGCCCGAGTGAAGCGGATATGGGCCGTGGTGACGGCACTGGTCGTGGTGCTGGCCTCGGCAGGAGCAGGTGTCGGCGCTTGGGCGTGGGCCCGCTCAGGAGACCATCATCGCTACCCCGAAATCAGTGCGTACACCCACGGCCAGCTGAGCCGGGTCGGGCCGTACAAGTACTGCGACGTCCGCAACCCGTTCGACTGCTACGAGCCGCGGACCCAGGGCGAGTTGGTGGTCAACCACCGTGACCCGGTTCAACTTTCGGTGCCCTCGGCCATCAGCGAGGCGGTCTGGCAGCTCTATCTGGGCTATGAGGATCCGCGCAACGACACCACCACCATCTTCAAGCCCGGCGAACGCCGCGCGGTGACCATCCCCACCCAGGATCCGCATCGCGGCAGGCTCAGTGTGGTGGCCGTGCGGTTACCGACGATCGTGTTGGTCGACGGCGTCGAAGAGGCGGTCTCGCACGCCGAGTGGTCGATCGGTCTGGTGTGGCCGGACCGCACCCCGACCGGGTAAGGAGCTCAGCCGGCCCCGTGCGACGTCGGCACCCGCTCGCCTTCGCGGGTCGGCCCGGGCGCGGTGCCGTCGCCGAAAGGTCTGCCGCCCAGCGCTTCCCGACCGTGCGGCGTGAGCCAGTTGACCAGATCCGGCCCCTTCGGCACGATCCGGGTCGGGTTCACGTCGGTGTGCACGACGTAGTAGTGCTGTTTGATCTGGACGAAGTCGACGGTGTCACCGAAGCCGGGCGTTTGGAACAGGTCGCGGGCGTAGGCCCACAGCACCGGTAACTCGGACAACTTGGACCGGTTGCACTTGAAATGGCCGTGATAGACCGGATCGAACCGCACCAAGGTGGTGAACAGGCGCACATCGGCCTCGGTGATGGTGTCGCCGACCAGATAGCGCTGGGTGGCCAACCGGTCACTGAGCCAGTCCAGCGCGCTGAACAGCCGATCGTAGGCGGCGTCGTAGGCGTCCTGGGAGCCCGCGAAGCCGCACCGATACACCCCGTTGTTGACCTCGGTGTAGATGCGCTGTGCCACCTCGTCGATCTCGGCACGCAGCGGTTCCGGGTACAGCTGCGGCGCGCCGGGCCGGTGATGGGCAGTCCACTCGGTGCTGAAGTCCAAGGTCATCTGCGCGAAGTCGTTGGTGACCACCGCCCCGGTGGGCACATCGACCACGGCCGGAACGGTAATTCCCTTGGGGTAGTCCGGGATTCGCTTGAAGTAGGCGTCCTGCAGGCGCGGGATCCCGAGTACCGGGTCGAGGCCGTCGGGGTCCAGGTCGAAGGTCCAGCTGCGCTGGTCGTGGGTGGGCCCACAAAAGCCGATCGACAACACGTCCTCGAGGCCTAGCAGACGCCGCACGATGATCGCGCGGTTGGCCCACGGGCAGGCGCGCGCGACGATCAGCCGGTAGCGGCCGGGCTCGACGGGGTAGCCGTCGCGACCGTCCGCGGTGATCCGGGTGGAGATGTAGTTGGTGTCGCGGTCGAAGTCCCCACCGGGCGCAACGTAGGACCCGGCGGGTGACGCAGTGTCAGCCATGACTCCACTGTGCCCCGAACGCGGCAGCCGCGAAACCCTCGAGCCGGCTAGGACAGCAGAGGCGTCAGGATCTGGGCCAGGGCCGCGTCGTTGAACGGTCCGAAACGCGACGTGGCAGTTTCACGCGTCCAACTCGCGCGCGACGGCCTTGACCACCTCGGAGACCCGACGGGCCACCTTGCGATCCGGGTAGCGGCCCTTGCGCAACTCGGGCTGGACGGTGCCCTCGAGCAGCGTGATCATGTCCTCGACCATGCCGTGTAATTCATCGGGGGTGTGCTTGTGCTCGGGCGGGCCGGCGGCCTCCCGGCGGGTGCGCGACAAGCTGGGCGGCGGGTCGATCAGCTTGAGGCTCAACGCCTGCGGGCCGCGGCGGCCGGCGGCCACCCCGAACTCGACGCGTTGGCCGGCCTTGAGCGTCTCCACACCGGCGGGGAGCGCAGACGCGCGGACGTAGACGTCCTCGCCCTCTTCCTGGGACAGGAAGCCGAAGCCCTTTTCGGCGTCATACCACTTCACCCGGCCGGTCGGCACTGGTCTCACCTGCTTGTCCTACGGGGCCGATTCGCGCGACCGCATCCGATGCATGACTATGCGCCCCGCCTACGCAGGGCGCACCGCGTTGATCCTACTCGGACGGCCACCGCGCCAGCATCCCCGATTGCTCGGTAGTCTGGACGCACCGCTGGAGGGAAGATGCGCCTGATCCTGAACATCATTTGGTTGATCTTCGGCGGCCTCTGGCACGCGCTGGGTTACCTACTGGCCGCCGTGATCTGCTTCCTGCTGTTCTTCCTCGTGGTCACCATCCCGTTCGGTTTCGCCTCGCTGCGCATCGCGCTGTTCGCACTGTGGCCGTTCGGCCGCACCATCGTCGACAAACCCGACCGCGGGGCCGCCAGCACGATCGGCAACGTGATCTGGATAGTGCTGTTCGGGTGGTGGCTGGCGCTGGGGCACCTGCTCAGCGCCGTCGCGATGGCCGTCACCGTGATCGGCATCCCGCTGGCGCTGGCCGAACTCAAGCTCATCCCGGTGTCGCTGGTTCCGCTGGGCAAGGACATCGTCCCGGTCCAGCAGGCCCGGGAAGACCGGTTGGGGCTGTCGGTATGACGGTCACCGCGCTGGGCTTGCCGAGCGCCGCACGTATCGGCGCGGCGCCAAGTGACGGTCCGCTGCTGGACACCTTCGGCCGGATCGCGACCGACCTGCGGGTTTCGCTGACCGATCGGTGCAATCTGCGCTGTACCTATTGCATGCCCGCCGAAGGTTTGGACTGGTTGGCCCGCAGCGAGCTGCTGAGCGCCGACGAGTTGACCCGGCTGCTGCGCATCGCGGTGACCCGGTTGGGCATCACCAGCGTGCGGTTCACCGGAGGTGAGCCGCTGCTGGTCCGCGACCTCGAGGGCATCGTCGCGGCCACCGCCGCACTGACGCCGCGCCCGGAGATCGCGCTGACCACCAACGGCGTCGGCCTGGCCGCGCGAGCGGAAGCGCTGGCCCGCGCCGGCCTGAACCGGGTGAATGTCTCCCTGGACACCGTCGATGCCGCCCACTTCGCCGCGATCACCCGCCGCAAGCGGCTCCCCGACGTACTGGCCGGCCTGGCCGCCGCGCAGCGCGCCGGCCTGGGCCCGGTCAAGGTGAACGCGGTGCTCGACCCGGTCACCGGCCGCAGGGACGTGGTGGCGCTGCTGCGTTACTGCCTCGAGCACGGCTATCAACTGCGGGTGATCGAGCAGATGCCGCTGGACGCCGGTCATCACTGGCAGCGCGCCGAGGTGCTGACCGCCGCCGAGGTGCTGGCCACCCTTCGTGAGCACTTCGACCTGACTCCCGACGACAAGCCCCGAGGCTCGGCGCCGGCCGCGCTGTGGCGGGTCGACGGTGGCCCGGGCACGGTGGGCGTGATCGCCTCGGTGTCGGAGGCGTTCTGCGCGGCCTGTGACCGGACCCGGCTCACCGCCGACGGTCAGGTCCGGAACTGTCTGTTCGCGACGTCGGAAACCGACTTGCGCACACTGCTGCGCGACGGCTCCGACGACGCCGCCATCGAGGCCGCGTGGCGCGCAGCGATGTGGCAGAAGGCCGCCGGGCACGGCATCAACGATCCGAGCTTCGTGCAGCCGGACCGACCGATGAGCGCGATAGGCGGCTGACATGACCGAGGTGCCCACGAGCGTCGTCGTCACGGTGCGTTACTTCGCGGCCGCCAGCGCGGCCGCCGAGCGCGAAGCCGAGGATCTCCCGCTGCCCGGCGGCACCACGATCGCCGATCTGGTCGACGCGTTGGGTACCCGGCACAGCGCCCTCGGGCCGGTGTTGGAGCGGTGTTCCTATCTGCTCGACGGGGTGGCCGTCCGCGATCCGGCCACCGTGCTGCAAGCCGGCCATACCGTCGACGTCCTTCCCCCATTTGCCGGCGGCTGATCGTGATTTGCATCACATAACGAACCGATAACGGGATGGCCACATCCCGGTTGCTACGGCGGACGAACTGCAGGAACGGCCGTGTTTCATGGCCTTTTAGAGTTTCATTAGAATTTGCTGTTCGGTGAAACGCCCGGGGCCGTCGGAGATGACGACGCCCCGGAATCTCGTTACCGTCGTGCCTCAAGCCAGCCGAGTACTTCCGAGCGGCCGGCCCTCCCCCTCAGCGCGCCGAGCTCCATCCGGCTGGGCGGGGACCCACAACCCCTCACGGATGGAGGCGGGGGACCCACCGGTCCGTCGTGAATCAGGACCTGGAGCCGTTCGCGGCTCCTTGGGGTGAAGCCGTGCCCACGGGCACGGCCGGGCAACCTCTCCAGCCCGAACCCGACAGCTGACCTCGCGGGCGCGCGCAGAGAGGACACAACCGACCTATGAGTGGACGGCATCGCAAGCCCACGTCATCGGCCAAGAACGTCGCGAAGGTCGCCATCACCGGCGCCGCGATCGGAGGCACCGGCCTCGCCTTCGCCGCCACCGCCAGCGCGGCTCCCGACAGCGAGTGGGACACCGTCGCGCGCTGCGAGTCGGGCGGCAACTGGGCCATCAACACCGGCAACGGCTACCAGGGTGGGCTGCAGTTCGCGCCGAGCACCTGGTCCGGCCACGGTGGCGGCCAGTACGCCCCGGCCGCTCATCTGGCCACCAAGGAACAGCAGATCGCCATTGCCGAGCGGGTGTTGGCCACCCAGGGCAAGGGCGCCTGGCCGGTGTGCGGCCGTGGCCTGTCGGCTGCGACTCCGCGCAACCTCGCCGAGCCCGAGCCGGTGGACGCGCCGATCGACGGCGCTGACCTCAACGTCCAGCCGGCCTCGTTCGACGCTCCGGCCCCGGAGGCTCCGGCCCCCGAGGCCCCGCCTGCACCTGAGGCCCCGGTCGACGGTGCCCCGGCCCCCGAGGCCCCGCCCGCACCTGAGGCGCCCGTGGACGCCGCTCCTGCCCCCGAGGCACCCGTGGCCGATGCTGCCGCCCCGGAGGCTCCCCCGGCCCCTGAGGCACCGATCGATGCCGCTCCCGCCCCTGAGGCCCCGGTCGACGGTGCCCCGGCTCCCGAGGCACCCGTGGTCGACGCTGCCGCCCCCGAGGCAGAGGTCGAGCCGGCGGTCAGCCCCGAGGAGCATGTGCAGTCCTACGTCGCCAACCTGCAGCAGGCGGTTCGCGACCAGGGCATCAACGGCGGCAACGTCATCCTGTCGTCCTGATCCGCTGAATTCGCGGAAAGGCCGTGACGTCGTGGACGTCACGGCCTTTCTGCGTCACGGCCTTTCGGCGTCACCGCTCAGGCCGAGTTGACCCACTCCTCGGTGCCGTCGGCGAAGAACTGGTGCTTCCACACCGGTAACTGAGCCTTCACGGCGTCCACCAGATCCGCACAGGTGGTGAAGGCGGCCCGGCGGTGGTCGGCAGCGACCGCGGCGACCAGGGCCGCGTCCCCGATCTGCAGGGTGCCGATCCGGTGACTGGCCGCGATCGCACGTACCCCGGTGGCGGCTGCGGCGACCTCGGCCAGCACCTCCGCCAACCGTTGTTCGGCCAGAGGGTGCGCGGAGTAGTCCAGCCGCAGCACCGAACGGCCCCCGTCGTGATCACGGACCACCCCGGCGAAACCGACCACGGCTCCGGCGGCCGCGTGACCGACCAGCTGCTCGTGCTCGGTCAACGAGATCGGATCGGCGGACAGCGCGGCACGCAGCACCAGGGTCACCGGTTGTGGTCCTTGCCCGCGAGTTGATCCAGCGCATGGTGCACGACGTCGGTGAGCACGTCGAGGCCGTCGCGCACGCCGCCCGGCGAGCCCGGCAGGTTGACCACCAGGGTGTGGCCGGCCACCCCGGCCAGCCCGCGCGACAGGATCGCGGTGGGCACCCTCGGCAATCCCGATCGGCGGATCGCCTCGGCCAGCCCGGGCAACTCGTAATCCAGCAGCGGCTTGGTCTGCGCGGGGGTTTCGTCAGTGGGCGAAATGCCGGTGCCGCCGGAGGTGATCACCACGTCGACCCCGTCGGACACGGCGATCCGCAAGGCCCGGCCGACCGGATCGCCATCCGGCACGACCACCACTTCGGGTTTTGAGAATCCTTGTTCGACAAACCAATCGGCGATCATCGGACCGCTGCGATCGTCGTAGACGCCGGCTGCGGCGCGGGTGGAGGCGATGATGATTCGTCCGGTACGGGTCACCTGTGCCATTCTCCCGTACGACCACCGACCTTGCTCAGCACCCGGATGTCGTCGAGCCGGGCCGCCGGGTCGACCGCCTTGATCATGTCGTACAGCGTCAACCCGGCGACGCTGACCGCGGTCAACGCCTCCATCTCGACGCCGGTGCGGTCGGTGGTGCGCACCGTGGCGGTCACCAGCACGCTGGTTTCGCCGATCTCGAAGTCGATGTCGACTCCGGTGAGCGCAAGGTGGTGGCACAGCGGGATCAGGTCGCTGGTGCGCTTGGCGGCCAGGATGCCGGCAACCCGCGCGGTGGCCAGCGCGTCGCCCTTGGGCAGCCCGCCGGCCGAGATCAGCGACACCACCTCGGCGGTGGTGTGCAGCGCACCCGCGGCCACCGCGGTGCGCTTGGTCGCGTCCTTGTCGGAGACGTCGACCATGTGGGCTGCCCCCCGCTCATCCAGGTGGGAGAGCGGCGAAGCGTCCGGGCCCCGAACCACTATCTGTTGACGACGGTGACCGGGTGCACGTAGGGCAGATCGGTGACCGGCAGCGGGAACTCGATTTCGCCGAACGGCGACAGCGAGCCGGTGCGATCGGACACCAGTTCACTCACGGCGTGGTCGTCGGGGTCGGTCGTCGGCCAGCCCGGATCGACGTAGCGGCGCTTGTTCGTCTCAGCAATGTCAGACACGTCGACCATTCTGACAGGTCATGGCCGACTGGCGCGTCAGGGAGGCTGCTTTACGCTGGTCAGCGATGACCGAACACTCCCCGGGCGTGCCGTTGGGCGCCTGGCTGGCCGACTTGCCCGACGACGGGCTGGTCCGGCTGCTCGAGCTGCGACCTGATCTGGCCCAGCCGCCGCCGGGCAGCATCGCTGCGCTCGCGGCCCGCGCACAGGCGCGCCAGTCGGTCCGCGCAGCCACCGACGACCTGGACTTTCTCCGGCTCGCGGTGCTCGATGCGCTGCTGGTGCTGCAGGCCGACACCGCGGCGGTGCCGACCACCAAGGTGCTCGCGGCCCTCGGTGAACGGGTACCGGAGACCGAAGTCACCGCAGCACTCGACGACCTGCGTGAGCGCGCCCTGGTGTGGGGGGATCCGCTGCTGCGGGTCACGCCGGAGGTCGCCGGCGCGTTGCCCTGGTACCCCGGTCAGGCGGTGCTCGAAGACACCGACGTCGACGTCGCGGCCCTGACCGTCCAGCTCGACGGTCTCGATGACGACGCCCGGGCGGTGCTGGACCGACTGCTGGAGGGTTCCCCGGTGGGCCGGACCCGCGACGCCGCCCCCGGCACTCCCGCCGACCGGCCGGTGCAGCGGCTGCTGGCCGCTGGTCTACTGCGTCAACTCGACGCCGAATCGGTGATCTTGCCGCGACTGATCGGGCAGCTGCTGCGCGGGCAGCAGCCCGGCCCGATCGGTCTGCGGGCTCCGGGTCCGGATCCGTCGGCGGCCGCCGTGGACGCCGACGCGGCCGGCGCCGGCGCCGTCATCGACCTGCTGCGCGACGTCGAGGTGGTGTTCGAGGCCATGGGCAACGCCCCGGTGCCGGAGTTGCGCACCGGTGGCATCGGGGTTCGTGAACTGAAACGCTTGGCCAAGGTGGTCGGCCTCGCCGAGTCCCGGCTGGCGTTGGTGCTCGAACTGGCCGCCGGGGCGCGTCTGATCGCACCGGGACTGCCTGATCCCGAACCCGAGACCGACGCCGACTCGCACTGGGCGCCGACCGTGTCCGCCGACCGGTTCGCCGAGGCCGACACCGCCGAACGTTGGGAACTGCTGGCTTCGGCCTGGCTGGAGCTGCCGACCCGGCCCAGCCTGGTCGGTCGCCGCGGGCCGGACGGCAAACCGTATGCCGCATTGTCGGATTACCTGTACTCCTCGGCCGCTCCGTTGGATCGAAAGCTGCTGCTGGCCACGCTGGCCGAGCTGCCCGCCGGCACCCCGTTGACCGCCGACGAAGCCTCCCGCGCGATGATCTGGCGGCGCCCGCGCTGGGCCGCGCGGCTGCAGCCCGAACCGGTGTCCCAGCTGCTGGAGGAGGCGCACGCGCTCGGCATCGTCGGACGCGGGGCCCTGACGTCGGCGGCTCGCGCATTGCTCGACGACGGACCCGAGGCCGGGATCGCCGCCATGGAGCGGGCACTGCCGGATCCGGTCGACCACTTCCTGCTGCAGGCCGACCTGACCGTGGTGGTGCCCGGTCCGCTGCGACGTGAACTGAGCGACCAACTGGCGGCCGTGGCCAGCGTCGAATCAGCCGGTGCCGCAATGGTTTACCGGATCAGCGAGCAGACCATCCGACACGCGTTGGACACCGGGCGCAGCGCCAGCGGTCTGCATGCGTTCTTCGCCAAGCACTCCCGCACTCCGGTGCCGCAGGGCCTCACCTACCTGATCGACGACGTCGCACGCCGGCACGGACAGCTGCGCGTGGGGATGGCGTCGTCGTTCGTGCGCTGCGAAGACCCGGCGCTGTTGGCGCAGGCGCTGGGCTCCCCGATGGTGGCCCCGCTGGACCTGCGGCTGCTGGCGCCCACCGTGGCGGTGTGCCAGGCACCGATCGCCGAGTTGCTGGCCGCACTGCGCAGCGCGGGCCTGGCACCGGCCGCCGAGGACGCTGCCGGCGCCATCGTCGACCTGCGTCGGCCCGGCGCCCGGGTGCCGATACCACCCAACTCCACCGGCATCCCGCGGCATCGACCCACCCTGCCCAGCCGCCAGACGCTCGCTGCGGTGGTCTCGGTGCTGCGCACTGTGGTCAGCGCCCCGTTCGGTGAGCAGCGACTGAACCCGACCCGGGCCGCCGGCCTGCTGCAGCAGGCCGCGCTCGAGCAGCGCTCGGTGCTGCTCGGCTACATCGATCCGGCCGGGGTGGCGACCCAGCGCGTCGTGGCTCCGATCAACATCCGCGGGGGTCAGCTGATGGCCTTCGATCAGGGCTCCGGGCGGGTGCGCGAGTTCGCCGTGCACCGGGTCACGTCGGTCTCGGCAGCCGACTGAACTGCGCCATCCTGCTGTTTCCCCAGGTCAGGCCACACTGACCAGCGCGGCGTCGGAGTCGCGAAATATAGTGGTCGGCGATGACTGATGGACCCTTGATCGTGCAGTCGGACAAGACCGTGCTGCTCGAAGTCGACCACGAGCTGGCCAATGACGCCCGCGCGGCAATCGCACCGTTCGCCGAGCTCGAGCGCGCGCCCGAGCACGTGCACACCTACCGGATCACCCCGCTGGCGTTGTGGAACGCCCGCGCGGCCGGTCACGACGCCGAACAGGTGGTCGACGCGCTGGTCACCTACTCGCGCTACGCGGTGCCGCAACCGCTGCTGGTCGACATCGTGGACACCATGGCCCGCTACGGCCGGCTGCAGCTGATCAAGCATCCGGCACACGGCCTGACCCTGGTGAGCCTGGATCGCGCGGTGCTCGAAGAGGTACTGCGCAACAAGAAGATCACCCCGATGCTGGGTGCGCGGATCGACGACGACACCGTGGTGGTGCACGCCAGCGAACGCGGCCGGGTCAAGCAGATGCTGCTCAAGATCGGCTGGCCGGCCGAGGACCTGGCCGGCTACGTCGACGGCGAGGCCCATCCGATCAGCCTGGCCCAGGACGGCTGGGCGCTGCGCGACTACCAGGAGATGGCCGCGGATTCGTTCTGGGCGGGTGGCTCCGGCGTGGTGGTGCTGCCCTGCGGCGCGGGCAAGACGTTGGTGGGTGCGGCGGCGATGGCCAAGGCCGGCGCCACCACGCTGATCCTGGTCACCAACACCGTGGCCGGCCGGCAGTGGAAGCGCGAGCTGATCGCCCGCACGTCACTGACCGAAGAGGAGATCGGTGAGTACTCCGGCGAGCGCAAGGAGATCCGCCCGGTCACCATCGCCACCTACCAGGTGATCACCCGGCGCACCAAGGGTGAGTACAAACACCTCGAGTTGTTCGACAGCCGGGACTGGGGCCTGATCATCTACGACGAGGTGCACCTGCTGCCCGCGCCGGTGTTCCGGATGACCGCGGATCTGCAGTCCCGACGTCGACTTGGCTTGACCGCCACGCTGATTCGCGAGGACGGCCGTGAAGGCGACGTGTTCTCGTTGATCGGCCCGAAGCGTTACGACGCGCCGTGGAAGGACATCGAGGCCCAGGGCTGGATCGCACCGGCCGAATGCATCGAGGTCCGGGTCACGCTCACCGAGAACGAGCGGATGATCTATGCCACCGCCGAACCCGAGGAACGCTACAAGTTGTGTTCCACCGCGCATTCCAAGATCGCGGTGGTGCGGGCGATCCTCAAGCAACACCCCGACGAGCCCACCCTGGTGATCGGGGCCTACCTGGATCAGCTCGACGAGCTGGGCGCCGAGTTGAACGCTCCGGTGATCCAGGGGTCCACCAAGAACGCCGAACGTGAAGAACTGTTCGACGCGTTCCGGCGTGGCGAGGTCCGCACCCTGGTGGTCTCCAAGGTCGCCAACTTCTCCATCGACTTGCCGGAAGCCTCACTGGCGGTTCAGGTTTCGGGCACCTTCGGATCCCGCCAGGAGGAAGCGCAACGGCTGGGCCGGTTGCTGCGCCCCAAGGCCGACGGCGGCGGCGCGGTGTTCTACTCGGTGGTCGCGCGCGACACCCTGGACGCCGAGTACGCCGCGCACCGGCAGCGTTTCCTGGCCGAGCAGGGCTACGGCTACGTCATCCGCGACGCCGACGATCTGTTGGGTCCGGCGATCTAGCCGAGCCCGCTTCACACCGCGGCGACCGCAGCCTCCAGATCGGCCACGATGATCTTGCGCATCTGGTACATCGCGGCGTTGGCGGCGTCGGCGACCGCGGGATTCGGGTCGGAGACCAGTTCGTAGAGCCGCTGCGGGACGATCTGCCAGCTCAGTCCGTACCGGTCCTTGAGCCAGCCGCACTGCGATTCCTGGCCGCCATCAGACAGTTTCGACCAGTAGTAGTCCACCTCGGCCTGGTCGGCGCAGCGCACCTCGAAGGACACCGCCTCGGAGAACTGGAAATGCGGGCCACCGTTGATGCCCATGAACGGCTGCCCGTCCAGGACAAAGGTTCCGTACGCGATTGAGCCCGCGGTTCCCGGCCCGGACTCGGTGTACGGGTGGAAACCGATAATCGAGGAATTCGGGAAGATCGCGGTGTAGAACTCAGCGGCTTCTTCGAGGTTGTCGTCGAACCAGAGACAAGGCGTGATGATTGGCATACCGATACAGACCTGGCCCGCGTCGCGAACTCATCGCAACGCGGGCCAGATCTGTGTCGATTACAGCGAGAGGATGGTGGCCGAGGCGGTGCCGGGCGCGCCGTAGACCTGAGCCAAGCCGACGCGGGGCTGCCCCGGCACCTGGCGTTCGCCGGCCTCGCCGCGCAGCTGGCGCACCAGCTCGTGCATCTGGCGCAGGCCGGAGGCACCGATCGGCTCGCCGTTGGCGATCAGACCGCCGTCGGTGTTGACCGGGATCGAACCACCGATCTCGGTGGCCCCCTCGGCCAGCAGCTTCTCCTGCTCACCGTCCTTGCAGAGTCCGGTTTCGGCCATGTGGATGACCTCGGCGCCGGCGTCGGTGTCCTGCAGCTGGGCGATGTCGACGTCCTCGGGCCCGATGCCGGCGATCTCGTAGGCCGCCTTGGCCGCGTACACCGTGGGGGCCGGATCCGAATCCAGCGGCGCGGAGGTGGCATGCACCTCGTAGGCGCCGTAGGTGCGGGTGCGGATCTCGCTGGCCCGCACGTACACCGGCTTGTCGGTGAACTTGTGCGCGATGTCGCCGCGGCACATGATCACCGCGGCCGCGCCCTCGTCGGGTGCGCAGAACATGTACTGCGTCAGCGGGTAGTTCAGTGCCGGCGAGGCCAGGATCTCCTCGACCGAAATCGGCTTGCGGCGGAACGCATTCGGGTTGATCTCACCGTTGCGGAAGTTCTTGTTGGCCACCCGCGCCAGGGTCTCCTGGCTGATGTTGTGGTCGTGGATGTACTTGTTGGCCTTCATCCCGAAGAACTTGGTGGTGACGAACTGCCCGTTCTCGGCGTACCACTGCGGCAGGGCCAGCTTGGCCGGGTCGTCGGTGAACGCACCGCGCGGATGCTTGTCCAGACCGACCGCGACGCCGATGTCGTACTTGCCCAGCCGGATGGTGTCGGCGGTCTGCTGGATGGCGCTGGCCGAGGTGGCGCAGGCGTTGAACACGTTGGTGAACGTGATACCGGTCAGGCCGACCAGTCGGGTCACCGAGTCCGGGTTGGACACCTCGTAACTACCGCCGAAGCCGAACTGGATGTCTTTCCACTCCACCCCGGCATCCGCGAGCGCCAGTCGGATGGCCTCGGCGCCCATCTGCACCGCGGGCTTGTCGAAGCGGCCGAACGGATGCAGGCCGACACCGATGATCGCGACGTCATTGCTCATGTCTGTGTTACCTCTGGTCTAAACCGGCTTGAAGGCGAACGTGACGACCTCGTTGCCGTCGTCGTCGGTGGTGAACGGGATCATGGTGAGTTCGACTTCCTGGCCGAACTGCAGCTTGGCCGGGTCGTTCTCGGTGAGCCGGCCTTCGACCCGGATGACGTCCCCGAGTTGGACCAGCCCGACCCCGAACGGCACGAAGTCCTTGCCGGTGGGACCGGCGTACGGCGCCCCGGGTGGGAAGCCCTGCGTGGTCCAGGCCACGACGGTGCCCCGACGCGGCAGCTTCACCTCGCTCATCTCGGGCTTGCTGCACTTGGGGCAGTGATCCTGCACCGGGAAGACGGTGGCCCCGCACGCGCCGCACTGACTACCGATCAGCTGCGGGTTCTCGTCGGGCCAGGTCGAAATCTCGGGCGCGAGCGCCTTCTGGGGCATGGAAGATCCTCCGCAGTCGTGGCCAATAATGCGCTTCCGGAAGCGTACAACACCGTTGTCGGAAACCGGAAAGGTCATTCTCTTTTGGCCTCCCCCTGCCGGCGCCGCTGCCGTTTCATACGCGACACGCCGTCGCGGGCGTATGAAAACGCAGTGTCAGCAGGGTGAGCCGCGGGCCGGGCCGGCAGGCTGATACCCCGGGCCGGCAGGGGCGGACGCCGTCGCGACGCACTCAGGCGAAGGCCGGGATGATCTCGCGCTCGAACAGTTCGACACCGGATCGGTCGTAGGCCGCTTCCGGGAAGTAGCAGATCACGTACTCACAGCCCAGGTCGCGCAGATTCTGCAGCGCTTCGATCAACTGCTCGGGCGTCCCGCTGCCGGCCTGCGGAGTGCTCATCGAGTTCAGCATCGCGTCCGCTGCGCTCTCCCCGGTCAGCGCGGTGATCCGGGACCGGATGCGTGCATGCCGGTCCTGCACGTCGCGCTCGGTGGGCCCGATGATGGCGTTGATGTTCGTCGAGCGGGTGATGGCATCGAAGTCGGTGCCAACCTCACGACAGTGCTCGGCAAGCAGGGCCGACTTGTGTTTGAAGGCTTCGGGCTCGGAGGTGAAGTTGGTGTACTGCGCGTACTTGGCCGCGATCCGCAACGTGACCTTCTCGCCACCGCCGGCCACCCACAGCGGGATACCGCCGTCCTGCAGCGGTTGCGGCGCCACGATGGCGCCGTCGACCTGATAGTGCTCGCCGTCGAAGCTGACCACGCCGTCGCGCCAGGCGTCGCGCATGATCTGCACGCCCTCGTCGAGGCGCGCCAGCCGGGTGCCCGCGGACGGGAACCCGTAGCCGTAGGCGCGCCACTCGTGTTCGTACCAACCGCCGCCGATGCCCATCTGGATGCGGCCGCCGGAGATGATGTCGGCGGTGGCGGCCACCTTCGCCAGATACGCCGGGTTGCGATAGGACATCGCTGTGCACATCTGCCCGAGCTTGATCCGGGACGTGGTGGCCGCGTACGCCGACATCAGCGACCAGGCCTCGTGGGTGGCCTCGCCGGTGGGTGCCGGCACGGTGTGGAAGTGGTCGTAGACCCACAGCGAATCCCAGATCCCACCCTGGTCCACGTAGCCAGCGAGGTCGCGCATCACCTCCCACTGTCGGGCGGGTTCGATGCCGACGAGGTCCAGTCGCCATCCTTGCGGAATGAACAGTCCAAAGCGCATGGCCCGACTCTAGGACGAGAACGGAAATTTCTGCAGAGGCCCGGCGGTTACCGTGAAACATGGCCCTGTCAAAGCAAGAACGTGAACTGTTTTTCGCCGAACCGTACGTGGCAGCGCTGTCGGTCGACGGCGGCGTCGGCCGAGCTCCGCTGACCGTGCCGATTTGGTATCAGTACCGTCCCGGCGGTCAACCCTGGGTGCTGACCGGACTGAACTCGCGCAAGCACAAACTCATCGAGGCCGCCGGGCGGTTCACCTTGATGACCGAACGGGTCGAACCCTCGGTGCGCTACGTCAGCGTCGAGGGCGCGGTGAGCAAGGTGGAACCCAGCACCGACGAACAAGTCGTCGAGATGGCGGCCCGCTATGTACCGGCCGACAAGCTCGATGGGTACCTGGCCTACGCCCGCGAGTCCTACGGCGACCAGGTCACCATCTACCTCGAGCCGCAGCGCTGGCTGTCAGCGGATCTCGGTTCATTCTGAGCCAAGCGGTTTCACTCCGCGCGCCCGCCGAGGTGCCGGGCCAGGAACCGGTCTGCGCGGTGGTAGAAGTCCAGCCGATTCTCCGGTTTGGCGAAGCCGTGACCTTCGTTCTCGTACAGCGCGTATTCGTGGTCGATGCCGTGCTCGGCCATCGCGGCGACGATCTGCTCGGACTCGGCGCGTTTGACCCTGGGGTCATTCTCGCCCTGGCCGATCAGGATCGGAATCTTGATCGCGTCCACCCGGGACAGCGGCGAGCGTGACCACAGGAAGTCCGCGTCGTCCCCAACTCGCTTGTGCCACAACTGGATCATCGGCTTCCAGTACTCCGGGAAGGACGCGATCAGGGTGTTCAGGTTGGACGGCCCGACGATCGAGACCGCGCACGCGAACACGTCCGGTGTGAACGTCGCACCGACCAAGGCCGCATACCCGCCGTAGGAGCCGCCGTAGATGGCGACCCGCTTGGCGTCGACGTGGCCCTTGCCCACCAGATGATCGACGGCGTCGAGCAGATCGTCGTGCATCTTGGCGGCCCATTCCCGGTTACCGGCGTTCAGGAATTCCTTGCCGTAGCCGGTCGAGCCGCGAAAATTCACCGACACCGCGACGTAGCCGCGGTTGGCCAGCCACTGCGACTCGGGGTCGAATCCCCAGCCGACGCGGGTCCACGGCCCACCGTGCACATTGAGAACGGCGGGTAACCCGGAGCGCTGCACGCCGGCCGGGAAGGACAGATAGCCGTGCACGGTCAGGCCGTCGCGCGCGGTGAAGCTGAACGGCTCCATCGGCACCAGCGGGTAGTCGTTGAGCTCTGGACGATGGTCGAACAGGAACGTCGCGGTCTTCGAGGCTCGATCCCAGCTGTAGAACCGCACCGGTCCGGAGTCCTGGTCGAAGGCCACCAGCCAGGTGCCGTCGTCGTGGCTGCGGTCGGTGACCACCAGGTCCCCCGCGCTCACCTGCGCGAGTGCCTCGAGGTCGCCGCGGATCGACTCATCGAAGATGCGGTATGCCAACCGTTCCCCGTAGACCGTCGCGGCCTGAATCTCCCGGGTGTCCGGATGCAAGACCACGTTGTTGATGTCGTAGACCGGGTCTTCGGCGAGCGTCTGGATCGCGCCGGTGGCGATGTCCATCGTCACCAGACGAGTGGTGTTGGAGCCGACCGAGGACAGCAGGTACATCGCCGTGCCGTCACCGTTGAAGGTGATCGGGCCGGTCGTCTCGGCGTCCTCGGGCGGAACGTCCAACAACGTCCGCCACTGCGACCCCTCGTCGTCGCGCACCAGGATCGTCATGCCACCCTCGGCGGTGGGCTGCACACCGCCGCGTACCCGCATGTCTCGGTCGATCACCCAGCCCACGAAACCGGGGTTTTCCACTACCTTGCGCAACTGCCCGGTGGTCAGGTCGAGGTGGTACACATCGTGCAGCTGCGGGTCGTCCTTGTTGATCGCGACCAGCACGTCGTTGGGAAAGCGCTTGGGCAGACTGATGATTCGACACTGCACACCGTCGAACGGGGTGAGGTCGCGCTCGACACCGGTCTCCAGGTCGACGTCGTAGATCCGGAAGTTCTCGCTGCCGTCGCGGTCGCGCACATACAGGATGTGACGGTCGTCGTGCGCCCACAGGTAGGTGAGGATCCCGCGTTCGGTGTCGTGCGTGACCGGCTGGTCATCATCGGCCCCGATCACGCCGACGAACACGTTGAGTACGCCGTCGAGCGGAGCCAGGTACGACAACCGCGTCCCGTCCGGTGAGATCTGCGCGCCCGCGCGCTCCGGATTGCCCAACAGCACTTCGAGCGGGATCAGCTTCGCATCCGTCATAGCGGCCCCTCGTCATCGGTGTTGCGGCCTCAATACTGCCGCACAGTCGACAGGCGCTGACACACAAATGTCCCCCAAGACCGAGGCCTTGGGGGACATTTGTGACTGTTTGACCGTTGAGCGTCAGCTCTGCAGCGACGCCGGCGGGTTGAACCGGTCGCCGTAGCGCTCGGCCAGTTGCTTGGCGCGGGCCACGAAGGCTTCCTTGCCGACGCCGAGCTCACCCTGGTAACCGACGATGAACTGCGCCGACCCACCGGTGTACGGCGGGAAGCCGATGCCCATGATCGAGCCGATGTTGGCGTCGGCGGTCGAGGTCAGCACGCCCTCGTCGAGGCACTTCTGGGTCTCGATCGCCTCGGCGAACAACATCCGGTCGATCATGTCCTGCAACGGAATGGTCGAGGCTGCCCCGTCGGAAGCACCGAAGGTCTCGGCCAGGCCGGGCCACAGGCCGACCCGCTTGCCGTCGGCGTACTCGTAGAAACCGGCGCCCTTCAAGCGGCTGGGCCGACCGATCTCGATCATCTTGTTCACCACAGCCTCGGCCGGGTGCGGCTGATAGTCGGCACCCGCGGCCTCCGCGGCCTTGCGGGTCTCGCCGGCGATCTTCTGCATCAGCTCGAGGTTGAGCTCATCGGACAGCTGCAGCGGAGCCGCCGGGTAGCCGGCCTGCGAACCGGCCTGCTCGATGCTGGCCGCCGGGATGCCCTCGCCCAGCATCGCCAGCGCCTCGTTGACAAAGGTGCCGATGACGCGGCTGGTGAAGAAGCCACGGCTGTCGTTGACCACGATCGGGGTCTTGCGGATCGCCAGGGTGTAGTCGAACACCCGGGCCAGCGCCTCATCAGAGGTCTTCTCGCCCTTGATGATCTCGACCAACGGCATCTTGTCGACCGGCGAGAAGAAGTGGATCCCGATGAAGTCCTCCTGGCGCTTCACGCCGGTGGCCAGACCGGTGATCGGCAGCGTGGAGGTGTTGGAGCCCAGCAGCGCGTTGGGCTCGACGATGTCCTCGATCTCCTGGAACACCTTGTGCTTGAGTTCCTGGTTCTCGAAGACCGCCTCGATCACGAAGTCGACGCCCTTGAGATCGGCCGCATCGGCAGTCGGGGTGATCTTGTCCAGCAGCGCCTTGGACTTCTCCTCGGTGGTCTTGCCGCGCTTGAGCGCCTTGGCTTCCAGGCCCTCCGAGTAGGCCTTGCCCTTCTGGGCGGCCTCGAGGCTGACGTCCTTGAGCACGACGTCGTAGCCGGCCTTGGCCGACACATAGGCGATTCCGGCGCCCATCATGCCCGCGCCCAGCACACCGATCTTGCGGATCTCCTGCTTGGCGATGCCCGCGGGACGCGAGGCCCCACCGTTGATGGCCTGCAGATCCAGGAAGAACGCCTGGATCATGTTCTTGGCGGTCTGCCCGGTCACCAGCTGGGTGAAGTAGCGGCTCTCGATGCGGCTGGCGGTGTCGAAATCGACCTGCGCACCCTCGACCGCGGCGTTGAGGATCGCGCGCGGTGCGGGCATCGGCGCACCCTTGAGCTGCTTTTTGAGCAGCGCCGGGAACGACGGCAGGATCGCCGCCAGCGCCGGGCTGGCCGGGGTGCCGCCGGGCATCTTGTAGCCCTTGGCATCCCACGGCTGGGTGTGCGATTCCGGGTTGGCCTTGATCCACGCCTTGGCGGCCGGCACCAGCTCATCGACCGAACCGACGAGTTCGTCGACCAGACCGATTTCCTTGGCCTTGGCCGGGCTGAACCGGGTGCCCTGACTCAGCACCTCCATGAACGCCTTCTGGATGCCGAACATCCGCACGGTGCGGGCGACGCCGCCGCCGCCGGGCAGCAGGCCCAGCGTCACCTCGGGCAGACCGATCACGACGCCCTTGACGTCGGCCGCGATCCGGTGATGGGTGGCCAGTGCAATCTCCAGGCCGCCGCCGAGAGCAGCGCCGTTGATCGCCGTGACAACCGGCACGCCAAGGGTTTCCAACCGGCGCAGGTCGGCCTTGATGAACTCGACCTCGGCGAACGACGCCTCGGCGTCGTCGGGCCCCACGGTCATCATGCCCTTGAGGTCACCGCCGGCGAAGAAGGTCTTCTTCGCACTGGTGATCACCACACCGGTGATCGAATCCTTCTCGGCCACAAGGCGATCCACGGTGTTGTGCATCGATTCCTTGTAGTGCTCGTTCATCACGTTGGCCGACCCGGTGGGGTCGTCCAGCGTCAGGGTGACGATGCCGTCGGCATCCTTGTCCCACTTGATGGTGTTCTCTGCCATGTCTTTTCAGGCTCTCTTCTCAGGTTCCGGCCGCGCTCAGACGCGCTCGATGATGGTGGCCACGCCCATGCCGCCGCCGACACACAGCGTGATCAGGGCACGCCGGGCGCCGCGACGCTCCAGCTCGTCGACCATGGTTCCGGTGATCATGGCGCCGGTGGCGCCCAGCGGGTGGCCCATCGCGATGGCGCCACCGTTGACGTTGAGCTTCTCGTCCGGGATGCCCAGATCCTTCTGGAACTTCAGCACCACCGAGGCGAAGGCTTCGTTGATCTCGAACAGGTCGATGTCGTCGACCGTCAGGCCGGCCCGGTCCAGCACCTTCTTGGTGGCCGGGGTGGGGCCGGTCAGCATGATGATCGGATCGGCGCCGCTGGTGGCGGTGGCCACGATGCGCGCCCGCGGGGTCAGACCCTGCGACTCACCGGCCTTCTCGCTACCGATCAGCACCAGGGCCGCACCGTCGACGATGCCCGAGCTGTTGCCACCGGTGTGGACGTGGTTGATCTTCTCGACGTAGTGGTACTTCTGCAGCGCCACGTCGTTGAAGCCGCCCATCGCGCCAACACCGTCGAACGCGGTCTTGAGCTTGCCGAGGCTTTCCACGGTCGAGCCGGGACGCATGTGCTCGTCGTTGTCGAGCACCACCAGGCCGTTCTGATCCTTGACCGGCACCACGGACTTGGCGAAGTAGCCGCCGGACCAGGCCGCGGCGGCGAGTTCCTGCGAACGCGCGGCGTAGGCGTCGACGTCCTCGCGGGAGAAGCCCTCGATGGTGGCGATCAGATCCGCGCCGATGCCCTGCGGCACGAAGCCGATCCGGTAGTTGGTGTCCGGGTCACCGGCCCAGGCGCCGCCGTCGGCACCCATCGGGACCCGGCTCATCGACTCGACGCCGCCGGCCAGCACCAGGTCGTCCCAACCCGAGCGCACCTTCTGGGCAGCCAGGTTGACGGCCTCCAGACCCGAGGCGCAGAACCGGTTGAGCTGGAAACCGCCGGTGGTGTCCGGCAGGCCGGCCACCAGACCGGCGGTGCGGGCGATGCAGCCGCCCTGATCGCCGACCGGGCCGACGCAGCCCAGGATCAGGTCGCTGATCAGGGTTTCGTCCAGGTCGGGGAAACGGACCCGGAGCTCGTCGATCAGACCGACGACCAGGCTGACCGGCTTGATTTCGTTGAGCGAGCCATTGCGCTGTTTGCCGCGGGGCGTGCGGATGGCCTCATAGATGAAGGCTTCTTCGGACATGTAGTTACTCCAGGTCCTGTTCAGGTTGGCGATGCGAACCGCCGAAAAACCCGGTCGGCCCGCACATGGAGGGTGGTCCCCTGCGTGGCCAGCCTAGCACTGTCTCCCAACCGCTTGGTTGGGCGTTCGCTCAGCATCCGCCGGCGTCCGCGCTCCGCTCGCCGCGCGAGCCGGCGCCGTAGGCTCGCTGACCATGACAGTGTCCCGACTGCAGCCCTACGCCGTGACGATCTTCGCCGAAATGTCGGCCCTGGCGGCAAAGATCGGCGCGGTCAATCTGGGGCAGGGCTTTCCGGACGAGGACGGCCCGGCCGGCATGCTCGAGGCCGCGCAGCACGCGATCGCCGCCGGGGTCAATCAGTACCCGCCCGGCCTGGGCATCCTGGAGCTCCGCGAGGCCATCGCCAACCAGCGCAAACGCGCCTTCGGGGTGGACTACGACCCCGAGACCGAGATCCTGGTCACGGTGGGCGCGACCGAGGCGATCGCCGGTGCGGTGCTCGGTCTGGTCGAGCCGGGCGCCGAGGTGGTGCTGATCGAACCGTTCTACGACTCGTATGCCCCGGTCGTCGCCATGGCGGGGTGTCGACGCGTCACCGCGCCGCTGGTGGCCGAGGGCCTGGGCTTCGCGCTCGACCTGGACGCGCTGCGCCGCGCCGTCGGCCCGCAGACTCGGGCGTTGATCCTGAACACTCCGCACAACCCGACCGGCACGGTGCTGCGCGACGAGGAGCTGCGTGCGGTCGCCGAACTGGCCGTCGAGCGCGACCTGCTGGTGATCACCGACGAGGTCTACGAACACCTGGTGTTCGACGACGCCGTGCACCGGCCGCTGGCCGGCTATCCGGGGATGGCCGAGCGCACGGTGACGATCTCGAGCGCCGCCAAGATGTTCAACTGCACGGGCTGGAAGATCGGGTGGGCGTGTGGGCCGGCCGAGTTGATCGCCGGGGTCCGGGCCGCCAAGCAGTACTTGAGCTACGTCGGTGGAGCGCCGTTTCAGCCGGCCGTGGCGCACGCGCTGAACAACGAGGACAGCTGGGTCGCCGCGTTGCGCGACGATCTACAGGCCAAACGCGACAAGCTCGCTACCGCGTTGCGCGACATCGGTTTTGAGGTCCACACCAGTTCAGGCACCTACTTCTTGTGCGCCGACCCCCGGCCACTCGGGTTCTCCGACAGCATGCAGTTCTGCCGTGAATTGCCGCACCGCGTGGGAGTCGCCGCGATTCCGCTGGCCGCGTTCTGCGATCCCGACGGCCCCTACTTCGCCGAGTGGAACCACCTGGTGCGGTTCGCGTTCTGCAAACACGATGACACCCTGGACGAAGGCATCCGCCGGCTGTCGACGCTGCGCTGACGAGCACTCCGGCTACGGCGAAAATTGCTGCGGTCAACGGCCTCCGGGGGCCCGTAGGCTCGATGCAACGGCGCGCCAACCGCGCGCGCAGCCCGACCCGAGGAGACCAAACCATGTCTGCAGCAAAGCAACGTGTGCGGGTGATCGCCGGTGGTGCGCTGGTGGCCGGGGCACTGCTGGGCCTGACGGCCACACCGGCACTGGCCTGGCCCACCGTCATCACGCCGGATATGCAGAACGTCCTGGACGGCACCCACGGCTTCCCGGGCGACGACGATCAGCGTCTGACCGCCGCGTACCAGGCCTGCCGAATGCTGTACACCGGAAACTCGCACGACGACGTGGTCGCCGCCACCGCCGCCAACTACGGTGCCGACCCCGCCGAAGCCGCCAACTTGGTGAGCCTGGCCCGGGGCAACTTGTGCACCCAAGCCCCGGGTTGAGAGCAGAGCTGAGCCGGCCCGCCTAGGAGCTGCCACCCGGTACACCGCTTGGGCGGCCACCATTTTCCGGTCAGGCCAGCACGCGTCGACGCAGACCCCGAGTCGCAGCGTGCAGCACGGCACGTTCACCGCGGCGGATCAGGAAGCCCGGCACCGGCACGGCGGGTTCCATGGTGATGTCGAAACGGACCCGGGTGTTCTCCCGATCGTGGTCGGGAATCAGGTTGTACTCGACGTGTAGGGCACGCTGCTGCGAAGTCGGTTCGGCATCCCAGACCACCCAGTTCGGACCCCAGTGGTATTCGAGCAGCTCGCGGTCGACGAAGCCGAGCACCTTGAACGTCGCTCGCACGTGGTGCGGACGTCCGTCCGGGTAGGTGTCGACCACTTCGGCGCGGGTGTGCACCGGTGACCAGGACGGCATCGTGGTGACGTCGGCAAGCACATCCAGGATGGCTTCCGGCGGTGCCTCGATGGTGATCTCCCGCGACGCACGTACGGCCACACCATCGAACTTAGTGAGCTACGCGGGCCCGCGCAGCAAAAAGTTCGGGTCAGCCCTTCTTGACTTTGAGCACCTGCTTGCGCAGCCCGTCGGTCGCGGTCTCCATGCCGCCCTTGAGGGTCCGTTTCAGCAAGAAACCCGGGATCGGGACGGACGGATCGACCGCCAATTCGAAGCGGACCTTGGTCTTGTCGCCATCCGGCGTCAGGGTGTAGCTGGCGTCCTGTGACTTGATCTGCCCGGCGGACACCAAAGTCCAGCTCACGCTGGTATCGGTCCAGGTGTATTCGATCACCTGTTGGTCGGTCAGTCCGGCCGCCTTGATCGTGTGCCTGGCCTGTTTGGGCCGGCCATCCTCGTAGCGGTCGAGGACCTCCGACTTCTGGTACTGCGGAGACCAACTAGGCGTGTTCTCCACGTCGGCGATGACGTCCAGGATCTCTTCGGGTGTCGCCTCGATGGTCACTTCACGGGAATCTTTGACTGCCATGCCGCAAACACTAGCGATCCCCGGTCAGCGCCGATGGAATTCGCCTCACCGAACCGACAACACTGCCTCTGCGACGTCGCGGTGCGGTCGGGCATCGACCGTCGGCTGCCCGGGCACCCACGGCGGGGTGCGCTGCTCGTCGACGAACGCCTCGTCGGCCGCGCAGTCATGCAGCCGGATCAACGCGCACACCGTGTCCAGCCCGTTGACCGCGTCGTACTCGTCGCCGCGCACCACGATGCGTTTCTTGCGGAACACCCGTGGCCCGGTGGCCCGGAAACCCACCGCGTGTTCGTGCGGGTGCCCACGTAGGCCGTCACCGTCCAGTTCGCAGATCGCTACCGAATCGTCGAACCGCCCCCCGATGTCGGTCTCGGTGAACAGCGCGGTGTAGCTGATCGTGAACAACCAGCTCCGATCCGCGCGCCGTTCCCCGCCCACAATCATCCTGTCGTTGCCAATCCTGGCCATCGCCGCCTCCCCCAGCCGGTCGTAGTACCAGAATGCATCATCGGAGCGTTAGCCGCACAGGTAACGGGCTACTTCATTCCAGGCCGGATTCCTCCATCGCCTTGGCGAACTCCACGCCCATCTTCTCGGCGAAGGCCGTGACCGCTTTGAGCGGCCGCAGCATCACGGTGAACTCGTCGATCAGACCGTCTGCGCCGGTGTGCAGGAAGTCGCAGCCGTTGATGGTCAGTTCGCCGACCCGGGCGGTGAACAGCAGGGCGTGATCGGGCGCGTCGGAAGCACCAATTTCCTTGTCGTAGTGCAGATCTTGGAAGACCTTCGCGACCGCACTCAAGATCACGGCCACGGTTTGACGGCCTTGATAGGGGCGGTGCGCGATGGGGCTGTAGAACACCACGTCGTCGGCGAGCAGGGCGGGCAGGGCGTCGAAGTCGCCGGCTTCGACGGCAGCGCGGAACGGATGCATACCCGCAACGCTAAACCCCTCGCGATTTCGGTGCGTTCGGGGGCGTCCAGGACCCCTGCGCGCACCGAAATCGCAGTTAGCTGATCTTGGCGACCTGGGTGACGAAGACTTCGTCGAGCATCTCCGGTTCGGGTGCCACATCCGGGCCGCCCCAGCCGCTGCCACCCATGCTCATCGCCAGCACCGCGATGTCGTCGACTTGGGCGGTGTTCACCAGCATGGTCAAGCTCGCGTCCACGTCGTTGCCGCCGACTTCGCTGTGCACTTCGACGTTGTAGCTGAAGCTCACCGTGGCGGCGTCGGTCGCTGGTGTCGGGCGTTCCTCGACGCTCGCCGCGCCGGTGCCGGCGTCCTGGTTGACCTGCACGGTGAAACTCGCGCACCGCTGGATCCACGCCCGGGTCTCGGCCAGCAGGTCCTCCCCGGCCTCGACCCGGGACATGCTGACCATCACCTGCGGCTTATCCGATCTGCTGATCGAGGCCGCCACGGCTTGCGACAGCGTGGTCGTGGCGGCGGCGTCGCACTCGGCGGGGTCCGCGGTGCCGGCCTGCGGTTCGTCGTCCTCGAGTTCGTCGGTGATGTCACGCACGGTCCAGGAGCGGCCCGGGAAGTCCGCCGCGGTCACCAGGTCCGAGCGCAACGCGTCGGCCGGCGGCGTGGTCGGTGCACTGGCCGGCGGAGTGTCCGGGTCCGTGCAACCCGCCGACACCAGCACGGCCACCAGCGCGAGCACCCAGATCAGCAACGGCACGAAAGCACCGTACGCAGATTCGAATTGGGCGTCGATCCCGCCCCGGCGCTACTCGTCGGCGTCGGGGTCGGCGACTTCTTCGACGTCGATGACGTCGTCGTCGTCATCGGACTCATCGGCCTGTTCGGCCGCCTCGACGGCCTCGGTGTCGTCGACGTCGGTCACCTCGGGCTGCTCGTCGCCGGGCTCGGGCTCTGGCGCGGGCTCAGGTTCGGCGGCTTCGACGTCGACCACGAGGTCGCCGGTATTCACGAACGCCAGGTTGCCGTCGTCGACGGCGACGGCCCAGCGACGACCGGGTTCGGCGATGCGATGTTCGCCCACTTCGACTGCCTGCCCGGCGTCGTCACCGAAGTCCTCGACGATCAGACCGGACTGCTCGTCCGCACTACCAGGGTAGATACGCACTTTCGCGCCGACCGCTGCCTTGCCCATAACTGCAAACGTCCCAGAATCTTTGCCGCGAGGCAATTTCCCCCACGATTTCGCAACGCTGCCGCAGCGAACTCGAAACGCAACTGACGCACGATGTCACATCGGTTGCTACCAAGGCCTGACGAGGATGACGACGAGAGGCGTGGGCGGCCTAGCAGCAGCTGGGATCGAGCACCTGGCACAGTGCTGTCAGCGCATCCCGACGAGGTGTGTGGTGCACACTCATGCCGTGTCGCTCCGACGTCACGAAGCCCGCAGTGCGCAGTTGCCCCAGGTGATGGCTCACGGTGGATTCCGCGAGGTCGACCGCGGCTGCGAGGGAGCCTGTGGTGCAGGGCTCACCGCAGGTGAACAGCAGGGACAGCAGCTTCACTCGGACCGGATCCGCGAGCGCCTTGAGCCGCATCGCCACGTCCAGCGCCGCCGCGTCATCGGCCGGAACTGCGGCGACCGGCGCGCAGCAGACCGGCTCGGTCATGTCGATCACGGGCAGCGCCTTGGGCATGAAGCCGATCGTACGCACCCTGTTGACATATGTCGAAGAGGTGGCGTAGAACAGGTCTGGAAGTGATTCGATAAACGTCTCAAAGCTATGGAGGTAGGTGCCATGTCCCGCACTCAACTCGCCCTCAACGTCGACAACTTGGAGGAGTCGATCGAGTTCTACTCCAAGCTCTTCAACACCGAGCCGGCCAAGGTCAAGCCCGGGTACGCGAACTTCGCGGTCGCCGACCCCTCGCTGAAGCTGGTCCTGATCGAGAACCCGGGGCGCGGCGGCACGCTCAACCACCTCGGAGTCGAGGTCGAGTCCAGCGAGACGGTGCACTCTGAGATCGCGCGCCTTACCGAGGCCGAGATGATCACCGAGGAGGAGATCGGCACCACCTGCTGCTTCGCCACGCAGGACAAGGTGTGGGTTACCGGCCCGGGCGGCGAGCGGTGGGAGGTCTACACCGTCCTCGCCGACGCCGAGACCTTCGGCGGTGAGCAGGTGGCAACGACCGCCGCATGCGACTGCGGCGCGCAGTGACCGCGCCCGCCAAGGATCAGCCGGTCGTCGGGAAGTTGTCGACCCTCGACCGGTTCCTACCGGTCTGGATCGGCGCGGCGATGGCGGCCGGCCTGCTACTTGGCCGGTGGATCCCCGGCCTGAACACCGCGCTGGAGAAGATTCAGGTCGACGGCATCTCGCTGCCGATCGCCCTCGGGCTGCTGATCATGATGTACCCGGTGCTGGCGAAGGTCCGCTACGACCGCCTCGACACCGTCACCGGCGACCGCAAGCTGCTCGTGGGGTCGTTGCTGCTGAACTGGGTCGTCGGCCCGGCGCTGATGTTCGCCCTGGCCTGGCTGCTGCTACCCGACCTGCCGGAGTACCGGACCGGGCTGATCATCGTGGGCCTGGCCCGGTGCATCGCGATGGTGATCATCTGGAACGACCTGGCCTGCGGCGACCGTGAGGCAGCCGCGGTGCTCGTCGCCTTGAACTCGGTGTTCCAGGTGATGATGTTCGCCGTCCTCGGCTGGTTCTACCTGTCGATCCTGCCCGGCTGGCTCGGCCTGGAACAGACGACCATCAGTACCTCGCCGTGGCAGATCGCCAAGTCCGTGCTGATCTTCCTCGGCATCCCGCTGCTCGCCGGCTACCTCTCGCGCCGGATCGGCGAGAAGACCAGGGGCCGCGACTGGTACGAGGCGAAGTTCCTGCCCCGCGTCGGGCCGTGGGCGCTCTACGGGCTGCTGTTCACCATCGCCATCCTCTTCGCCCTGCAGGGCGCGCAGATCACCTCCCGCCCCTGGGACGTCGCCCGCATCGCCCTGCCCCTGCTGGCGTACTTCGCGGTGATGTGGGGTGGCGGCTACCTGCTCGGCGCCGTCATGGGCCTGGGTTATGAGCGCACCACCACGCTCGCGTTCACCGCTGCGGGCAACAACTTCGAGCTCGCCATCGCCGTCGCGATTGCCACCTACGGCGCCACCTCCGGACAGGCCCTCGCCGGCGTGGTCGGACCGCTGATCGAGGTCCCCGTCTTGGTGGCCCTGGTGTACGTGTCACTGACCCTGCGGAAGCGATTCCCGCTCAGCGCTCCCGCCGGCACTGCCTTGTCTTCCGCTGATCCGTCCAGGAGCGTCGACTGATGCCCGACAATCCGACCACCGCCGACAGCGGAATGCCCAGTGTGCTGTTCGTGTGCGTGAAGAACGGCGGCAAGTCCCAGATGGCCGCCGGCCTGATGCGCAAGACCGCCGGCGACGCCGTCGAGGTGCACTCGGCCGGAACCAAGCCCGGCAGCGCGGTCAACGGCCTCTCCGCCGCGGCGCTCGCCGAGGTCGGCGTCGACATCACCGCCGAGACCCCGAAGCCCATTGACCCCGAGCTGCTCGCCCGAGTCGACCTGGTGGTCACTCTCGGTCGCGAAGCAGTCGTCGTCCCGCCGAGAGGTGTGCGCCTGGTCAACTGGGACACCGACGAGCCCGCCGAGCGCGGTATCGACGGGATCGAACGGATGCGCCTCGTGCGCGACGACATCGCCGCCCGCGTCGAAGCCCTGGCTATCGAACTCATCGCTGCCCAATAGCGGGTCATCCAGGTCGAGTGCGGCTAATCCAGGCCCCACAAACACCGAACCCCCGCAGCCCTGACGGCCGCGGGGCCTTCGCACCAAGGCCTCCAGAAACCAGAAAAACCACCCGTCACCAGGTGGTTCTTGAAGTGGCCAGGGCCGGGATCGAACCGGCGACCTTCCGCTTTTCAGGCGGACGCTCGTACCAACTGAGCTACCTGGCCGGAAGGCATCGGCTCACGCACCACCGAAATGCCGTTCTGGCGACCCTGACGGGACTCGAACCCGCGACCTCCGCCGTGACAGGGCGGCGCGCTAACCAACTGCGCCACAGGGCCTTACTCGTACTCCGCTCGCATTACGGAGCGGGTACCCCCTACGGGATTCGAACCCGCGCTACCGCCTTGAAAGGGCGGCGTCCTAGGCCGCTAGACGAAGGGGGCCAAAGCCGAATCTCTCCGGGGTACTCGCAACGCTGTGCGTTGGGAGCTTCGATAGCTTAGGGCACGCGTGCCGCATTGCCAAAATGGGAGGTCAGCCCGCAGGAACTGCGGGCGGCTGCCGGCTGCTTCGTCGGCTGACGGGCCCGGTCACCGCGCTGGCGGCCGCCTCGTTCGTCGGCGGCTTCGGGGACCGGTATCCTTTTCCCCCGCAGCCCCTATAGCTCAGTTGGTAGAGCTACGGACTTTTAATCCGCAGGTCCCAGGTTCGAGCCCTGGTGGGGGCACCACGACAGTCAGCGCAATACCAAAGTCGACCGGTCTACTCCGCCGGCTCCAGGCCGCCGTCCGGCTCAGAGGTCACGGCCGGCGGTGTCGACACCACCGTCGAGGTGACCACCTCCGGCGTCACCGGCCCCTGACTGGAAGCCCCGAGGCCGAACGCCACGATGGCCACGACCACCACCGCCAACCCGATCAGCGCCGCCAACACCAACAGTGCCAACCGACCGGAACTGCGGCGCGGCAGCAGGATCGGCACCGGCTGGGTGGGGGGATCCGACCGCTGCGACGACGTCGATGTCGGCGACAGCACCGGAATGGGCCCGGTCACCGGTTCGCCATCGACGTTGGCCAGTTCCGTGCGCATGGCTTCTGCGCTGGGAAAGCGGGCCCGCGCTTCGCGCGCCATCGCCCGATCCACCACCGCTGAAAGTTGCGGCTCGAAACCCGGGTTGAGCACCGACAGCGGCGGTGGCGGTTGCTCCGTGATGGCGTGCGTGAGCGCCACCAGGTTCTCCTCCGGGAATGCCCGGCGCCCGGTCAGCGCTTCGTACCCGACCACGCCGACGGCGTAGATGTCGTCGGTGACGGTGGCGACCTGACCGGCCAGGCGTTCCGGGCTCATGTAGGCCATGGTTCCCATGATCTGGCCGGTGTCGGTGCGGTGCGTGTTGGGTCCCTTGGCCAGGCCGAAATCGGCGACCTTCACGTCACCAGTGGCGGTGAACAAGATGTTGGCCGGTTTGATGTCGCGGTGCATGATGCCGGCCGCATGCGCGGCCGACAGCGCCGAGAGCACGTCCGTGAGCATCTTGCGGACGTAGGCCGGTTCCATCGGGCCCTGCGCGATCCGGTCGGCCAGGCTGGTGCCAGGCAACCGCTCCATCACGATGAACGGTGACCCGTTGTGCTCGCCGTGGCCGTAGATCGTCACGATGTTGGGGTGTTGCAATGCCGAGGCCGACTGCGCTTCGGCCCAGAACCGGCGCAGATAGTCCGGGTTGCTGTCGAAACCGGGATAGAGCAGCTTGATCGCGACCATCTGCCCGGTCTGGCTGTCCCAGCCCTCGCGTACCTCGGCCATCCCGCCACGGCCCAGGATCCCCCGCAACTCGTAGCGACCGCCGAGCAGTTCGGGGGCCAACATGGGATATACCGTAGCCGTCGGGCCGCGCTGTTCAGGCCAGGCGCAACCAAGGGTCACGTCGGTCCACTACCCGTCGCGGTACGGATGGCGGCGTTCCCACAGTCGCCCTAGGATGGCCCCGCCCCGCAGCACCAGGATCGCGTAGGCCACGGCCAGTGGCGGTCCCAGTAGCCACGCCGTCGTCATGGTCCTCACCTCGCTGATCTCTGCCCCCATGAGACCACGGAGGACCGACAACACCCGGGCAACGCGCCGGGCTCTTTCCTACAATCGGTGGGTATGTTTCCCGACCTGGTTCGGCGCCCGTTCTGGCGCCGGCGCCCGTGGCTGACGGCCTTCGGCGCGCTCACGCTGTTCTGGTGCTTCCAGCACGGTTGGTACCCGATGGTCGCAACGGGCGCCGCGCTGGCCGCCTACCTGATCATCGCCGATCGCGCGCGCAGCCAAGCCGCCCGGCGCGCAGGCCTGCTGGCACGCGCCCAACACGAGCACGCCTTGACGTTGGCCGGCGATCCGCGCGGCGTGCACGGCCGGTACCCGCCGGTGCAGGCCGGCTGGTTTCCCGACCCGGCCAACCACATCCAGCTCCGCTACTACAACGGCGCCGACTGGAGTTGGCACACCGCGGCGCGCTGAATTGCCCGGTGCGCACCGGGCAATAGTGGTAGGGCCTGTGGTTGGTCATGACGCCGCACGGTCACCTAGCGCACCCACGGAGCGATGATCCGACCCTGCAACGGAGTGCACAGGAGCCCGGAACCCATTGCGCAGCCGCCGGTTTTGGGCAGTTCCGCAGTGCCGGAACGTCGCGGTTGGCTTGGTTGCCCTCGGGCATCGCGGCAGAATCACCTAAACTCCACTACCCATCGAGCATGGACTACGTACGTTGCCAAAGATGCAGCCCAGGAGCAGCCCAGACTCCGGTCAACGCCGCGGTCGCTGGACCGGCGTTCCGCTCGAGGATCGCCAGGCCCGCCGGCGCGGCCAGCTGCTCGACGCCGGGATTCGGCTACTCGGCAGTGCGAAGGGCCCGGCCGTCACCGTGCGGGCGGTGTGCCGCGGCGCCGGCCTGACCGAACGGTATTTCTACGAAAGCTTCAGCGACCGCGACGAATTCATCCGCGCGGTCTACGCCGAGGTCTGCACTCAGGCGATGGTTGCGCTGACCGCGGCGACCACCGCGCGCGACGCCGTCGAGCGCTTCATCACCTTGATGGTCGACGAACCAGTGCACGGCCGGGTGCTGTTGCTGGCACCGAGCGCGGAACCGGTGCTGAGCACCTCCGGGGCCGAGTGGATGCCGACCTTCATCGACCTGCTGCAGCGCAAGTTGACCACGATCACCGATCCGGCGATCCAGGCGATGACCGCGACCAGCCTGATCGGCGGGTTGACCGCGCTGTTCGCCAATTACCTGGAGGGCCGGCTGACCGCCACCCGGGAACAGTTCGTCGACTTCTGCGTGGACCTGTTACTCAATCGGCGTTGAGCGCCGATCCTGCGTCATCAACCGGTCGGCGTACCGGCCGGGTTGTTTTCGTCGAGCAGTTGTTCGTAGCGTTCCTGCTGGGCCTGCGCCTCGCGCTGGGCGGCGGCCGCCGCGTCGGCCTCATCCCGGGCCGCCTTGCCGTACGGGCTGGCCACCGAGTGGCCGGCCTCACCCGGCTGTGCATACGCAGCAGTGCAGTTCAAGTAGAACTGCACCGTGCCGGAGGCATGGCTGAAGTCGTGGCTGGAAACGAATGGTGCGGTCTGGGAACGCTCGACCATGCACTCGCCATCCGGCAGATTGCCGACCCGGGCGGCGATCACGATGGACTGGCCGGAGCTGCTGGCCACGCTGGCCGCATCGTCGTAGGACAGACCTGCATAGGCATCGGCACCCGCCACGCCGGCGCCGAACAGGGCGACTGCGACGCCAGAGATTCCGAGCGCGCCGACGCCGACGACGATGTGCTTATTCACGTGAGGCATCCTCTGCGGATTCAGGTATGGGATCAGGAGTATGTCGCCGGGCAGTGCCCGGCATGTCCCAGATGTTACTCGGCAACGACCATCGCCGCAGGCCACGCGATGCATATCACGCCCGCGACCGACGACACCAAATTGCAATCCTGAACACACCGGGACCAACTTGAATGGTACCGGGGTACACAGATATATTGACTGAGACCGACAGGTACAGATAACTGGGAGGGCCTGTGTCGCAGGACTTGAGTGATCTGCAGCTGCTCCACGAGCTCGAACCCGTGGTCGAGCAGCAGATCAACCGCCACATGAAGATGACGAAGGACTGGAACCCGCACGACTACATCCCGTGGTCGGACGGCAAGAACTTCTATGCGCTCGGCGGACAGGATTGGAATCCCGAGGAGTCCAAGCTCGACGAGGTCGCGCGGACCGCGATGGTGCAGAACCTGCTCACCGAGGACAACCTGCCGTCGTATCACCGCGAGATCGCGATGAACTTCTCGATGGACGGACCGTGGGGGTTCTGGGTCAACCGGTGGACCGCTGAGGAGAACCGGCACGGCATCGCGCTGCGCGACTACCTGCTGGTGACCCGAGCGGTCGACCCGGTGGAACTGGAAATCACCCGGATGGAGCAGGTCACGCGCGGTTTCTCGCCCGGCCAGAACCAGCAGGGCGACCTGTTCGCCGAGAGCCTGTTCGACTCGGTGATGTACGTGTCATTCCAGGAACTGGCCACCCGCGTCTCGCACCGCAACACCGGCAAGGCCTGCAACGAACCGGTCGCCGATCAGCTGCTGCAGCGCGTCTCGGCCGACGAGAACCTGCACATGATCTTCTACCGCGACGTCAGCGCCGCCGGGCTCGAGATCGCCCCGAACCAGGCGATGGCCTCGCTGTACCGGGTGCTGTCCAACTTCCGGATGCCCGGGTACACGGTGCCCGACTTCCGCCGCAAGGCCGTCATCATCGCGGTCGGCGGCGTGTACGACCCGCGTATCCACCTCGATGACGTGGTGATGCCGGTGCTCAAGAAGTGGCGCATCTTCGAGCGCGAGGACTTCACCGGCGAGGGCGCCCGGTTGCGCGACGAGCTCGGCAAGGTGATCACGGAACTCGAGGACGCCTGCGAGAAGTTCGAGGTGGCCAAGCAGCGCCGGCTCGAGCGGGAACGCAAGGTGGCCGAGAAGAAGGCCATGAAGAACCTGTTGGTGACGTCATCAGCAGCAGCATCCTGACGGACCTGCCGCCGTCGGGCAGCCGCAGCACCGTGCCGGCCCGATCCGCATTGCGGATCGGGCCGTTCACGCTGCCCAGTCCGGTGGTGCTGGCCCCGATGGCCGGTGTGACGAATGTCGCTTTCCGGATGCTGTGCCGGGAACTCGAACAGCAACGCGTCGGCACGGTCAGCGGCCTGTACGTCTGCGAGATGGTGACGGCACGCGCCCTGGTGGAACGGCACGCCAGCACCATGCACATGACGACGTTCGCCGCCGAGGAATCGCCCCGTTCGCTGCAGCTGTACACGGTCGACCCGGCCACCACGTACGCGGCAGCAAAGATGATCGCCGACGAGGGCCTGGCCGATCACCTCGACATGAACTTCGGCTGCCCGGTCCCGAAAGTGACCAAGCGCGGCGGCGGGGCGGCCCTGCCCTACAAGCGCAGACTCTTCGGTCAGATCGTCTCAGCCGCGGTGCGCGCCACCGAGTCTGCGGGCATTCCGGTGACCGTCAAGTTCCGGATCGGGATCGACGACGCCCACCACACCCATCTCGACGCCGGCCGGATCGCCGAGCAGGAAGGTGCGGCCGCGGTCGCGCTGCACGCGCGTACCGCCGCCCAGCGTTACTCGGGAACTGCCGACTGGGACGAAATCGCCCAGCTCAAAGCTCATGTCACGACCATCCCGGTGCTCGGGAACGGCGACATCTTCGACGCCCCCGACGCGCTGGCCATGATGGCCAAGACCGGCTGCGACGGCGTCGTGATCGGCCGCGGTTGTCTGGGTCGACCGTGGCTGTTCGCCGAGTTGTCGGCCGCGTTCACCGGCGTCCCGGCACCGACCCCGCCGAACCTTGGGGAAGTGGCCGACATCATCCGTCGTCACGGTGAACTGCTCAGCGCTCACTTCGGCGAAGACAAGGGCATGCGGGACATGCGCAAGCACATCGCGTGGTACCTGCACGGCTTCCCGGTCGGCTCGGATCTGCGCCGCGCGCTGGCGTTGGTGAAGACGCGCAGCGAACTCGACGCGCTGCTGGATCAACTCGAGGTCGATGCGCCCTTCCCGGCCGTCGGCAGCGGTCCGCGTGGCCGGCAAGGCTCCCCCGGCTCGGTGTCGCTGCCCGAGGGCTGGCTGGCCGATCCCGACGATTGCACCGTGCCCGAAGGCGCCGACGCTATGCACTCCGGAGGCTGAATCGAGACGATCTCGAAACCAGGCTTCTCAGGATCTGTCGTTACGATTGGGAACCTGTTTCACTTCGCCCGACTGGCGCGCTGCGCGCTCGGGCTGCTAGAGACATACGAACGGACGCGTTCGTCAGCGCCGACGAACGCCGCACCGCGGGATGCATCACGAACACCGCAGTAGTCGGAGGCTGGAACGGACATGAGTGACGGCGAAAACGCCACTCCTGGCACGTCCGGGCCCGATGGCGCCAATCAGTGGCTTACCCGATCCCGACGCCAACCACCAGCCGCCGCGCCGTGGGAGCGGGCACTGGAAGCCGAAACCGGGTCCGAAACCGCCTCCGAGAGCGATTTGGGGGCCACCGCAGCCGACTCGGACGAGCCCACCGGACGGCGCGCCAGCCGGGCCCAGCGCGCCGGCGGGATCAGCGTGGCCGATCTGTTCGCGAAGGTCACCGGCGACGTCCCGGCCGCCCTGCAAACCCCTCCGGAAGCCGATCCGGAACCGCAGTTCGAGGCCGAGCCGGACGCCGCGGAGGCCACCGACACCGCTTATCTGCACGACGACGTCCAGGACTGGCCGGAAACCGACCGGCTGCAGACCCACGATCTGCGGCAGGCGCTGAACGCGCTGGACTCCGATCACCGGGACGCGTCGGCGGCGCGGACTCAGCTGCTGCCGGCCCAACCGCAGGCGGACCGAGGTAGCGGCAAGCGTCGTCGCCGCTCGATCCTGCTGGCCGGACGCACCGTAGCGGCGCTGTTCGCGGTACTCGCCCTGGTGCTGACCGGCTCGGCTTGGCAGTGGACGGCCAGCAAGAACAACCGGCTCAACAACGTCGCGGCGCTGGATCCCGACTCACGCGACATCCTGGATCCGAACGCGCAGTTCGGTGACGAGAACTTCCTGATCGTCGGGGTGGACAGTCGCTACGGCGAGAACAGCGACATGGGCGCCGGCGACACCGGAGGCGTTGCCGGCACCCGGTCGGACTCGGTGATCCTGGTCAACATCCCGGCCAACCGCGAGCGGGTGGTGGCGGTCTCCTTCCCGCGCGACCTGGCCATCACCCCGATGAAATGCGAGGCCTGGGATGCCTCCACGGGTGAGTACGGCCCGATCTACAACGAAACCGAGGGAGCCTACGGGCCCGAGGAGTGGTACACCGAGACCAAGCTGAACTCCGCCTACGCCGCTGGCGGACCGAAATGCCTGGTCAAGGTGATCCAGAAGATCTCCGGGCTGTCGATCAACCGGTTCATGGCGGTCGATTTCGCCGGGTTCTCCAAGATGGTCGACGCGCTCGGTGGCGTCGAGGTGTGTAGCACCACGCCGCTGGAGGATTACGAGCTGGGCACCGTGCTGGCCAACTCCGGCCGCCAGATCGTCGACGGCACGACGGCCTTGAACTACGTCCGGGCCCGTCAGATCACCACCGAGGTCAACGGTGACTATGGCCGGATCAAACGGCAACAGCTGTTCTTGTCGTCGTTGCTGCGCGCGCTGATCTCCAAGGACACCTTCTTCTCGCTGCGCAAGCTCAACAACGTCGTCAACATGTTCATCAACGACAGCTACGTCGACAACGTCAACACCAAGGATCTGGTGGACCTCGGCCAGTCGCTGCAGGGCGTCTCGGCCGGCCGGATCACCTTCGTGACCGTTCCGACCACCGGCTACGCCGACGAGTGGGGCAACGAGCAGCCCCGCACCGAGGACATCCGCGCACTGTTCGACGCCATCATCAACGACGAACCGCTGCCTGGCGAGAACGACCAGAACGAAACCACCACCCCGGTCACCGCCGCCGCCAAAGAGTCCGAGAACGGCTACTCGACGCCGGAGACGGAATCGAGTAGCCCGGTGACCGAGCAGGTCCACGCGGTCACCATCGACCCTCAAGAGGTCACGGTGCACGTGTCGAACTCCACCCAGACCGCGGGTCTCGGCTCGGCGGCCAGCGCCGAGTTGGAGCTGCACGGCTTCCAGGTCGACACCCCGGACGACTACTCGACCGAGCTGGACGCCACCACGGTGATGTACTCGCCCGGCAACGAGCAGTCGGCCGCCACGGTGGCTGCCACGTTGGGCAACCCCAAGCTGAAGCGGGTGACCGGATTCGGTCAGGAAGTCCACGTCGTACTGGCCTCCGACTTCAGCTCGGTCAGCGCGCCGCTGCCCAGCGGATCCTCGCTCACCATGGATGTGGCGCACGGCTCCAGCAGCTCCCCGACACAGCTGCCCGAAGACCTGACCGTGACCAACGGCGCCGACACCAGCTGCGAATAGGCCCATCGAAGCCGGCGACGTTCACCCCGCGTTCACTCGCTGCTAGATGCCCCGCAAGCTGCAGCAACGTAGTCTGGTGGGCATGCGGACCGCTTACCATGACCAGTTGGCTGCGCTGACCACGCAACTCGCCGAAATGTGTGGCCTCTCCGGGCAGGCGATGGAACGCGCCACCCAGGCCTTGCTGCAGGCCGATCTGGTGCTTGCCGAGCAGGTCATCACCGACCACGAGCAGATCACCGAGATGAGCACGCAGGCCGAGGAGACGGCCTTCGTCCTGTTGGCCTTGCAGGCCCCGGTGGCCGGCGACCTGCGCGCGATCGTCAGCTCGATCCAGATGGTGGCCGACATCGACCGGATGGGCGCGCTGGCCCTGCACGTCGCCAAGATCGCCCGTCGCCGTCATCCGCAGCATGCCCTACCTGAAGAAGTCAACGGCTACTTTGCCGAAATGGGCCGTCTGGCAGTCGAATTGGGCAACAGCGCCCAGGAGGTGCTGCTGTCCCAAGATCCGGAGAAGGCTGCCCGCATCCACGAAGAGGACGATGCGATGGACGACCTGCATCGGCACCTGTTCAGCGTGCTGATGGACCGGGAATGGAAGCACGGTGTCGCAGCCGCCGTGGACGTCACCCTGCTGGGCCGGTTCTACGAACGCTTTGCCGACCACGCCGTGGAGGTGGCCCGCCGGGTCATCTTCCAGGCCACCGGCAATCTCCAGACCTTCGAAGACGCCTGAGACCGAACTCGGGCGGCACGACAAAACGCCGGCCACGACGAATCTCGTCGCGGCCGGCGTTTCACTGCTCGCCCCGGATGCGGCTCAGCCGAACCGCCCGGAGATGTAGTCCTCAGTGGCCTTCTGGGACGGGTTGGAGAAGATCTTCTCGGTGTCATCGATCTCGATCAGCCGGCCGGGCTTGCCGGTGGCCTCCAGGTTGAAGAACGCGGTCTGATCGCTGACCCGGGCCGCCTGCTGCATGTTGTGCGTGACGATGACGATGGTGAAGTCCTGCTTGAGCGTCGAGATCAGGTCCTCGATCGCCAGCGTGGAAATCGGATCCAGGGCCGAACACGGCTCGTCCATCAGCAGCACGTCCGGCTGCACCGCGATGGCCCGCGCAATGCACAGCCGCTGTTGCTGACCGCCGGACAGCCCGCCGCCGGGCTTGTCCAACCGGTCCTTGACTTCGTTCCACAGGTTGGCGCCCCGCAGTGAGCGCTCCACGGTCTCGTTGAGCACACCGCGGTTGCGCACACCCTGCAGCTTCAGGCCGGCGACCACGTTGTCCCGAATCGACATGGTGGGGAACGGGTTCGGGCGCTGGAAGACCATGCCGATGGTCTTGCGCACACCGACCGGGTCGATGCCGGGGGCGTAGATGTCTTCGCCGTCGAGCAGCACCGAACCCTCCACCCGGGCGCCGGGGATCACCTCGTGCATCCGGTTGAGGGTGCGCAGCACGGTGGACTTACCGCAGCCGGACGGGCCGATGAAGGCCGTCACGCTGCGCGGCGGAACCGCCAGTGAGACATCGGCCACCGCGTGGAACGCGCCGTAGTAGATGTTGACGTCTTTGAGGTCGAGTCGCTTCGCCATGATCGATCAGTAGTCCTTGTCTGTCCGGAGAGCTTCGCTCAGACCTTCTTGGGGGCAAAGAATTTCGCGGCGAACCGGGCCGCGATGTTGAGCAGGGCGATCAGCAGGATCAGGGTCAGAGCCGCACCCCACATCCGGTCGGTGGGGACCGGGTTGGCCCCGGCGCCGGCCGAGGTCTGGTCGTACATCATGCCCGGCAGCGAACCCATGAACCCGCCCATCATGTCGAAGTTGATGTTCTGGGCGTAGCCCACCAGGATCAGCAGCGGCGCGGTCTCACCCATCACCCGCGCCAGCGCCAGCATGATGCCGGTGACGATGCCCGACAACGCAGTCGGAATCACAATCCGGACAATGGTTTTCCACTTCGGCACACCCAGTGCATAGCTGGCTTCACGCAGGTCCATCGGCACGATGCGCAGCATTTCCTCGGTGGCCCGCACTATCACCGGGATCATCAACAGCACCAGCGACAGCGAGACCGCCATGCCGGAACGTTCGAACCCGAAGCTGGCCACCCACAGCGCGTAGATGAACAGCGCGGCCACGATCGACGGCACACCGGTGAGGATGTCGACCATGAAGGTGGTCAACCGACCCAGGCGGGTTCCGCCGCCGTACTCGACCAGGTAGATGCCGACGAACACGCCGATCGGCACCGAGATGATCGCGCACACCAGGCCCTGCAGCAGGGTGCCGACGATCGCGTGATAGGCGCCACCGCCGGCCATGAACGCGGTCATCCCGGCCTGCGAGTTCAGCCACCAAGTGCTCGAGGTGACCGCCCCGAAACCCTTGGCCACCACCGAGTACAGCACCCACAGCAGCGGTATCAGCGCAACCAGCACCGATCCGGTCACCAGGACGGTGGCCAGCTTGTCGGTGATCTTGCGGCGCAGACTGACACCCTGGAAGGTCTCGGCCTTGACCGGGCGGTCCAGCGTCGAGGTGCTCATGACTTGCCCTTCCCGGCCACCGCGGCGCGGGCCAGCGAGTTGACGACGAACGTCAAGATGAACAGCACCAACCCGGCGGCGATGTAGGCGCCGGCCTTGTACACGTCGTTGAATTCCGAAGCCGCCGCAGCGATCAGGCTGGCGAAGGTGTAGCCGCCGTCGAACAGCGACCAGCTGAACGCCTTCTGGGTGCCGCGCAGAATGATCAGCAACGCGATGGTCTCACCGAGTGCGCGACCCAGGCCCAGCATCGCGCCGCTGATGTAGCCGGACATCCCGAACGGCAACACCGTCGTGCGCACCACTTCCCAGCGGGTGGCCCCCAGGGCCAGCGCGGCTTCGATCTGGCCGCGCGGGGTCTGGACGAACACCTCACGGGTGACCGCGGTGATGATCGGCAGGATCATCACCGCGAGCACGATGCCGGCGGTGAACACCGTGCCGCCGCCGGCCACCGACGCGTTGCCGGTGGCGAACAGGAAGAACCAACCGAAGTGCTCGTTGATCCAGGTCGCGAACGGCCGCAGCACCGGGGCGAGCACGTACAGGCCCCACACGCCGTAGATGATCGACGGCACCGCGGCCAGCAGATCCACCATGTAGGCCAGCGGGCCGGCCAGTCGGCGCGGTGAGTAGTGGGTCAGGAAGATCGCGATGCCCAGCGCGATCGGCATCGCGAGTACCAGCGCGAACAGCGACACGAACACCGTCACCTGGAACAGTTCGGCGACCCCGAACTGCATCGCCGAGGTGTCGGTGGTGACCCAGTTCCCGCCGTAGAGCAGGAAGTTCACCTCGTTGCGGGCCAGCGCCGGCAACGCCCGCCACAGCAGGAACAGCCCGATCGCGGCGATCAGGACGACCATCAGGACGCCGGAGCCCTCCGAGAGCGCCCGGAAGATCCGGTCGCCGATGCGGACCTTGGCGCCCCGCCGCGGATCGGTGGCGGTGGGTTCGGGCTGCGGGATCGGCGACGCGACCACCGGCGCGGAGCCGGCGTCCATCGGATTCGGCGTCGTCATCGTCGCGGTCCCGTCGTCGTTCGCGTCGCTAGTCGATCTCGTCATGCTTCCTCATCGATCCCGATGCAGCTAACGCAATTACTGGATGGCGTCGATGGCGCTGGACAACCGTTCCTTGAACTTCTCCGGCAGCGGGGCGTATCCGGCCTGGGCCAGTCCGGTCTGGCCCTGGTGGGCCGCCACGTTCAGGAAGGACTTCACCGCAGCCGCGGTGTCGGCGTCGTACCCGGCCGAGCAAACGATGTTGTAGGTGGCCAGCACCAGCGGGTAGGCACCCGGTTCGGTGGTGCCGTACAGCGAGTCCAGGTCGAGCACCAGGTCGTGGCCCTCGGATGCGAAGGTCGCTTCGTCGATGGCCTTGCCCGCGGTTTCGTCGGTCAACTCGACCGGACCGTTGCCGGTGTCGATCTGCGCAAACGGCAATCCGCCCTGGTCGGCGAAGCCCTTCTCGACGTAGCCGATCGAACCGGGGGTGGACTGCACGGCCTGGACCACGCCGGCCGACTTCTGCGCACCCTCACCGACGCCGCCCTGGAACTCGCTGCCGGCACCCTTGGTCCAGGTCTGCGGCGCGGCGGTGGCCAGGTACTTCTGGAAGTTGTCGGTGGTGCCCGAGGAGTCCGACCGGTAGATCGGGGCGATGTCCTGCTCGGGCAGCTCGGTGCCCTCGTTGAGTGCGGCGATCGCCGGGTCGTTCCACTTGGTGATCTGGCCGGAGAAGACCTTGGCCAGCACGTCCCCGCTGACCACCAGGGTGTCCACACCGTCGAGGTTGTAGGCCATCGCGACCGGGCCGAACACCAGCGGCAGGTTCCACGCCGGGTTGTCGCCGCAACGCGCCGCTGCGGCCGCGACCTGATCACCGGACAGCGGCGAGTCCGAACCGGCGAAGTCGACGTTCTTGGCGATGAACTGCTCGCGGCCGGCGCCCGAACCGGTCGGGTTGTAGGACAGGTTCTTGCCCGGGCACAGCTGGCCCCAGACCTGGTTGAACATCGCGACCGCGTTCTGCTGGGCGGTCGAGCCCTCTGCGGTGACGTCGTTCTTGCCGCTGCAATCCACGTCGCCGGAGGCGTCCACCGCGGGGCCACTGGGCACGTTCTGGTCGGTGCCGCACGCGGTCAGCGTGAGCCCGACGATCGCCGTCGTCGACATGGCGGTGAGAACAGAACGTCGAAAGTTGCGCTTCACGAATCCGCTTCCTGTGCTGTGGCTGGGATTGGGCTGATCTGCCCGGGTTCCGGGCAAAACGTATGCGGCCGTTGTGGACGGCAACCCAGTGGAAGGTGAACGCAGGGTGAACAGAACGGTGAACGCCCGGTTTCAGGCCCAAACCGCGGCAAACGCGGTGTCCACCGCGTGCACCCCGAAACCGAGCGTCTGGTAGGTGCGCACCGCGGCGGTGTTGTCGGACTCGACGTAGAGCAGCACGGTGGGATCCTCGGCCGAGGCCAGCACCCGGGCCAAATGCTCGAGTCCCACCAGGGTCAGCCACCGGCCCAGGCCGCGGCCCTGGGCGTCCGGGTCCACCCCCACCACGTACACCTCGCCGAGCCCGGGCTGGTCGGGGTGCACCTTGGTCCAGTGGAACCCGAGCAGCCGATCGGTGGTCTGATCGAAGGCCAGGAACAGACCCGCCGGATCGAACCATTCCTCGGCGCGCCGCTCGGCGAGGTCGGCCGCGGTCAAGCCACCCTGCTCCGGGTGCCAGGCGAAGGCCACTTTGTTGACCCGCAGCAGTTCGGTGTCGTCGTCGGGACCGGCATAGCTGCGCAACCGGACACCGTCGGGCGTTTCCGAGGTCGGCAGCCCGGCCAGCGGCCGGCGCATCTGCAGCAGCGCGCGCACCTCGGTCAGTTCCAGCGCGGTCGCCGTCGCGCGCGCGGCGGCCAGGGTGCCGTGCGCCCAGAACCGGCTGCGTCCCTGGGAACGTTGCACCGCGGCCCGGATCAACGCCGAGCCCAGTCCCTGGCGGCGGGCGTCGGGCTCCACCACGAGTTCGGACATCTGGGCGCTCAGGTTCAGATAGCCGCGCACCGTGCCCTCGTCGAGGGCCAGCAGGTGCTCGGTCCGGTCTTGACCCAACTCCCGCAGCACCTGCTCGCCGACGGGTGCCACACCATCGAATTCAGTTGCGGCCGCGATGATTTCACGTACTGGCTGCTGCTCCTCGGCGGACAGCCGGGTGCGCCAGACCAACTGTCTCACTGCGTCGGTGCCGGGTCGGCGAACTCGTCGGCGAGAACTCTCGGATCGGCTCCGTCGTCGACGTCGTCGGCGTCGTCGTCCGGTGCCGGCGTGCGTCCGCGCGCGGGCCGCACCGCCTTGTAGCCGACGTTGCGCACGGTCCCGATCAGCGACTCGTACTCAGGACCGAGCTTGGCCCGCAACCGGCGCACGTGCACGTCCACCGTGCGGGTGCCGCCGAAGAAGTCATAACCCCACACCTCCTGCAGCAGCTGGGCCCGGGTGAACACCCGACCGGCGTGCTGCGCCAGGTACTTGAGCAGTTCGAATTCCTTGTAGGTCAGGTCCAGCGGCCGGCCCCGCAACCGCGCGGTGTAGGTACCTTCGTCGATCACCAGTTCACCCAGGGTGATCTTGCCTGCGTTCTCCTGATTGGCCGCGCCACCGCTGCGGCCGACCAGCAGCCGCAGCCGCGCGTCGATCTCGGCCGGCCCGGTACCGGGCAGCAAGATCTCATCCAGGCCCCATTCCACGTTGACGGCCACCAGACCGCCCTCGTTGACCACGGCCACCACCGGCACCGAGGTGCCGGTGGACCCGAGCAGCCGGCACAGTCCCCGCGCGGCGGCCAGATCGGTACGGGCATCGACGATGGCGACGTCGGCCGAGCCGGCCTCGAGCAACGAGGACACCTCCGTCGGCGCGGTCCGCACGTTGTGTGCCAACAGCGACAGGGCCGGAAGAACGGCCTCAGGTTGTGGGTCGACGGTGAGTAGCAGAAGATCCAACAGGCCCTCCAGTGAACGACCGGTTTCGTGGCCGACACATCGTCGTTACCGACCAGGGTGCTCTAACGATAGCGCTCCGGATGCAGATCAGCCGCGTTGTGATCGCCATTTGGGCCCGAATCCGGCGCCGCGTGAACCGGTGCAGGCACCCGGTAGGACACAATGACGGCGTGCGCAAACTGCTGATCGGCACTACTGCGTCGGTGTTGACCGTCCTGCTGGTGGCGATCGGCGTGGACTTCGGCGCCGCGATCTACGCCGAGTACCGCTGGGCGCGCTCGGTGCGTAGCGCCGCGCAACTGAACTGGGATCCTTCGGTGGCGATATTGGGTTTCCCGTTCATCACCCAGGCCCGCGCCCACCAGTACGACGAGGTGGAGATCAAGGCCGTCGGGGTGGACCATCCACACGTGGGCCGCGCGGCCCTGGAGGCCACCATCCACAGCGTCCAGCTGCCCGACTCGTCGTGGCTGGTCAGTCCCGATTCCGAGTTGGCGGTGCGCAAACTGGAAAGCCGCATCATCATCGACTCCGCGCACCTCGGCCGGTTCTTCGACATCAAGGACCTGATGGTCGAGGCGCCGCCGCGGGAAACCAACGACGCCACCGGCGGCACCACCGAGTCCGGCATCTCCGACAGCCACGGCCTGGTGTTCACCGGCACACCGCACGCGGCCGGTTTCGACCGCAAGGTCAGCGTCGCGGTGGACCTGTCGATCGACGACGACACCACGCTGGTGTTCACCCCGACCGGGGTGCTCACTGGCCCGAACACCGCCGATCAGCAGGTGCCCGCCGAGTTCGAGGCCGCGGTGCTCGACGCCTTCCGCGCCGAACTGCCCGATCAACGGCTGCCCTTCGGGGTCACCCCCACCAGCCAGGGGGCGCGCGGCTCCGACGTGATCATCGAGGGCATCACCGAGGGAGTAACCATCGCGATGACCGGGTTCAAACGATCATGAGCATCGAAGTCGTGATCCTGATCGTGATCGTGGTGCTGGCGCTGGCGTACCTGGCCGGCCGGCTGGTCACGTTGCGGTCCGGGATGCTGCGGGCCGCCGAAGCCGCGGCCAACGTCGACCTGTCCGATCTGGACCTCGGGCTGTCCGAAACCGGGCCGACGATCCTGCACTTCACCGCTTCCTGGTGCGGGCCGTGCGCTGCCGTGCGGCGGGTGGTCGACCAGGTCTGTGAGCAGCTGCCGCAGGTCGCGCATGTCGAGGTGGACATGGACGCCAATCCCGAAGCGGCCCGGCGGTTGTCGGTGCTGTCCCTGCCGACCACGCTGGTGTTCGACGCCCAGGGCCATCCGCGCTACCGCGCCACCGGCGTGCCCACCGTCGCTGACCTGCGCTCGGCGCTGGAGCCTCTGTTGGCCTGAGCAGCGCGACATTGGGTAGCATGTCCGACGTGCCAGTCCGCGTCGAGCTTTCGCTCACCACCCTCCGCGCAGTCGATCTGCGCTGTTTCGCGGGCTGTTGCTGTTGTTGTCATAGCTGCTGAGCCGCCGCGTGGTCGCCACGCCGCACTTGGGAGCAGTCCCAGTCGTGGTCTGTTCCTGTCCAGCCCCAGACCACAACAGGAGACTTTCCGTGCCAACCAAAACCTCAGACCCCACGCTGGTCGACGTTCGCGGCCCGCGGTTCGCCGCATGGGTGACCACCGCCGTGCTGGTCGGCGTGCTGCTGCTGTCGGCGGTCGGCACCAGCGCCGCCGCGGCACTGCTGGCCGTCCAGGCCGTGATCTTCGCCATCGGAGCCTGGCGCGGTCCGCGTCAGCATCCGTACGGCCGGTTCTTCGCCCGGTTCATCGCGCCACGGCTGAGCCCGGTCACCGAGCGGGAACCGGCCGCGCCACTGCAGTTCGCGCAACTGGTCGGCCTGATCTTCGCGGTGGCCGGCGTCGCCGGTTTCGCACTCGGAATCGCCCACCTCGGCGTGACTGCGGCCGCATTCGCCCTGTTCGCGGCATTCCTGAACGCGGCCTTCGGCCTGTGCCTGGGTTGCCAGCTCTTTCCGTTGGTGGCCTGGCTGCGCCGCGCCCCGGCCGAAGCCGCGCCGTAGGGCTTTTGCACCGACCCGAAAATCACATCCACAAACCCGAATCATCCCGAAAGGACCCGCTATGGCTCGTGCCGATGTCCTGGTCTCCGCAGACTGGGCCGAGAGCAATCTCGACGCACCGAACATCGTCTTCGTCGAGGTCGACGAGGACACCAGCGCCTACGACACCGGACACCTCCCCGGTGCGGTGCGGCTGGACTGGAAGACCGATCTGCAGGACCCGGTCAAGCGCGACTTCGTCGACGCCCAGCGGTTCTCCAAGCTGCTCTCCGAGCGCGGCATCGGCAACGACGACACCGTCGTGCTCTACGGCGGCAACAACAACTGGTTCGCCGCCTACGCGTACTGGTACTTCAAGCTCTACGGCCACCAAGACGTCAAGCTGCTCGACGGCGGCCGCAAGAAGTGGGAGCTCGACGACCGCGCCCTGACCACCGACACCACCCAGCGCGCCCCGACCAGCTACACCGCCCAGGACCCGGACAACTCGATCCGCGCCTTCCGCGACGAGGTGATCGCCGCGATCGGCACCAAGAACCTGGTCGACGTGCGCTCCCCCGACGAGTTCTCCGGCAAGATCCTGGCCCCCGCACACCTGCCGCAGGAACAGAGCCAGCGTCCCGGCCACGTACCCACCGCGATCAACGTGCCGTGGAGCAAGGCCGCCAACGAGGACGGCACCTTCAAGTCCGACGAGGAACTGGCCAAGCTGTACGCCGACGCAGGTCTGGACGGCACGAAGGAGACCATCGCGTACTGCCGGATCGGGGAACGCTCCTCGCACACCTGGTTCGTGCTGCAGGAGCTGCTCGGACACAGCAACGTGAAGAACTACGACGGCAGTTGGACCGAATACGGCTCCCTGGTGGGGGCCCCGATCGAGTTGGGAAGTTGATTATGTGCTCTGCACCCACGCAAGGACAGGCCGTGCCGGCCGGCGTCGACCTGGAGAAGGAGACCGTGATCACCGGTCGCGTCGTCGACGGCACCGGCCAGACCGTCGGCGGCGCGTTCGTACGGCTGCTGGACAGCTCTGAGGAGTTCACCGCCGAGGTGGTGGCCTCGGCGACCGGTGACTTCCGTTTCTTCGCCGCGCCCGGCACGTGGCGGGTGCGCGCGCTGTCCAAGGTCGGCAACGGCGACGCCGTGGTGGCCCCGACCGGTGCCGGCGTCCACGAGGTCGACATCAAGGTCGCCTGATCGCTGTTCCCGCGCGGGTGTGCGGGTCATCTCGCTGACCGAACCGAAAAAGTGAGATTTCCCGCACGCCCGCAACGGCATCCGATGAGGTACCGCCCCGAGGCAGGAACTAGACTCGACCCGTGGTTTTGTTCTTCGAATTCCTCCTGGTCGCCGCGGTCGTCGTGATCACCTGGTTCGCGCTCTACGCGCTGTATCGCCTGGTCACCGACGAGTCGTGAGCGACGCCCACCCGGATTCCGGCCCTGCGCCCGACTCCGGTGCAGGCACTCCGTCCGCGGGCATCGAGCGCGGTTCCGGTGATCGCGCCATGGCCACCGCCGCCGAGCGGGCCAAGACCACCGCGGAACTCAACGTCCCGGGCTTCGACGATCTGCCGTTGCCCGACACCGCCAACCTGCGTCAGGGCGCCGATCTGCACGACGCGCTGTTGGCCTTGCTGCCCCTGGTCGGCGTCTGGCGCGGTGAGGGTGAGGGCCGCGGACCGAACGGCGACTACCGATTCGGTCAGCAGATCGTGGTCTCGCACGACGGCAGCGACTACCTGAACTGGGAAGCCCGCTCCTGGCGGTTGACCGACGACGGCGCAGTGGCCTCGCATGGCCTGCGCGAAACCGGGTTCTGGCGGTTCGTCAGCGACCCGGCCGACCCGTCCGAAGGCCAGGCCATCGAACTGCTGCTGGCGCATTCCACCGGATACGTCGAACTCTTCTACGGCCGGCCGCTGACCCAGTCGTCCTGGGAACTGGTCACCGACGCACTGGCCCGGAGCAAGTCCGGTGTGCTGGTCGGCGGCGCCAAGCGGCTGTACGGCATCGTCGAAGGCGGCGACCTCGGCTACGTCGAAGAACGGGTCGATCCCGACGGGGGCCTGGTCCCGCACCTGTCTGCCCGACTGTCCCGCTACGTCGGCTGAGTGCCGAACCGATCCCCCGGAGGCGTGTTGATCAAGTTGCGTTCCGCGACGACGACGGTGGCCGCGGCGCTCTGCGCCGTGGCGCTGGCCGGTTGCGGGTCCACCGAGAATCCCCCGGCCGAGTCCTCGGCGCCGGTCGAGCACGGTGCGTTCGCACACTGCCTCGAAGAGCACGGGGTCAGCGAGTCGTCGGCCTCGCCGGTCGGCCCGCCGGCCGACGTGGACCAGGCCGTCTGGGCCGAGGCGATGCGGGCCTGCGCCTCGGTGGCACCCGGGCCGGCCGCCACCCCCTGAGCCACACCGACCAGGCACGACCGCACGTCCCCCAGACATGGAGCGGCCCCCGAGCCGTTGTTCCAGGTCGGACGAAACCGGGGGCTCGGGGGCCGGGTAGCTGCGTGGAATTCGCCGGCGCGTGCAGGTGATTCCTCGCCTGCTGCAGCTAGCGCGCAGCCACCTCACATGTCCATAAGTCAATCACTTCTCGGACCACCTCCCTTCCTGTGTACGGCCGACCGTACCCGGCCACCCGGCTGCCGACAACAGGTTTTTCTCCCGCTCAGCGCGCGCCGCTGACGGCGATGTCGACCAGCTCGGCGAACTCGGCCGCGAAGTCCGGGGTCGGCAACGGCCGACCGTCCAAGTTGCGCACCCGGGCCGCCAGCGTGATCGAGGAGATCAACCAAACTCCTTGTGCAGTAAGCAAGTCCGCAGGCTTGAGGGCGCGGTAGTCGCAGTCGTAGCCCTTGTCGCGGGCGACCTCGAACAGCGCACGCTGGGTGGTGCCGCGCAGGATCGGATACCACGGCGGCGGGGTCAGCAGGCAGCGGGTGCCGTCGGGTTCGGTGCTTGCGATCACCACCGTGGACCGCGGCCCCTCCAGCAGATGGCCGTCGGTGCTGACGAAGACCACGTCGTCAGCACCCACCGTCTCGGCATGCCGCAACGCGGCCATGTTCATCGCGTACGAGAGCGTCTTGGCGCCGGCCAGCAGCCACGGCATGGTGTCGCCGGCGTCCAGCGGCAGTCCGCGCGGCAACGTCACCGCGGCGATCCCGTCGCGGCGGGCGGCCGCCACCCGGGCCGGCAGCGGGCTGACCATCAGGAACGCCGTGGGCGCCGAACCGCTCTCCCGGCCGCGGCTGTACACCAGCCGCAGCGCGCCCTCGTCGTCGGTCGAAGCCGCCCACTCGCGGGCCGCGACACCGATCGCCGAGCGCCACGCCGCCAGATCCGGGGCGGGTAGCCCCATCAGATTCGCCGAGTGCGCCAGCCGGGCCAGGTGCGCCTCCGGCAGGCACGCTGCGCCGTCCCGGACCAGCAGCGTCTCGAAGATCCCGTCGCCGCGTACCGCTGCCAAGTCGTCGGCCATCAGCAGCGGGGTGTCCGGGTCGTGGACGACTCCGTCGAGCGTGACCAGCACAGCCATGGAGCCCAAGCGTAGTGGCCGGACCGTAGAGTTGAGTCGTGTCAGCCGTCCCCGCACCCGACCCAGGCCCCGACGCCGGTGCCGTATGGCACTACGGCGACCCACTCGGCGAGCAACGCTCCGCGACCGACCACGCGGTACTGATCGATCGATCCCATCGCGGCGTACTCACCATCGGCGGCGCCGAACGGCAGAGCTGGTTGCACAGCATCACCAGTCAGCACGTCGCCGAGCTGCCCGACGGCGCCTGCACCGAGAACCTGATCCTGGACGGGCAGGGCCGGGTCGAGGAGCACTGGATCCAGACCGAGCTGGGCGGTCTGACCTACCTGGACACCGAGCCGTGGCGCACCGAACCGCTGCTCGCCTATCTGACCAAGATGGTGTTCTGGGCCGACGCCCAACCCGCACGCGCCGACTTCGCCGTGCTGTCGCTGATCGGCCCCGCGCTGGACACACCGCCGATGCGCGCCGCGCTCGCGGTCGACGAACTGCCGGCCGAGATGACCGCCGTTGCGCTGCCCGGCGGCGGTTTCCTGCGCCGGATGCCGAGTGCGGTACCGACGGTCCCGGAGCTGGATCTGGTGCTGCCCAGCTCCGAGTTACCCGGGTGGCGTGAACGCCTGGTGGCTGCCGGCGCCCGGCCCGCCGGGGTGTGGGCGTTCGAGGCGCACCGGGTGGCCGCGCTGCGGCCGCGGCTGGGCGTGGACACCGACGAGCGCGCCATCCCGCACGAACTGAACTGGATCGGCGGACCCGGCCAGGGTGCGGTGCACCTGGACAAGGGCTGCTACCGGGGTCAGGAAACCGTCGCCCGGGTGCACAACCTGGGCCGGCCCCCGCGCATGCTGGCGCTGCTGCACCTCGACGGCGGCGCCGACCGGCCCGCTCCCGGGGACGCCGTGCTGGCCGGCGGCCGCGCAGTGGGCCGCGTCGGCACCGTGGTCGAACACGTCGACCTCGGTCCGGTCGCGCTGGCACTGCTCAAACGCGGACTGCCCGCCGACACCGCGCTGACCATCGGAACCGACCCCGGTATCGCGGCGGTGATCGACGCCGATTCACTGCCCGAGGCCGACGTCGCAGGCGCCGGTAGGCAGGCCATCGACCGCCTCAACGCCAGCCGGCGAACCACCGCGAATGGTCGTTGACCTGCCGGTGATGCTGCTCATGGCCGGGGCTGGCAGCACTTCGCGGCGCGGCACGGTAAGCTGTCCGGCAGGACAATAAACACACACACAGATCGGAGCCGCCTGATATCGGGCCGCTCCGTTATTGCGCGAGGGGGTTCCCCCATGGGCCGCGGCCGGGCTAAGGCAAAGCAGACCAAGGTTGCTCGAGAGCTTAAGTACAGCTCCCCACAAACCGACTTCGAGCGGCTTCAGCAAGAGCTGTCGGGTACGTCGAACGGAAACCACGACGACCTCGATGACCGCTGGGCCGACGAAAGCGAGTGGCGGCCCTAAACCGCCAGTTCGGTCCCAGGCCCGCTAGAACCTGGGATGCTGTCCGACCAACGTGGCACGTGAGGTGTCCTTACCTCCCTTGTTGACCGTGCCCAAGGTCCAGCATTCGATGTGCCGGGCAGTCAGGATGGCCAAGGCGCGGTCGGTGTCCTCCGGCGCGACGACGGCAGCCATCCCGACGCCCATGTTGAACGTCTTCTCCATCTCGGCCCGCTCGATGCGTCCGCGCTGAGCGATCAGACCGAACACCGGAGCCGGCGTCCAGGTGCCCCGATCCAGTTCGGCGACCAGACCGGGCGGGATCACCCGGGCCAGGTTGCCGGCCAGTCCACCGCCGGTGACGTGGCAGAACGTCCGCACCTGGGCTTCGGCAGCCAACGCCAGGCAGTCCTTGGCGTAGATCCGGGTGGGTTCGAGCAGTTCCTCACCCAGGGTGCGGCCGAACTCCTCGACGTGCCCGGCCAGGTTCATCCGGTCGATCTCCAGCAGCACCTTGCGGGCCAGCGAGTAGCCGTTGGAGTGCAGACCCGAGGAACCCATCGCGATGACCACGTCACCGGGACGCACCCGCTCGGGCCCCAGCACGTCGTCGGCTTCGACCACGCCCACCCCGGTGGCCGACACGTCGTAATGATCCGGGGCCATCAGGCCCGGATGCTCGGCGGTCTCACCACCGAGCAGCGCCGCGCCGGCCTGCACGCAGCCCTCGGCGATGCCGGCCACGATGGCCGCCACCCGCTCCGGCACCACCTGGCCGACGGCGATGTAGTCCTGCAGGAACAGCGGCTCGGCCCCGCACACCACCAGGTCGTCGACCACCATCGCCACCAGGTCGATACCGATGGTGTCGTGCTTGTCCATCGCCTGGGCAACCGCCAGTTTGGTCCCGACGCCGTCACTGGAGGCGGCCAGCAGCGGTTCGCGGTACCCGCTGCGCAGTGCGAACAGTCCCGCGAAGCCACCCAACCCGCCCCGCACCTCGGGGCGGGTGGCACGGGCTGCCAGTGGCTTGAACAGTTCGACGGCGCGGTCGCCGGCTTCGATATCGACTCCCGCCGTCGCGTAGGAGATGCTCTGCGAAACGTCGGGGTCTTTGGCGCAATCCGTCATCGTGGGTCAATCTACCGGTCGCGCCCGACGGCTGCCCACGGCCTGGGTATCCGCTCGGGTTCTGCGCCACCCGGCGCCGCCGCGTTTGGTGCCGTGCGCGCCCAGCCCGCCGCATAGGCTCGACTCATGACCGACTCCGCCTTACCCATGCTGCCCGGTGCGGGTGGCCGACGACGGTTCCCGGAGATCAGCTCCCGGGCCTGGGAGCATCCTGCCGATCGCACCGCGTTGACCGCGCTGCGTCAGCTGCGAGGTTTCGATCAGCTGCTCAAGGTGATCTCCGGGCTGATGCGCGAGCGCCAGTACCGGCTGCTGTACCTGAGCAGCGCGGCCCGGGTGGGTCCGCGCCAGTTCGCCGATCTGGACGGACTGCTCGACGAGTGCGCGGAGATCTTGGCTGCGCCGCGCCGCCCGGAGTTGTTCGTCATGCAGTCCCCGTTTCCCAATGCGTACACGATCGGGATGGATGAACCGTTCATCGTGATCAGCTCGTCGCTGTACGACCTGATGGACCATGACGAGCTGCGGTTCGTGCTGGGCCACGAACTCGGGCATGCGCTGTCCGGGCACGCGGTCTACCGCACCATGCTGATGCACCTGACCCGGTTGGCGTCGTCGCTGGGCTTCATGCCGATCGGCGGATGGGCGTTGCGCGCAATCGTGGCGGCCCTGCTGGAGTGGCAGCGCAAATCCGAACTGTCCGGCGACCGGGCCGGGTTGTTGTGCGCCCAAGACCTCGACGTCGGGATCCGGGTCCAGCTCAAGACGGCCGCCGGCGCGCACCTGGACAAACTCGACAGCCAGGCGTTCCTGGCCCAGGCCCGGGACTACGAACGCGCCGGGGACCTGCGCGACGGTGTGCTCAAGTTGCTCAACCTGGAGCTGCAATCGCATCCGTTCTCGGCGTTGCGCGCCGACGCGCTGACCAAGTGGGTGGATTCCGGCGGCTACGGCGCGGTGTTGGCCGGCAACTATCCGCGCCGAGGCGACGACGACGCCGGGAGCTGGCGCGATGATGTCTCCGCCGCTGCCCGCCATTACCGGGACGGTTTCGACTCCTCGCAGGATCCGCTGATCCGCGGGATCCGGGACGGCCTGGGCGGCTTCGTCGACGGGGTCGGTCAGGCTGCCACCAATGCCGCCGATACGGTCGGACGCAAGGTCACCGAGTGGCGGAACAACGCGCGGGCCCGTTCCTCCGACGCGGCGGACTAGCCGAGCGGCTCAGGGGCGGCGCAGCGCCGAGGCGTTGTCGTTGTCGACCTGCGCCAGCGGCGGGTTCTCGGTGCGCGCCGCGCTGGCCAGCATGTGCTCGATGACGTTCTTGCCGAGCGCGCTTTCGCTGGGCAGTTCGATCGGGTAGTTGCCGTCGAAGCATGCGCTGCACAGCCGCGATGCGGGTTGCTCGGTGGCGGCGATCATGCCGTCCCGCGAGATGTAACCCAAGGTGTCGGCGCCGATTGCGTGCCGGACCGCTTCGAGCATCTCGTCGGCCGAGCCGGTGTTGGCCGCGTTGGCGATCAGCTCGGCCGGTGAGGCGAAGTCGATGCCGTAGAAGCACGGCCACTTCACCGGCGGCGACGCGATCCGCACATGCACCTCGACGGCGCCGGATTCACGCAGCATCCGGATCAGCGCGCGCTGGGTGTTGCCCCGCACGATCGAGTCGTCGACCACGATCAAGCGCTTGCCCCGGATCATTTCGCGCAGCGGGTTGAGCTTGAGTCGGATGCCCAGCTGGCGGATGGTCTGCGAGGGCTGGATGAAGGTGCGGCCCACGTAGGCGTTCTTCATCAGGCCCTGGCCGAACGGGATGCCGGATTCCTGCGCGTAGCCGACCGCGGCCGGGGTGCCGGACTCCGGGACGCCGATCACCAGGTCGGCGTCGATCGGCTCCTCGCGGGCCAGGCGTCGGCCGATGTCCACCCGGGTGGCGTGCACCGAACGGCCCACCAGCGTGCTGTCCGGCCGGGCCAGGTAGACGTACTCGAACACACACCCCTTGGGGGTGGGGTTGGCGAATCGGGTGGAGCGCACCCCGTCGGCGTCGATGGCCAACAGCTCGCCGGGTTCGATGTCGCGGACGAAGGAGGCGCCGACGATGTCCAGCGCCGCGGTTTCCGAGGCCACCACCCAGCCGCGGTCCAGTCGGCCCAGCGACAGCGGGCGCACGCCGTGCGGGTCCCGCGCGGCATACAGGGTGTTCTCGTCCATGAAGGTCAGGCAGAACGCGCCGCGCACCGTGGGCAGCAGTTCCAGGGCGGCCTGCTCCAGGCTGGAGTCGGCCGCGCCGTGCGCCAACAGCGCGCCCAGGATGTCGGAGTCGGTGGTGGCCGCCGGAGCGCCGCGCATGTCGATCAGCCCGGCCTCGCGGGCCCGGGCCGCCAGCTCGGTGGTGTTGACCAGGTTGCCGTTGTGGCCGAGTGCCACGCCGGTGCCGGCCGCGGTGTTGCGGAACACCGGCTGAGCGTTCTCCCAGGTGGTGGAGCCGGTGGTGGAGTAGCGGCAGTGCCCGACGGCGACGTGGCCGTGCATGGCGGCCAGGGTCTGTTCGTCGAACACCTGGCTGACCAGGCCCAGGTCCTTGAACACCAGCACCTGGCTGCCGTCGGCGACGGCGATGCCGGCGGCTTCCTGTCCGCGGTGCTGCAACGCGTACAGGCCGTAGTAGGTGAGCTTGGCGACTTCCTCGCCGGGCGCCCACACTCCGAATACGCCGCATTCTTCACGCGGCTCGTTGTCGAGTTCGTTAGTTTGCTCGGTCACGTCTGCGGGCTGCTCCCTGCGGCGGGGTGGGTGACGGGTTCAGTCTACGGTTACCGGCCGGTCAGTAAAGAGCGGACTGCAGCGTTTTCCGCAGGCCACGCACTTTCGCGGTGGTCAAACTCACATCACCTTCCGCTGACCACGGGCAACCACTGGCTGATCTCAGCGGCTCGGGCCCCGGACAGCCGCAGCGCACCGTCGGCCGCGGCGTTTGGCACCGAGCGCAGGCCGGTGGCCAACTGCAGCCAGGTGCGCGGGTCGGTTTCGACGACGTTGGGCGGCGTGCCGCGGGTGTGTCGGGGCCCGGCGATGCACTGCACGGCCACGAACGGGGGGATGCGCACTTCGACCGCGCCACCCGGTGCCAGCTGGGCCAGGGTGCGGGCAGTCAACCGCACGGCTCGGGCCAGCTCGGCGCGCGCCGGTGCGCCGTCCGGCTGCTCGGCGCGCAGCCAGTCCCACACCGCGGCGACCGCGGCGCGGGTTTCGGCCGGGTCGGCCGCGCGGCGGGCGGACATCGTTCACGGCCTCCAGACGCCGGTGGCCAACCGCCGCTGGACGGCCAGCGCCGCCACCGCGCCGGCTTCGTTGATCGCCAGGTGCGCCAGCACCGGTGCCAGCACGCTGCCGGTGCGCTCGGCCAGCCAGCCGAAAACCCACCCGGCCGCGCCGGTCACCAACACGGTGGCCGGCACCGACTGCCCGGCCGCCCGGGCGTCGACGACGTGCGACAGCCCGAACGCAGCGGCCTGCACCAGTCGGCCGCGCGCCGGCCCGAAGGCGGCGGCTGCCAGCGGGGCCAGCGCGCCGCGGTAGGTCATCTCCTCGGCCCACACCGTGCCCAGCGGGATCTCGTAGCCGATCCAGCGCCAGCCGGCATCCGGCAGCGGGCGCGCCAGCATCGCCGAACGCACCGGGGTCAGGGCCGCACCGGCACCCACCGTCGCGGCGACCGCCGACGCGCTGAGCAAGCCGGTGCGCAGGCCGGAACGCGCCGCTGGGCCGCGCAGACCCAGGTCGGTGCGCAGCGCGGCGGCCACTGCGCTACCCAGCACGGCCAGCAGCAACGGATGGCGCCGGCCCGGCACCTGCAGGTCCGCAGTGGTGCTCCAGCCCACCAATCCGGCCGCCAGCAGCAGCGCTCGTACCCGCAGCCCCATCAGTTCGCCGGCCCGTCTTTGCCCGCAGTCTCGTTGAGCGCCACCCGAATTCGCTCGGTGTCCGCCGGAGTCCAGCCGTCCGGCGGCGCCACCGCTGCCCAGCCGTCCAGCACCGCCTTACCGTAGTTGTGGCCGTGCCCGTCAGGCATCGAAGCAGCGTGGAAGATGTCGGCGCCCACCTGGGAGAACGTCACGAACGGATACCAGCGCATGGCGGCGGCGCGGCCCCGGCCCGGCGGTTCGACCAGCCAATCCGGTTGGGAGAACATCAGATCCGGTGACCACCAGACGATCGGGTCGGACGCATGCTGCAGGTACAGCACCCGGGTGCCCTGCCACGGACCGGCAATGTCACGGGCAATCTGGTCGGGGTCCCCACCTTGGGAAAACCGGACCGTGCGACCGTCGTCGTAGCGCGGCGCCACCTCGGTGCTGCCCGGGTCGCGGCGTTCGATCAGCGCGCGCCACAACGTGCTGGCCGCCGGCGGCCCTACCCACAGCACGCCGTCGAACCCCATCCGGCTGATGTCGGGGAGGTAGCCGAACGCCGCCTGGCCGGCCAATGCGCCCAGGCTTTCGCCGTAGAGCAGCAGTTTGGGCCGTCGCTCCGGGGGCTGCTGTTGCCATCTGTCGTGTACGGCGTCGATCAGCATCCGACCGGCGTCCATCGACTTCTGTTCATCACCCATGAACGAAATCCAGCTGGGCAGATACGAATACTGCAGCGCAACCATGGCGGTGTCGCCGTTGTACATCAACTCCACTGCCCGCGCCGCCACCGGGTTGACCCAGCCGGTGCCGGTGGTCGGGACGATGATCAAGGCCTTGCGTTCGAAGGCATGGGTGCGCTGCAACTCGCTGAGCAGCACCGCCATTCGGGATTCATCGTCGTCGGCGGTCTGCAAACCGGCATAGACCCGGATCGGTTCCTTGGCCGGCGCACCGTTGATCCGGGTCAGTTCCTCGGCGCTGGGCCCGGTCCCGACGAAGTTGCGGCCCTGAAATCCCAGGGTCTCCCACGGCGCGAAAGACTCCGGGCTGCCTGATCTTTCCGGTGCGACGGGTTGCACCACACCGTCGCGGGTGGTGGCGTTCTGCGGCTGGAACACCTGGCTGGCGCCGAGCAGGAAGCCGCGGAACAGCACCCCGTTGATCAGCGTGATGAGCAGCACCACCATGACCGCGGTGCCGATGAACAGCGCGACTTCGTTACTCAGCCGCCAGCGCCGAATCAGCATCCGGGCCAGCAGTCTGACCACGTCGAGCAGCACCCGGGACACACCGATCAGCGCGCCGCCGATGGCGATCGCGAGCAGCAGGGTGCGGTAGTAGCCGAGGGTGGCCGGTCCCTCGATACCCATCTGCTCGGATACCCGCCGCTGCCACACCGCGGCCGGGATCACCATCAACACGCTGGCCGTGATCGCGGCGGCCACCGTGGCACCCTTGATCGTCCACAACACCTTCGGCGTCGGTGGCCACCAACTCCGCCCACGCAATACGAAGCGGCGCAACGCCTTTCCGATCAGAACGCCGACACCGTAGCCGAAGGCCGCGTTCACCCCGCCGATCAGGCCGCCGAACACCCAGTCCCGCGGCAACAGCGACGGGGTCAGCGACAGACAGAAGAACAACGAACTGAACGCCAAGCCGACGAAGTCCAGCTTGAGCAGGCCCCAGGCCCAGTCGAGCAGCGGCGGACGGGGCGCGGCGTCGACGGCGGCGGTCATCGGCAACGGATCACCCGAACAGGGCCGGCAACACGCTCTCCCAGGTGCTGCGCAACTCCGACAGGCTCACGCTGAACTGGCCCTGCACCTCCACGCTGTCGCTGCCCTGATCCACCACGCCGATCCGGCGCACCGGAAGACCGCGGGCCTCGCACATCGACACGAAGCGGGACTCCTCGGTGCGCGGCACCGCGACCAGCACCCGGCCGGAAGATTCGGAGAACAGGAAGACGAACGGACCGTCCCCGGTCGAGAACTCCTCGGGAAGCAGTACCCGGCAACCGGTTTCGCCGGCCAGCGCGGATTCCACCACGGCCTGGATCAACCCGCCCTCGGACAAGTCGTGCGCAGCCGAGACCAGACCGTCGCGGGACGCCGCGGTCAGCACCTCGGCCAGCAGCTGCTCGCGGGCCAGGTCGACCCGCGGCGGCACCCCGCCGAGGTGATCGGCGGTGACCTGGGCCCAGATCGAGCCGTCGAACTCGTCGTAGATGTCGCCCAGCAGCAGCAGGGTCTCACCGGGTTCGGTTCCGAACCCGGTCGGGATGCGGCGGTGCACGTCGTCGATCACACCCAGCACACCGACCACCGGGGTGGGCAGGATCGGGGTGGAGCCGGTCTGGTTGTAGAAGCTCACGTTGCCGCCGGTGACCGGAATCCCCAGGGCCGCACAGCCGTCCGCGAGGCCGCGGACCGCCTGGCTGAACTGCCACATGACGCCGGGATCCTCAGGTGAGCCGAAGTTCAGGCAGTTGGTCACCGCCACCGGGGTGGCGCCGGTGACCGCCACGTTGCGGTAGGCCTCGGCCAACGCGAGCTGCGCGCCGGTGTACGGGTCCAGCTGGGTGTAGCGGCCGGAGGCGTCGGTGGAGATCGCCACGCCCCGGCCGGTTTCCTCGTCGATCCGCAGCATGCCGCCGTCGGCGTATTCGGCCAGCACGGTGTTGCCGCGCACGTACCGGTCGTACTGCTCGGTGATGAACGCCCGGCTGCACAGGTGCGGGCTGCCCAGCAGCGCCAGCAAGGTCTCGCGCAGGTCGGCACCGCTCTGCGGTCGGGGCAGCCCGGCCGAGGTGTCGGCCACCAGGGCGTCCTGGTAGTCCGGGCTGGCCAGCGGGCGCTGGTAGACCGGGCCCTCATGGGCGACGGTGCGCGGCGGCACGTCGACGACGGTTTGGCCGTGCCAGGTGATCTCCAGCCGGTCCCCGTCGGTCACCTCACCGATCACGGTGGCCAGCACCTCCCATTTGCGGCACACCGCCAGGAAGGCGTCGACGTTCTCCGGGGCGACCACCGCGCACATGCGTTCCTGGGATTCGCTGGAGAGCACCTCGGCCGGGGTCATGTCGGCCGCCCGCAGCGGCACCCGGTCCAACTCGATGCGCATGCCGCCGTCGCCGGCCGAGGCCAGCTCGGAGGTGGCGCAGGACAGTCCGGCGCCGCCCAGGTCCTGGATGCCGACCACCAGGCCGGCCGCGTACAGCTCCAGGCAGCACTCGATGAGCACCTTCTCGGTGAACGGGTCGCCGACCTGCACGCTGGGCAGTTTCTTGCGGCCGGTGCCGCCCTCGTCGCCGGAGAAAGTGTCGCTGGCCAGCACCGAAACCCCGCCGATGCCGTCCAGTCCGGTGCGGGCGCCGAACAAGATGATCTTGTTGCCGGTGCCCGAAGCGAACGCCAGGTGCAGGTCCTGCTTGCGCAGCACACCCACGCACAGCGCGTTGACCAGCGGATTACCCGCATAGCTGGCGTCGAACACGGTTTCGCCACCGATGTTGGGCAGGCCCAGCGAGTTGCCGTAGCCGCCGATGCCGCGCACCACACCGTCGACCACGCGGCGGGTGTCGGGTGCGTCGGCCGCACCGAACCGCAGCTGATCCATCACCGCGACCGGCCGGGCGCCCATCGCCATGATGTCGCGCACGATGCCGCCGACGCCGGTGGCCGCACCCTGGTAGGGCTCCACATAGGACGGATGGTTGTGCGATTCGACCTTGAACGTGACGGCCCAGCCGTCACCGATATCGACCACCCCGGCGTTCTCGCCGATGCCGGCCAGCATGCCGGCTTTCATCTCCTCGGTGGTGGTCTCACCGAAGTAGCGCAGATGCACCTTGGAGGACTTGTAGGAGCAGTGCTCACTCCACATCACCGAGTACATCGCCAGTTCGGCGTCGGTGGGACGGCGGCCCAGGATCTCGCGGATGCGCTGATACTCGTCATCCTTGAGCCCCAGCTCGCGGTAGGGCTGCGGGTGGTCAGGGGTGCCGGCGGCGTGTTCGACGGTGTCGATGTGGGCAGCGGAGCCGACGGTATCCAGCGAAGAGGCCTCAGAGGTCACCTGAGCAGTCTATTCGGTGTCTCGGCGGGCACCGCCCTGGTCGTCGGCCGGGCCGCCGAACCGCGCACCCGACCAGCGCAGTATCACCTCAGTCCGGCAAAGCTCGCCCCACACCCGCGTGCTGGTGGCTACCATCGCGGCTGGCTGCGGCTTGCCGTGGTCAAGCGAACATCCGAAAGGAAAGCCATGCACACAGCAACGAAACGAACGATCTCCTTCACCGCTGCGATCCTCGGATTTGCACTGATCGGGTCCGGCTGCCAGCAGACCCAGGACGCCGCAGAGGAAGCAACCACGACGGCGACCTCGATCGCCACCGACGTGTCGGAGGCGCTGGATCCGGACGCGACCACCACCGCGCCCGGGGACGCCACCACCGAAGTCGAAGTCGAAGAGACCACGATCACCGGCGCCGACGGCACCGCGTACGCCGTGTCGGGCGTCATCTTGACCAAGTTCAACGAACTCGAGGACACCGCGCGGACCGACCTGGGTGCGCCCACCGCCGAGCAGCAGCAGAACCCGGACGGCGGGGTCTACCAGCAGTTCGACGGCGGCGTGATCATCAGCTACGAAGACAACACGCACGTGGTGTGGGGCAAGATCCGCGACAAGTGGAACGAGCTGGGCGGCTCGCAGGGCGACCTGGGCTACCCGACCAGCGACGAGACCGACACCCCGGAGGGCCTCAAGCAGACCACGTTCCAGCGCGGCACCGTGACCTGGAACCCGGACACCGACGAGGTCGTCGTCACCACCAACTGAGACAGCACCAACTCCGGTCGGCACACCCGACCGACGAGGTCGGGCAATCCACGGATTGCCCGACCTTCGTCGTCTTGCGGAGTCGGCCGGTCAGGCCTGCGGCGCCAGGAAGGCGCGCAGCGCGGCGGCGTAGGCCGGCACGTCGTGCGCGCCCATCAGCTCGCGTGCTGAATGCATGGCCAGTTGCGCGGCGCCGACGTCGACGGTCGGGATGCCGGTGCGCGCCGAGGTCATCGGGCCGATGGTGGAGCCGCACGGCAGGTCGGCGCGGTGCTCGTAGCGTTGCAGCCCCACCCGGGCCTGCCGGCAGGCCAGTTCGAACGCGGCCGCGGTGCGCCCGTCGGTGGCGTAGCGCAGATTCGGTTGCACCTTGAGCACCGGTCCGGCGTTGACCGCGATGGTGTGCCCGGGTTCGTGCCGGTCCGGGTAGTTGGGGTGGGTGGCGTGCGCCATATCCCCGGACGCCACCATCGAGCCGGCCTTGGCCCGCAGGTAGTCCTCGCGGCCACCGCCACCGGCCAGCACGATGCGCTCCAGGGTGGTGGGCAGCAGCTCGGATTGCGCGCCGTGCGCCGAGGTCGAGCCGACCTCTTCGTGGTCGAACAGCGCCAGCACCGGCAGGTGCTCACCCGGGTCGCCCAGCGCCAGTAGCGCTTCCAGGCCCGCGTAGCAGGTGGCCTGGTTGTCCAGCCGCGGCGCGCTGACGAACTCGTCGTCGGCGCCCCACACCACCGAAGGGCTCAGATCGTGGGTCATCAGGTCGAAGCCCAGCACCTCGCCGGGGTCGACGCCGGCGGCCGCGGCGACGACGTCTACGAACGACGACGGCGTCGGGCCCAGCGCCCACACCGCGTCCAGATGCCGTTGCGGGTCCAGTTTGACCGCGGCGCGGTCCTCGGCCAGGTGGATGGCCAGCTGCGGCACCCGCAGCACCGGATGGTCGAGCCGGACCAACTGATGGCGCAGCACGGCCCCGTCGCGCACCGAAAGCCGCCCGCTGATGCCCAGTTCGCGATCCAGCCACGAGTTCAGCCAGGCGCCGCCGTAGGGCTGCAACGCGACCACCCGCCAGCCGGCGACCACGCGGTCCGGGTGCTGCTTGACCCGCAGGTTCGGGCTGTCGGTGTGCGCGCCGACCACCCGGAACGGCCGGCCGGCCGCGCCGCGCGCGTCCCAGGCCACCAGCGATCCGGCGCGCACCACGAAGAAGCGGTCTGCCGCCGCCGCACCGCTCGGCCACGGATCGGTTTCCTGCAGCTGGGTGAACCCGGCTTCGGTCAGGCGCCGGGCGGCGGTGAGGCAGGCGTGAAACGGTGACGGCGCGGAGTCGATGAACTGGCACAGGCCCGCTGCGCTGGCTTCGGTGGCGGTGTGGGGCATGGGCACCATCTTGGCCGACCGGCGGTCAGCCTTTGTAGTAGACCAGCTGATGCGTGCTGGCCAGCAACTCCCCGCCGCGGCTGAACAGCTGCGCGGCCTGGTCGAAGTGCCCGGCCGCGAACCGGTTGGCGGTCGCGGTGGCCAACACGAAGTCGCTGCCCTGGGCGGTGAGCTGTTCGGTGTCGGCGTGGAAGTACACCGTCATGCTGATCGTGCCGGCCGGCACGAACTGGCCGCGGCGCAGGAACACCCGCGGGAAGAACACGTCGGACAGTGCGGTCAACGCGGCGAAGTCGATCCGGCGCTCACGGGCGTCGCGCACCCACAGCGTGCTGGTCGACGACGGGTTCGGTTCGGCATCGGCGCCCGGCACCCCGCCGGTGACGAACCGCATGTCGTAATTGGCTGCCCACACCACCGGCGGGGATTCGGTGTTGGCCGGCAGGCTCTCCGGCTCGGGCACGGCCGGCGCCGCGGTTTCGGTGTCCGACCAGGTCTGCCGACGCACCCCGAAGACCGCTGATGCGGTGGCCTTCGGCTCGCCGTCCTGGCTCAGCTCCAGGATCCAGTGCTGGTTGGTGCGGTTGGTGCGCGGTGCGCGCGCACTGATCTCGAACTCACCGTCGGCGACCGGAGCCAGGTAGTTGATCGTCAGGGCCAGCGGATCACCGTGCCGGTCCGGATGCTCCTCGACCGCGCGCAGCAGGGTGGCGGCCGTGATGCCGCCGAACGGGCCCACCATGTTGGCCCACTCCGGGCGGGTGTGGCCGCCGAACTGGTTGGTGCCCAACGACTTCAAGGTCAGGGCAGCATCGAACGGGTGGGTGCTCATGGAATCGGTCAACGGCGGGCTAGGCGGTCAGCACCGCGTCCAACGCCGAGTAGAAGATCCCGAGCCCGTCGTCGGAGGGTCCGGTGAGCGCTTCGGTGGCATGTTCGGGATGCGGCATCAAGCCCACCACCCGGCCGTTGGCCGAGCTGACTCCGGCGATGTCACGCTGGGATCCGTTGAGGTTCTCCAGGTAGCGGAAGGCCACCCGGCCCTCACCCTCGAGTTCGTCGAGCACGGACTCGGACGCCACGTAGCGGCCCTCGCCGGATTTGAGCGGCACCAGGATCTCGGCGCCCGGCTCGTACCGCGAGGTCCACGCGGTGTTCACGGCATCCACCCGCAGCCACACGTCTCGGCAGATGAAGTGCAGGCCCTCGTTGCGGGTCAGCGCACCGGGCAGCAGTCCGGCTTCGCACAGCACCTGGAATCCGTTGCAGATGCCGAGCACCGGCATACCACGGTTGGCGGCGGACACCACCTCGCCCATCACCGGCGCGAACCGGGCGATGGCGCCGGCGCGCAGATAGTCGCCGTAGGAGAAGCCACCCGGCACCACGACGGCGTCCACACCGCGCAGGTCGGCGTCGGCGTGCCAGAGGCTGACCGCCTCGGCGCCGACGGCACGCACGGCCCGCGCCGCGTCGATGTCGTCGAGCGTGCCGGGGAAGGTGATCACACCGACACGGGGGCTCATTGGTCTTCCCGGGTGACGGTCCAGTCTTCGATCACGGTGTTGGCGAGCAGCGATTCGGCGATCTGGGCCAGCGTGTCGTCGTCGACGGTGTCGTCGACCTCGAGCTCGAACCGCTTGCCCTGCCGGACGTCCGAGACGCCAGGGTGACCGAGACGGCCCAGTGCGCCGACGATCGCCTGCCCTTGCGGGTCCAGGATCTCGGCCTTGGGCATGACGTGCACAACCACCCGGGCCACACGCGGCTCCTACCTGCTCAATGCTTGTGGGGACGGCACGACTCTACCCGCAGGACCCGATGTAGGCCGTGCACAGTGGTGCAGCCAACGCAGCCAGCACCTGCTGGTCGGGCAGCGGCTGCCACGGCACCGTGGTGCCGGCGTCGGCGAACAGCACCAATTCGCTGATCGTGCTGTTACGCGGGTCACTGATCAGGTACTGGTGCACGATCTTCGGTCCGGTGAGCACCGCGGCCACCTGGGTGGGTGTCGACGTGCTGATCTTGACCGAGTAATCCGGCGCGCTGGCGTGACATTCACGCAGCGCGCGCACGGCCGCGTCGAACACCGCCGACGCCAACTGGCCACCCATCCAGGTGTCCCCGCGCCAATGCACCACCTGGGCCTGCAGGTGCCACTGGCCGGGGTCGCCGTCGCCCAACACCGCGCGGGACGCCACCGCGTACTCGCGCGGGTCGCCGATCGGACGGGACTTGCCGCACAGTTCCTCGGCCTTGAACTGCGGCCACGGCACGGTGCGGGCCACCTGCGCCAGATCGCCCCAGCGCTGGGACGAGTACAGCGGCAGTTGCGCCGGATCCGGCCACGCGGTGGCCGGAATCTGATCGCAGAGCGGCGGACAGTTGGCCCGCGGATCAGCCTGTGCGGGTGCCGCCAGCAGCGTGCTGAAACAGATCAGCCCGGCCGTCAACAGCAGTCGAACCATCGCGTTGCCTCCCGCCTCCCCGTCCAGCGCTGCACAATCGTAAGCATGGAACTGACGCATTTCGGGCACTCTTGCCTGCTCGCGAGCTTCCCCGACACCACCGTCCTGTTCGATCCGGGAATCTTCTCGCACGGGTTCGAGGGCATCACCGACCTGACCGCGATCCTGATCACCCATCAGCATCCCGACCACGCCGACCCGCAGCGGCTGCCCGCACTGGTCGAGGCCAATCCGCAGGCCGCGCTGTACGCCGATCCGCAGACCGCGGCGCAACTCGGCGGGGACTGGCAGGCGGTACACGTCGGTGATCAGCTGACCGTCGGCGAGCTGACCGTGCGCGGCGTCGGAGGCCGGCACGCGGTGATCCACCCGGAGCTCCCGGACATCGACAACATTTCGTATCTGGTTGGGGACGGCGAACATCCGGCGCGGCTGATGCATCCCGGCGACGCGCTGTTCGCCCCCGGCGAGCCGGTCGACGTGCTGGCCACCCCGGCCGCGGCGCCCTGGATGAAGATCTCCGAGGCGGTCGATTTCCTGCGCGCGGTGGCACCGGCCCATGCGGTGCCGATCCACCAGGGCATCGTCGCGCCGGAAGCCCGCGGCATCTACTACAGCCGGTTGACCGAGATGTGTGACACCGACTTCCGGGTGTTGACCGAAGAAGCCTCGATTTCGCTTTGAGCCGGCGCCGTCGGCCCTAAGGTGTTGTGCAGTCGCTCAGCAGTAGGACGGAGACGGCGATGACTTCCCGCGTGCAGGACCAGACCCAGGGCACCTCGACTTCGGTCTACTACGACCCGTACCGGATCGACATCGTGCAGAACCCGTACCCGACCTATGCCCGGCTGCGCGCCGAGGCGCCGCTGTACTACAACGAGCAGTACGACTTCTGGGCCCTGTCCCGGCACGCGGATGTGGAACGCGCGCTGGCCAATTGGCGGACCTTCTCCAACTCCCGCAGCGACATCCTGGAGCTGATCAAGTCGGACTTCCCGATGCCCAAGGGCGTCATGATGTTCGAGGATCCGCCGGTGCACACCATGCTGCGCGGTCTGATGTCGCGGGTCTTCACCCCGCGCCGGATGGCCGAGATCGAGGATCAGATCCGGGCGTTCTGCGTGCGCTGCCTGGACCCGCACGTCGGCTCCGACGGATTCGACATCATCGCCGAGCTGGCATCCATGATGCCGATGCGGGTGATCGGCATGCTGTTGGGAATTCCGGAGTCCCAACAGATCTCGGTGCGCGACGCCAACGACGCCAACCTGCGGACCAAGCCGGGCGCGCCAATGAAGGTGGCCAAGGCCGAGAAGATCGCCGACGGCAGCATCTACGCCGACTACGTCGAGTGGCGTTCGCACCACCCGTCCGACGATCTGATGACCGCGTTGCTGAACGTGGAGTTCGACGACGAGCACGGCGTGCGCCGCCGACTGACCCGCAAGGAGGTGCTGCACTACACCCAGGTGGTGGCCGGCGCGGGCAACGAGACCACCGGCCGGCTGATCGGCTGGCTGGCCAAGGTGCTCGCCGAGCATCCCGATCAGCGTCGGGCGGTGGCCGCCGATCGCTCACTGCTGAACCGCACCATCGATGAGACGCTGCGTTTCGAGCCGACCGGTCCGCACGTGGCCCGCTACATCGCCGAGGACTACCAGGCCTACGGCGCCACGGTGCCGGCCGGCAGTGCCATGCTGCTGCTGTTCGGCGCGGCCAACCGCGACCCGGACCGGTACGCCAACCCGGATGTCTTCGACATCCACCGGGACAACATCTCGCATCTGACCTTCGGCAAGGGGCTGCACTACTGCCTGGGCGCCAACCTGGCCCGGCTGGAAGGCCGGGTGGCGCTCGACGAGTTGCTGAATCGCTGGCCGGACTGGGGTATCGATTACGACACTGCTCGGCTGGCGCCCACCTCCACGGTGCGCGGTTGGGAAGAACTGCGGATCACCTTCTGATGTCCGCCGAGCGTGCCCGAACGGCTCAACCCACGTCGCGGGCCGCGGCCCGGCCCGCAGCCCGTCCCGAGAAGATGCAGCCGCCCAGGAAGGTGCCTTCCAGCGAGCGGTAGCCGTGCACGCCGCCGCCACCGAAGCCGGCCACCTCACCGGCCGCGTACAGCCCGGGCAGCGGTGCGCCACCGGCTTGCAGCACCCGGGAGTCCAGATCGGTCTCCAAGCCGCCCAACGTCTTTCGGGTCAGGATGTGCAGCTTGACCGCGATCATCGGTCCGGCCTTGGGATCGGTGAGCCGGTGTGGGGCCACCACCCGGGAGATCCGGTCCGGCAGGTAGGCGCGGGCGCCGCGGATCGCGGTGATCTGGCCGTCCTTGCTGAACCGGTTGGCCACTTCCCGGTCCCGCGCGGTGACTTCGGCGTCCACGGTGGCGAAGTCCAGCGGGACCACGTCCGGCAGCTCGTTCATCGCGGCGACCAGATCCCGCAGTGAGCCGGCCTGCACGAAGTCCACCCCGCGGTCGACGAACGCCTGCACCGGCGGCGGCGGGCCCGGGCGCACCCGGGAAAGCACTTGGCGCACACTGCGTCCGGTCAGGTCGGGGTTCTGCTCCTGGCCGGACAGGCTGAACTCCTTCTCGATGATCCGGGCGTTCAGGATGAACCAGGTGTAGTCGTGTCCCGAGGCCACGATGTGGCGCAGCGTGCCCAGGGTGTCGAAACCCGGGTACAGCGGGCCGGGCAGCCGGCGGCCGGTGGCATCGAGCCACAGCGACGACGGCCCGGGCAGGATCCGGATGCCATGGTCGGGCCAGATCGGGTCGTAGTTGGTGATGCCTTCGGTGTAGTGCCACATCCGGTCCCGGTTGATCACCCGGGCACCGGCGGACTCGGTGATCGCGATCATCCGGCCGTCCACGTGCGCCGGCACCCCGGTCAGCAGCTGGCCGGGCACCCGGCCCCAGCCGGTGGGCCAGTTGCGTCGCACCAGCTCCGGATTGCCGCCGATACCGCCGCTGGTGACGATCACCGCGCCGGCCCGATACTCGAACTCCCCCACCGCCTTCCGTGAAGACGGTGCGCCGCGCAGCGCGCGCGACGGTTCCAGCACGGTGCCGCGCACCCCGGTGACCGCACCGGCGTCGGTGATCAGTTCGTCGACCTGATGGCGGTGCGCGAACCGGACTCGGGAGTGGTTGCGCAGGCGCCGCGCGAACACCTCGACCAGTGCGGGCCCGGTACCCCAGCTGATGTGGAAGCGCGGCACCGAGTTGCCATGCCCGCGCGCGTCGTAGCCGCCGCGCTCGGCCCAGCCCACCAGCGGGAAGATCTGCAGACCGCGTTCGCGCAGCCAGGCCCGCTTCTCACCAGCCGCGAAATCGACGTAGGCGTGCGCCCACTGCTTGGGCCAGTAGTCCTCATCCCGGTCGAAGCCCGCGGTACCCAGCCAGTCCTGGAGCGCCAGTTCGTGACTGTCCCGGATACCCATCCGGCGCTGTTCGGGACTGTCGACGAAGAACAGTCCGCCGAACGACCAGTACGCCTGACCGCCCAGGTTGGCGCTGTTCTCCTGCTCGACGACGAGCACCTGCCGGCCCCGGTCGGCCAGCTCGCCGGCCGCCACCAAACCCGCCAGCCCCGCTCCGACCACGATGACGTCCGCGTCCATGGCGATACGGTAACCGCCCAACCGGGAGCGCGGGCCGAATGCGCGGTGTGCTCAGGCGGCCCGGGCCACGCCCGGATCGGGCGCCCAGGAGTACACCGTGGGCACCGCACCGTGCATCAGCGCCAGATCGACGGCGTCGCACAGCGCCTGGGTGACCGCCGGCTTGCGCAGCTGCCGCCCGGAGACCGCCAGCCGCACGGTGCCGCCGCGGCGCGCAATCCGTTCGGCGGACAGCACCACGGTCCGGCACCACCAGGACTGCCCGCCGAACCCGGATCCGATCCCGAGCACCCGAGCCCGCAGCACGGCGTCGCGCACCAGATCGTGCACACCGGTCGCACCGACGTAGAGCCAGAAGCCGTTGCGCGGCAACACCCGCAACACACCCTCAGACGCGGTCCAGTTCGGTGCGGCGAACAGTCGAGTGCGCAGACCGACGTGATCCAGGATCCGGTCGGCGGCCATCAACCGCAGGTTGGCCTCGTGCGCGGGCAGCGCCGCGAACTCATCGCGCAATCGCCTACCAGCTGCTGCCTCGTCGTAGCCGTGCAGCACCAGCGCGTCGCCGTCGGTGCGCCGCTGGGTCAACCACGCCACAGTGGCAGGTTCACGCTCGAGTTGGTGACCGGTGCCGCGCGGCGCGACGAACCAGGACAGCGGTACGGCGCGCGCGGTCATCCGCGCGCTGAAGTCGACGGCGTCGTCGAGGGTCTGAGCGCGCACGCTCGAAACCGAGACGATCAGCTGACCAGCCATGCCTGCAGTGTGCCGACCGCAGATGACCGGTCGGTGTCGTCGACCCGACCGGCGGGTGTCCTCAGCGCGGCAGGACGGTCTCGATCGCCGCGATCACTTCGGGGGCATCGGGTTCGGTGCGCGGCCGGAACCGGTTGACCACCGTGCCATTCGGCGCCACCAGGAACTTCTCGAAGTTCCACTGCACGTCGCCGGCCTGACCGTCGGCATCGGCGGTCTGGGTCAGCTCGGCATACAGCGGGTGCCGGTCGGCGCCGTTGACGTCGGTCTTGGCCAGCAGCGGGAAGGTGACCCCGTAGCTGGTCGAGCAGAAGGTCTGGATCTCCTCGGCGGTGCCGGGTTCCTGGCCCATGAACTGGTTGCACGGCACGCCGATCACGGTCAGACCGCGCTCGGCGTAGTCGCGCGCCAGTTGCTCGAGCGCGCTGTACTGCGGGGTCAGACCGCATTTGGAGGCGACGTTGACGATCAGCAGTGCGCGGTCGGGGTATTCGGCCAGCGAAGTCGCGCGGCCGTCCAGGGTGGTCAGCTCGATGTCCTTGAGGCTCATGGGCGCTGACGCTAACACTGCTCAGCCGTCGAACAGCATGCGGCCGATCCGTTCGGTGAGGATCATCGGGTCCTCGGTGGCCGCGGCGTCGCCGAGGGCCTGGTTGCGCCACAAGGTGGCCAGGCCGTGCACCAGTGACCAGGCCGCCAGTCGGGCGGTCTCTGGGTCGGCCTGGGCCTTCGCATCACGCAACGTGCCCACGCCGCTGGCCAGTTCGGCACCGGCCCTGGCTTCGGCGGCCCGCAGCGCGGGGTCATCCGGGTCGATCAGCGACTTGTCGAACATCACCGCGAAGTGGCCGGGATGGTCCAATGCGAACCGGACGTAGGCCAGCGCGGCCGCGCTGAAGTCCGGGCGGGCCTGTTCCAGTGCGGTGGCCAGCAGTTCGTAACCTTCGGTGGCGAGCGCGGTGAACAGGCCCTGCCGGTCGGTGAAGTGGTGTGCGGGGGCGGCGTGCGAGACGCCGGCCGCCCGGGCCAGTTCACGCAGCGAGATCCGGTCCGCCCCGCGTTCGGCCACCAGGTCGGCGGCGTGCGCCAGGATCGTGGTCCGCAGTGCGCCGTGGTGGTACCCGGGCTTGGCCATGCCACCAGCTTAGCTTGCAATCTTGACAGTGACTAGTTACCGAACCTACCGTGGCGGATATCTAGTCACTGTCAAGATGGGAGTTCGAGATGGCCGTGCTACTGAACCTGCTGATCGCCACCGCGTTAGCCCGCGCGGTGGGCGCGCTGGGGGTGGACTACGTCGACGGCTGGCCGCAGGCCATCGCCGTCGGGCTGGCCTCGATGTTCGCGATGACGGGCGTGGCGCACTTCGTGCAACCGCTGCGCGGCGACATGATCCGGATCGTGCCGCCGCGGCTTCCGGCGCCGGGGTTCCTGGTCACCGTGACCGGTGTGCTGGAGTTGCTGGGTGCCGTCGGACTGCTGCTGCCGGCGACCCGAGTGCCGGCAGCGCTGTGCCTGTTGGTGTTGCTGCTGGTGATGTTCCCGGCCAACGTGCATGCTGCCCGGATGCCGGACCCGCCGGAGTCGATGAGCACGCCGCTGGGGCTGCGCTCACTGCACCAGATCGTCTACCTGGCCGCCGCCGTAGTGGTCGCGGTCGGCGGTGGCCAGTAACCAGGCGTACTGGAACGCGGCTTCCTTCCAGCGCTCGTAGCGTCCGCTGATCCCGCCGTGCCCGGCACTCATCTGGGTCTTCAACAGCACCGGATGCGCATCGGTCTTGGTGTGCCGCAGCGCGGCCACCCATTTGGCCGGTTCGACGTAGAGCACCCGGGTGTCGTGCAGCGAGGTCATCGCCAGGATGGCCGGATAGTCCTTGGCCGCGACGTTCTCATACGGCGCATAGGACTTCATGTAGGCGTACACCTCGGGGTCATCCAGCGGATTGCCCCACTCATCCCATTCGGTCACGGTCAGCGGCAACGAAGGATCCAGCATGCTGGTGAGCGGATCGACGAACGGCACCTGCGCCAGGATGCCGGCGAACAGCTCCGGCGCCAGGTTGGCCACCGCACCCATCAGCAGTCCGCCGGCGCTGCCGCCGAGCGCCACCAGCTGCTCCGGCTTGGTCACCTTGGTGTCGACCAGATGTCTTGCCACCGCGATGAAGTCGGTGAAGCTGTTCTTCTTCTGCAGCAGCTTGCCGTGCTCGTACCACAGCCGGCCCAGTTCGCCGCCGCCCCGCACGTGCGCGACCGCGAACACCATGCCGCGGTCCAGCAGCGAGAGCCGGGCAATGGAGAAGCGCGGGTCCTCGCAGGATTCGTAGGAGCCGTAGCCGTACAGCAGCGCCGGGGCCGGCAACTCGATGACCTTGCGGTAGATCAGCGAAATCGGCACCCGGGCACCGTCATCGGCGACGGCCCAGTCCCGGTGCTCGACGTAGTCGTCGGGCCGGTAGTCGCCGAGCACCGGTTGTTCCCGCAGCAGGATCTGCTCGCCGGTGCACAGATCCAGGTCGTAGACTCGGACCGGGATGACGAATGAAGTTGCCGCGAACCGCAACCGGGGCGCGGCCCAGTTCGGGTTGGCGCTCAGCCCCGAGGACATCAGCTCGGATTCGAAGCCGATCTCCTCGGGATCACCGTAGCTGCCGTCCGGCCGGATCGGCCAAATCTGGAAGCGGGGCAACGCTTCTCGCCGGTAGCTGACCACCAACTGATCGGCGAAGGCGTCCACGGCCTCCAGGCGCACCTCGTCGTCGTGCCGAATCAACACGGTCTGATCAGCAGGATCGGTGACCGGCGCCTCGGTCAGCATGAAGTTGACCGCGCCGTCGTTGTGCAGGATCAGGAACCGGTCCTGGCCACCGACCACGGCGTGCTCCACCGAATACTCCACGCCTTCGCGGCGGCCCCACACGCTGGTGAACTCGGCGTTCGGATCGTGCGCATCGGCGACGAAAACCTCAGCGGTGATTCCGGATCCAGAGCCGATCATCACGTAGGCGTCGCTGCGGCTGCGGCCGACACCGAGCCAGAACCGTTCATCGGGTTCGTGGTACACCTGCTCGGCGGGCGCTCCGCTGCCCAACCGATAGCGCCATACCGTATCGGTGCGCCAGGCGTCGTCGACGGTGGTGTAGTAGATCGTCGCGTTGTCGGCGGCCCAAGTGGCGCCGGCAGCGATCCCGGTGATCTCGTCGGGGTAGCGCTGCCCGGTGCGTAAGTCCTTGAACCGCAAGGTGTAACGCTCATCACCATGCACGTCCACCGAGTAGGCCAGCAGGTTGCCGTCCGGGCTGATGGTGGCCGCGCCCAAGGCGAAGAACTCGTGACCGTCGGCCTCGACGTTCTCGTCGAGCAGCACCTGTTCGCCGGGCACCTCGGTGTGCTCGTCGAGCTCCGGCGGGCTCCAGTAGTCCGGACCGCGCACCGGGCAGCGACAGTGCACGCCGTACTGCTTGCCCTCGAAGCTGCGCGCGTAGTACCAGTGCTCGCGCCGCCGGGTCGGGACCGACAGGTCGGTCTCCTTGGTCCTGGCCTTGATCTCGTCGAAGATCCGCTGCCGCAACGGTTCCAGGTGCTCGGTGACCGCGTCGACGTAGTGGTTCTCGGCCTCCAGGTGGGCGATCACCTCGGGGTCGGCCTTGTCCCGCAGCCACTCGTACGGGTCGGTGAACAGATCGCCGTGGAACTCGCGGCGATGCGCTATCCGCTTGGCGACCGGTGGGGTCGGGCTCATGCGGCGGGTCCGATCCAGTCGGCGAAGCTGCGGCCGGAAATCCGTTCGTAGGCTTCGATATAGCGTTCCCGGGTGGCCGCCGCGATCTCCGGCGGCAACGGCGGCGGGGTACCGGCCCGGTCCCAGCCCGACTCCGGTGCAGTGAGCCAGTTACGGACGAACTGCTTGTCGTAGCTGTTCTGCACCCGGCCGGGCTGGTACTCGTCGGCCGGCCAGTACCGCGAGGAGTCCGGGGTGAACACCTCGTCGGCCAACCGCAGCGTGCCGGCCGAGTCCACCCCGAACTCGAACTTGGTGTCGGCGATGATCACACCGCGCGAGGCCGCGTGCTCGGCGCCCTGCCGGTAGATCTGCAGGGTCAGCTCGCGCAACTGCTCGGCACGTTCGGCGCCCACCTGGGCCACCACCGCGTCGAACGCGACGTTCTCGTCGTGCGCGCCGATCGCGGCCTTGGTGGCCGGGGTGAACAGCGGCCGGTCGAACTTGCTGGCCTCGCCCAGCCCGGCCGGCAGCGCGATACCGCACACCTGGCCGGTACGCTGGTAGTCCAGCAGACCCGAGCCGGTCAGATAACCGCGCGCGACGCACTCGACTTCGATCATGTCCAGCTTGCGCACCACCAGCGCGCGGCCCAGCACTTCGTCCGGGATGCGCGGATCGTCCGGCGGGCCGGCCAGGTGGTTGGGCACATCGAGCAGATCGAAGAAGAACACGCTCATCGCGGTCAGGATGCGGCCCTTGTCCGGGATCTGGGTGTCCAGGATGTAGTCGTAGGCCGAGATCCGGTCGGAGGCCACGAACAGCAGCGTTTCGTCGTCGATCCGGTACAGCTCGCGGACCTTGCCGCTGGACAGGTGTTGGTATTCGGACAGCGCGGGTCGCATCGGGCCAGCCTAGCGGTGTGCGGCGGGTGCTGATTCGCACCGGTGGCGCTGACCCGATCGGCCCCCGCCGGGCGCCGGCGCATGCTGGGATCGACGCATGACTTCGCGGTTCGTCCCGTACGCCACTCGTCCGCACCGGTGGCTGCTGCAGATCTCGTCCGATCTCCTGGTGATCGCCTGGACGGTGCTCTGGGTGGTGGTCGGCATGGCCGTGTACGACGCGGTCGCGGCGATCGGCGCGGTCGGCCGCGGCGTGCAGAGCGGCGCCCAGGGCATCTCGGAGAACCTGCGGACGGCCGGTGACAGCGTCGACGGCGTGTGGCTGGTGGGTGATCAGCTGGCCAAACCGTTGACCGCGGCCAGCACCGCCGCGGTGGATCTGGCCGACGCCGGCCAGAGTCTGTCCGACACCGCCGGCTGGCTGGCCTGGGTGCTGGCGTTTGCGGTCGCGGCCACCCCGATCGTGTTGGTCGGGATGCCGTGGCTGTATCTGCGGCTGCGGTTCGTCCGGCGCAAGTGGACCACCCTGACGTTGGCCGCCACCCCGGCCGGTGAGCAACTGTTGGCGCTGCGCGCGCTGGCCAACCGTCCGCTGCGCAAGCTGGTCGGGGTCAGCGTCGACCCGGTCGGCGCGTGGCGCCGCGAAGACCCGATCGCGATCCGTGGCCTGGCCCGCCTGGAACTCCGCTCGGCGGGCCTGCGCCGCTAGCGATTTCGGTGCGTTTACGGGTGTTCAGCGCCCCTGCGCGCACCGAAATCGCGGGCTACAGGATGGCGCCGGGTGCGTACTTGGCCGCCTCGGGATGGCGGGCCACCAGCTCTTCGACCGCGCGCACCACTTCGTCGACCTGATCTCCGGCCGCCCCGGTGAACGCGGCCTTGTCGGCCAGCGCGGCATCCAGCGCGGCGCGGTCCAACGGCAGTCGCGCGTCGGCGGCCAACCGGTCCAGCAGGTCGGGTTCGCGTCCCTGTTCGCGCATCGCCAGCGCGACGGCGACGGCATGTTCCTTGATCACCTCGTGCGCGGTTTCGCGACCCACACCGGCACGCACAGCGGCGATCAGGATCCGGGTGGTGGCCAGGAACGGCAGGTAGCGGTCCAGTTCGCGCTGGATCACCGCCGGGTAGGCGCCGAACTCGTCGAGCACGGTCAAAAACGTCTCGGTCTGCCCGTCGAGGGCGAAGAACGCGTCCGGCAGCGCGACCCGGCGCACCACCGAGCAGAACACGTCGCCCTCGTTCCACTGCGCGCCGGCCAATTCGGCGGCCATCGCGGCGTACCCGCGCAGCACCACCTGCAGACCGTTGACGCGTTCACAGGAGCGGGTGTTCATCTTGTGCGGCATCGCCGAGGAGCCCACCTGGCCCGGTGCGAAACCCTCGGTGACCAGTTCGTGGCCGGCCATCAGACGCACCGTGTGCGCGAACGACGACGGCCCGGCACCGAGCTGGACCAGCGCGGAGAGCACATCGTGGTCCAGCGACCGCGGATAGACCTGGCCGACGCTGGACAGCACCGAGGAGAAGCCGAGGAACTCGGCGACCCGGGACTCCAGCTCCCCGAGCCGGCCGGCGTCGCCGTCGAACAGATCCAGCATGTCCTGCGCGGTACCCATCGGGCCCTTGATGCCGCGCAGCGGGTAGCGGTCCAGCAGCTCGCGGATCCGGTGCAGCGCCACCAGCATCTCCTGGGCGGCCGACGCGAACCGCTTACCCAACGTGGTGGCCTGGGCGGCGACGTTGTGTGAGCGGCCGGCCATCACCAGATCGCGATGCGCGACGGCCCGGTCGGCCAGCCGCGCGGCCACCGCCACGCCGTGCTCGAACACCAGCTCGAGTGACCGGCGGATCTGCAGTTGTTCGACGTTCTCGGTGAGGTCGCGGCTGGTCATGCCCTTGTGCACGTGCTCGTGGCCGGCCAGTGCGTTGAACTCTTCGATGCGCGCCTTGACGTCGTGGCGGGTGACCCGTTCGCGCGCGGCGATGGACGCCAGGTCGACGTCGTCGAGCACGCGTTCGTAGTCGTCGACCACACCGTCGGGAACCGGGATGCCCAACTCGGCCTGCGCGCGCAGCACCGCCAGCCACAGCCGGCGCTCGGCGATGATCTTGGCTTCCGGGGACCAGATGGCCACCATCTCGGGGCTGGCGTAGCGCGTGGCCAGGACGTTCGGGATGCTCACGGACACACAGCTTACGGCGACCGACGCCGTCGGCCGAGTCCGCCGGAGCTCACACCGGTGCCGCACTCCGCTCATAGGGCGCTAGGACGTCGATGACGTCGACCAGGGTGGCGCGCGCGGCCACCCGGGGGTCGGCCGATTCGTCGACCAGGGCCGACACCACCGCGCCGTCGACCGCGCACACCAACGCCGAGACCATCTCCACCCGGCCGGTGCGGCCCGAGCGTTCCACCACGTCCCGCACCGCCTCGGTGCGTTGTTGCAGCATCCGGCGTTGGATGTCACGCAAGCCGGGTTGCCGGGCGCACGCGATGTAGCGCTCGTAGCGCGAGATCAGCCCGGTCGAGCCGGGTTCGTCGTCGACCAGCAGACCGACCAGCAGGTCCGCGGTGGCCTCGGCGCCGCGCCGGCGCCGGGACAATCCGGCGACCCGGCTGGTCAGCTGGGCCGCCTCCCGCATCCCGATGTACTCGACCGCCGCGGCGATCAGTTCGTCCAGCGAGGCAAAGTAGTAGGTGGTCGACGCCAACGGCAGACCGGCCCGGCGAGCCACCGCGCGATGCCGCACGGCGTCGAACCCGCCTTCGCACAGCAGATCAGCGGCGGCGCTGACCAACGCACACCGCCGCCTTTCGCCCTTCCGGGTGACCGCTGCAGTCACGAATAGCATGCTGCCATTTGTGCTGGTCAAAGCGGGCGTTTTCGGCAAACCCGGGCCGCTGGCAAAATGTCGGCCATGTCTGCCCGGCACCGCGCCCGAGTTTCTCGCCGTTCCGCGCTGCGTCTGGGGCTGAGCGCGGCCGCGGCCGGCGCGGGTGCCTGGGCGCTGGACGCGACGCTGTCGGGCAAACCGAGCGGGGCGGGCCCGCAGATCTCGATGACCGGGGTCGGCACCCCGCTGGCGCCGCCCGTCCCGCTGGATCCGGCGCCGCGGACGGCCCCGACCATGGTCACCGGCGCGTTCGATTCGGCCGCGCGCGGGGTGTCGACCAATTGGGCGATCGCGCGCCCGCCGGGGCAGACCGCGTCGCTGCGACCGGTGATCGCGCTGCACGGCAAGGGCGGGGACGCCGCCTCGGTGATGGCCGGTGGCGTCGAGCAGGGTTTGGCGCAGGCCGTGGCGGCCGGGTTACCGCCGTTCGCGGTGGTGTCGGTCGACGGCGGCGGCAGCTACTGGCACCGCCGCGCCTCCGGTGAGGATTCCGGCGCGATGGTGCTCGACGAACTGCTGCCGCTGCTCGACGAGCAGGGCCTGGACACCTCGCGGGTGGCATTCCTGGGCTGGTCGATGGGCGGCTACGGCGCGTTGTTGCTCGGTGCGCGACTGGGTCCGGCGCGCACTGCCGCGATCGCCGCGGTCAGCCCGGCACTGTGGCTGTCCTCCGGTGCGACCGCGCCGGGCGCGTTCGACGGCCCCGACGACTTCGCCGCCAACTCGGTGTTCGGTTTGGCTGCGCTGGAATCGATTCCGATCCGCATCGACTGCGGCGAGTCCGACCCGTTTGCCGGGGCCACCCGGGAGTTCATCGCCCAGCTGTCCACGCCGCCGGCCGGCGGGTTCTCCCCCGGCGGCCACGACGGCGCATTCTGGAGTTCGCAACTGTCGGCCGAGTTGGACTGGATCGCCCCGCTGCTGACCGCCTGAACTCGATCCGAGCCGCGGGATCAGCCCAGCTGATAGCGGATCGGCAGGTGCTTGAGTCCGCCGACGAACACCGTCGCCATGTGTTCGGGCGGCCCGGCGAGTTCGATCGACTTCAGCCGCGGCAGCAGTGCCGAGAAGAAGCTGTTGATCTCCATCCGCGCCAGCGCCGCTCCCATGCAGAAGTGCACGCCGTAGCCAAAGGCGACGTGCCGGTTGGGATCTCGTGCGACGTCGAAGCGGAACGGGTCGTCGAAGACGTCTTCGTCGCGGTTCCCGGACGGGTAGGACAGCAGCACCGCTTCGCCGGCCGCGATCTTCTGGCCGCGTACTTCGGTGTCGCGCTGCGCCGTTCGCATGAACTCCTTGACCGGGGTGACCCAGCGGACCATCTCCTCGACGGCCAACGGCATCAGGCTCATGTCGTCCTGCAGTCGGCGTAGCTGATCGGGGTTCTCGATCAGCGCCTGCAGCCCGCCGGAGATGGTGGCACTGGTGGTGTCATGCCCGGCGGTCGCGACGATCAGGTAATAGGACACCGTCTCGATGTCGGACAGTGGTTCGCCGTTGATCGTGGCGTTGGCGATCGCCGAGGCCATGTCCTCGGTCGGGTTGGCGCGCCGGGATGCGGTGACCTCGTTGAAGTAGTTGAACATGTCGAACAGCGCGGCGCCGCGCTCCTCCATCGACACACCGCGCTGGAACTCCTCGTCGTCGCTGCCGAACAGTTCCTGGGTGTACTTGAGCATGCGCGGGAAGTCGGACTCGGGCAGACCCAGCAGCGACATGATCACGTACAGCGGGAAATTCACCGCGACCTCGGAGACGAAGTCGCACTCCGGGCCCACCGCCGCCATCTGGTCGACGTACCGGTTGGCCAGTTCGTCGACCCGAACCTTCATCGCGCGCATGGCCTTCGGCCGGAACCAATCCGAACCGATGGCGCGCACCACGCGGTGTTGCGGATCGTCGAGGTGGATCAGGGTCTTGACGCCCATGGCCGCTTGCTGGGCATCGCCCTCCCGGGTGGTCAACACCGGCCGGGGCGAGTTGGTGAACAGCTCGTTGTCACGTTCGACGTCGAGGATGTCGGCGTGCTTGGTGATCGCCCAGAACGGCGCGTAATCCTCGACCTCGACCCAGGACACCGGCTCGGTGGCCCGACACCGGGTCAAGGCCTCGTGCAGCCGGGCCTCATCGGCATAGGCCTTGGGGTCGGCGAGCACCGCAGCCGGCGACTCGATTGTCGGATTACTCATTGATCCCACCTGTCTCCCGCGCTGTGACGCCGTTCACTTTGTAGACGCACAGTATCACTTCCGGTAATTACCTCAGTACGGCCTCGACGGGCCCTCGTCATGTCCTGATCAGCCCTGATCCACGCCGCCGACCAGCCCGGTCGCGGACTCGGCACGCTGCTGATAGGCCGCCCGGGCTGCGGTGTCGAATTCCAGGAACGACCGGTCCGAACCCATCCTGGCGTGCAGCCACCGCCGGCCCCGCGGGCCCAGCATCGAGATCAACGGCGCGGCGAAACGCATTCCGGCAGGCACCGTGACGTGCGTGCGCGGGCGGTCCAGGGTCTTGACCACCGCGCGCGCGATCACCGCGGGAGCCACCGGCTTGCTACCGAGCGGGGTCTTGGTGCCGGCGATCAACTCGGTGGTGGTGAACGGCGGCAGCACCACGCTGACCTGCACGCCGCGCCCGGCGAACTCGTCGGCCAGCGCGCCGGACAGTCCCACCACCGCGAATTTGGTTCCGGCATAGACCACTTGGCCCGGCACCGGCACCGCACCGGCCAGCGAGGCGATGTTGACGATGTGCCCGCTGCCCCGCTGCGCCATCTCGGGCAGCACCAGCCGACACCCGGTGAGCACACCGCAGAAGTTGACCTCGATCGCGGTGCGGGTGGCATCCTCGCTCTGCTCCAGGTAGTGCCCGACCGGCATCACGCCGGCGTTGTTGACCAGTACGTCGACCCGACCGTCGCCGTCGGCGCGGACCGCATCCAGGAAGTCTGCAAAGGATGCCGGATCGGTGACATCCAACGGATGTCCGCTCACCTTCCCCAGCGCCGACAGTCGCTGCACGGCAGGCGCGAGCAGCGGTACGTCGCGGTCGCCGATGACCACCTGAGCACCTCGTCGCAGCAGCGCCTCGGCGGTGGCGAATCCGATTCCGCGGGCCGCCCCGGTGATCGCGACGGTCTTACCGGTTATCCGATCCATCGACGTGTCCTCTCCGCCACTCGAAGCCGGGTTCGTTGCTGCCAACCACTTCGATCATCGGGTCCTGACCTGGTCGAGCACCTCGGCGATCACGGGTTCGGGGGTGCCGGCCGGGAAGCCGGGCAGCACCCGGTCGATCACACCGGCGCAGCGCTCGCCGAGCACCGCGGCGACCCGATCGATCGGTGCGACGACGGCGAACGCAGCCAGCATCTCGTCGTCGATCAAGTCCGCCATCGCGTCCCAGCCGCCCTCGATCGAAAGCCGGCGTAGCTCAGGTTGCAGCTCGCCCCAGCCGTGCAGCTCCAGCACCCGGCGGTAGGCCGGGGTGGACGCATAGAACGCGATCTGCTTGCGGAAAGCCGTTGCCGCCGTCGCGATCTCACCTTCGTCGCGGCCGGTCACGACGAACACCGGGCTGGAAACCTGGAAGTCCTCGCGGCCGCGGCCACTTGCCTGCAGGCCGCGCTGCACCGCCGGGAGGGTGACCTCGTCGAGATAGCGGCGGGTGGTGAAGGCGTGCGCAAGTAGACCGTCGCCGACCCGACCGGTCATCTCGGTCATCGCCTCGCCGACCGCGGCGATGAACACCTTCGGCGCGGCGACCTGCACCGGCTCCGGGGTGAACATCGGGGTCATCAGCGTGTGGCGGTAGAACTCGCCCTCGAAGTCGAGCCGCTCGCCGGTGCTCCAACATCGCCAGATCGCCCGTAGCGCCTCGACGTACTCGGCCATCCGCCGCACCGGGTGACTCCACGGCATCGAGAAGCGCCGCTCGATGTGCGGCTTGATCTGGGTCCCGAGCCCCAGGATGAACCGGCCGCCGGAATAGGCCTGCAGGTCCCAGCCCAGGTTGGCCACCGTCATCGGGCTGCGCGCGAAGGCCACCGCGATGCTGGTGCCCACCTCGATCGAGGTGGTGTGCTCGGCTGCCAACAGCAACGGCAGGAACGGATCATGGTTGATCTCACCGGTCCAACAGCCGTGGTACCCGGCCTGCTCGTGCGCGCGGGCTACCGCTGGGACCCGGTCGAGTTGGCTGGGGATTCCGCGGTCGATCTTGAGCTTCCCGACCATGCTGGGAACGCTACAGTAAGTAATTCGGTACGGTCAACGCGCCGGGCGGTACCATCGACCGGTCCACGCAGCGAGGAGAGGCGATGACCGACGCACGCCCGCCGGCCGCGGCTTGGGCGCCCACCCTGGCCGACCTGGAACAGCGCCGGGCGCGGTCGTATGCGATGGGCGGCCCACAGCGGCTGGCCACGCACGGCGCGAGCGGCAAGCTGAACGCCCGCGACCGGATCGACGCGCTGCTCGACCCGGGCACCTTCCGGGAACTCGGCACGCTGGTGGGCGGCCAAGCCGCCGCCGACGGCATCGTGGTGGGTTCGGGCGAGGTCGACGGCCGTCCGGTGCTGGTGGGTGCCGAGGACTTCACCACCCTGGCCGGCACCATCGGCTCGGGTTCCAATGCCAAGCGCTACCGCATCGCCGAACTGGCTGTGCGGGACAAGATTCCGATGATCATGCTGCTCGAAGGCGCGGGCTTTCGGCCCGGTAAGCACGGCGGGCGCTCTCCCACCGACCTGATCGCGCAGGCCCGCTGCTCGGGCCTGGTGCCAACGGTCGCGGCCATCCTGGGCCCGTCGGCCGGCCACGGCGCCCTGGTCGCGCCCGTGTGCGACTTCCGGATCATGAGCAGCCACGGCGCGATCTTCACCGCGGGCCCCCCGGTGGTGAAGGAGTCCACCGGGGAAGACATCTCCAAGGAGGAACTCGGCGGCCCGGCGGTGGCGGTGGCCAGCGGCGTGGTGCACAACGTGGCCGCCGACGACGCCGCCGTGCTGGGGCAGATCCGGCGCTACCTGTCCTACTTCCCGTCCAGCGCGTGGTCCTACCCACCGCAGCGAAGCGGCGCGGACATCTCGGGGCGGCCCACCCCCGAACTGCTCGACATCGTGCCCCGGGACAGCCGCCGCGGCTACGACATGCGCCAGGTGCTCGACGTGGTATTCGACGACTCCGACTGGTTCGAGGTGCAAGCCGACTTCGGCCGCGGAATCATCTGCGCGCTGGCGCATCTGGGCGGTCACCCGGTTGCGGTGCTGGCCAATCAACCGAAAGTGATGGCCGGGGCGATCGACTGCGATGCCGCCGACAAGGCCGCGCACTTCATCCAGGTCGCCGACTCCTTCCACCTGCCGCTGCTCTTCCTGGCCGACAATCCCGGGATGCTTCCCGGTAGCCGCTCGGAAAGCCAAGGCATCCTGCGCAGTGGTGCGCGGATGTTCACCGCGCAGACCGTGGCCAGCACCGTCAAGATCCACCTCACACTGCGCAAGGCCTACGGCTTCGGGTCGATGGTGATGTCGCTGCTCGGGTTCGACGGCCAGACTGCGACCTTCGGCTATCCCGGCGCCACGCTGGGGGCGATGAGTGCCGCAGCGCTCAGCCGCGCCGCCAAGGCCGATGGCGACCTGGCCGATGAACTACGCGAGGCCGAGTTGCAGGCGTCGTTCAACTCCGCGGACAACTTCGGATTCGATGAACTGATCGACCCGCGCGAAACCCGCGACGCGCTGCTGGCGGCGCTGCGCCGCGGCCTGCACGCCAGACAGCAAGCAGCCCAACCGGTTCACCGGACCGCGATCCTGCCGTGACGATCAGAAGGTAGCCAGCCGAACATGACGAGTTTGCGTGACCAGATCCTCGGCGGTTGGCGGCTGTCCTGCTTCGATGCGCGCGACGACGCCGGTGGCCAACTGCGCCAACCGCTCGGCGAACACCCGCGCGGGCTGATCTTGTACACCCACGACGGCTGGATGTCGGCCCAGCTGGCACCGCAGGATGACACCGGACCCAACGGCTACATCGCTTACGGCGGACGATTCCAGGTCGACGAGCAGGCCGGCACGGTCCGGCACGACGTCATCATGTCGACCATGCCCGAACTGCTGCTCAGCCCGCAGGTACGCGAGGTCCGGCTCGATGGTGATGTGTTGACCTTGTCGGCGACCACCCGCGATTCGGCCGGGCTGACCACGCATGCTCGCCTGGTATGGCAGCGCGAGATCCGATGAAACGCTGACAGGAAGGCCGAATCCGCTATGCCGCAGGATATTCGTGAACTCGCCGATGACCCGGAACGCTATGCCGCCGAACTGCGCGCGCGGTGGGGTGGTCTGCTCAGCTACCGCTACATCGGCCGCAGCTATGCGCAGATGGACCTCGGGCCAACCGACGACACCGTGACCGTGCGCCACGATATGCGCAACGAGGCCGGCGGTCTGCTGCTCGCCGTGCTGGGCATCGCCTCTCCGGAAGGCGGCGGTATGACCGACCTCGAGGACGTGCCCAATCCGGTGGTGCACAGCTGCCAGGTCCTCGATCCAGGCCTCGACGTCACCCGATTCGAGGTGATCGGCGAAACCCTCAAGCGCGGACGGCAATTGGGCTACAGCCGCTCGGTGCTCGTCGACGCCGAGCGCCCGGAACGGGTTCTGGCGGTCACCGAAGGCCAAGGCATCAGCCTCGGGACACCGCCAGAGGGTCTGCAGAAGATGGCCGTGCAGCCGATCGAGGTGGTCGACTCGCCGGACCTGCCGCCGCTGTGGCAGGTCTTCGGCGGCCACCGGCGCGGCCAAAGCGTTTGGGGGCTACCGGAATTGTCGGTTGAGGTGGCCTCCCCCGACGCCGCCCTGCACATCGGACCCCAGTTCGTGATCCTGGAGACCGCAGCACTGGACGCGGCCGCAGCCCGGGTCGGTAGCCCTCGACTGCAGGGCGTGAGCTCGCACGTGATGTTCCTGGCGCGCGGCAAGGTCGGGCCGTTCCGCGCCGAAGCCGAGGCCTTCGGGGGTGCCGGCGATCAGGTGCTGGCGCGGGTGCGACTGTTCGACGAGGGCAACGCCGACCGGCTGATCACCACCGGGTCCTACCAGTTCACCGTGTCCGACGCCCAGACCCCGCCGCCGGCCGCGCTACCGTAACAACCGCGGCACAGCCCGAAACAACTTGGAGGACAACAACCATGGATCTGGGATTGACCGGCGCCACCGCCGTCGTCACCGGCGGCAGCAAGGGCATGGGTTTGGCCATCGCCGAAGCACTGGGCTCCGAGGGCGCCTCGGTCGCGATCATGGCCCGCAACCAGTCCGATCTGGACGCCGCTGCCCGACGGGTCTCCGAAGCCGGTGCACCGCAGGTGATCCCGCTGAGCGTGGACATGTCCGATCCGGCCTCGATCAGCGCCGGGTTCGCGGCCGTTGCCGAAGCCTTCGACACCCTCAACGTCCTGGTGCACACCGTCGGACCCGCTGCCGGCAACTTCGAGGAACTCGATGACGACGACTGGCAGGCCGCCTTCAACCTCGGCACCATGTCGGCGGTACGCAGCGTGCGGGCCGCGCTGCCGATGCTGCGCTCGGCGCCGTGGGCGCGCATCGTCACCCTGTCCGCGCACTCGATCCAACGGCAGAGCCCGCGACTGGTGGCCTACACCGCCGCCAAGTCGGCGCTGTCGAGCCTGACCAAGAACCTGTCCAAGAGCCTGGGACCGGACGGGATCCTGGTCAACTGTGTGTGCCCGGGCACCATCGTGACCGCCAGCTTCACCGAGAACCTCAAGGACGTGCTGGCCGCCGACGGCTTCGACTCCGCCGACCCGCACGATGTGATGCGCTGGGTGGAGCAGAGTTTCGGTCACCCGTGCGATCTGGGCCGCGCCGGTCTGCCGGAGGAAATCGCGTCGGTGACCACCTATCTGGCGTCCCGGCGCAATGGTTACGTCACCGGCGCCACCGTCAACGTCGACGGTGGCTCGGACTTCATCTGATCTCGGCGCGGTAGGCGCTGACCACCGGCTCGAGTTCGGCCGGGGTGGCGCCGTGCATGATCACGGCGTCGGCGCCGTAGTCGAATTCCTGACGTACCCGCTGCGCGCACTGCTGCGGGCTGCCGGTGGCGGCCGGCTCCAGCCACTCGTCGGGTAGCAGCGTCGCGATGTGTTCGATCTGGTCGGCGCTGGCCTTGTGGTCGATTCCACCGGGGATCGAGGTGACCACCGAATCAGCCCGAAACCGTTCCAGCACAGCCGGATCCCAGCCGTTGGTGCGCACCAGCAGGTCACCGTAGCCCTGCAGGTAGGTGGCAAGGCGCGCCACGGTCTTCTTCAGCCGCAGTTCCTCGGGCAGGTGATCGCCCACCGTGGCGAAGCAGGACCACACCTTGACCGCGGCCGGATCCCGCCCGGCTTCCTCGGCAGCCTGCTTGACCGTGGCCACGCAGCGGGTCAGGGTCTCGGGGGTGAAGTAGGTGTGCAGGATGACGTCGTCGAACAGCCGCCCACCCAGCTTCAGCGTCTCCGGGCCGAACGCCACGATCGCCAGCCGGATGTCTTCGCGGAAGTCCGGGTCCAGGAACAGCACCGGGTACTGACCGATCGGGCCGTCGTGGTTGAAGATCAGTTCGCCCTGCCAGAGTCGGCGCATCACCTGGGCGAAATCCGCCATCTGGGCCGTGGTCACCGCGGGGATGCCGAACGCCGAATACATCGCGGCGATGCCGCGCCCGATGCCGAGCGTGAACCGGCCCCCGGCGAGCCGGTGCATGGTGGTGGCCCACGATCCGGTGATCAGCGGATGGCGGGTGTTGTGGTTGGTGGCCGCGGTCGCGATCTGCATCCGGGAGGTCACCGCGCACGCGGCACCGGTGAGCGAGGAGGCTTCCTTGACGTTCCAGCGTTCGGAGATGAAGGCGGTGCCGAAGCCCATTTCCTCGCCGTGCCGGGCCTCCTCGACCAGGGTGGCCGGTCCTTCTCCGCCGGCGCCGGCCAGCAGGTAGTAGCCCAGTTCGTCGAGCACGCGATCAGTCACTTCCACACTCCCAGTTTGTGTCCACAGTTCCACACTTCGGTGATCCGGCCGTCGACTACCCGGAATATCTCCATGCTGCCGACCTCCACACTCGTGCCGTCCTTGAGTCGCATCGGCGACTGGTAGACGATCGCCACGTGCTCGCCGTCATCGCCGGCGACCACCAGGTTGAGCTCGAAACGCAACTCGTCGAACATCTCCCAGTGGTCCACGATGCGTTGCACTGCCTGGTCGTGGCTGAGCACCGTGGCTTCACCCACTTCGTGCCGGATGACCTTCTCGCCCATCAGTTCATCGGCCAACGCGAAGTCACGCTGGTTCCACACCACGAGGTTGTAGGCCTCGACCACCTCGCGCGCCGTCCGTTTCGTCATCCGAAGACCGCCACCGCGTCAATGTCGTCGATGGCCGCCACGGCCCGGTCGGTCAGCGTCACCACCAGCCGTCGAGAACGTTCCGGCAACGTGTCCCAGCCCAGCATGGTGATCACCGGCAGCACCATCAGATACGCCGTGGCCATCCGGTAGTCCCGCCAGGCTTCGTCGAAGCCGTAGTCGGCGACGTCGAGGTGCTGCAGATACTCGCGCAGCAGCGCCTCGTCGTGACCACGGCGCACCTCGGTGGGCAGTCCCTGGCTGACCAGGTAGGCGATGTCCGCCGCGCCGGCCCCCAGCCCGGCGAACTGGAAGTCCACCACCTTCAACGCTTCGCCCCGGAAGAACAGATTGTCGGCGCGAATGTCACCGTGCAGCAACATGTGTCGGCGGCTCAACGCATCCAGCGCCTGCGGCGCGTGGTCGGCGAACCGTTCGGCGAACCGCGCCACCGCGGTCGGCACCGTCATCGTCGTGTGCTGCAGGTACACCGGCCAGGCCGGCGCGAACACCGGCACCAACAGGTCCCGGATGCCCGGGGCGCCGAAGCTGGGAAAATCTCCCGCGGCGATCAGGTCCGCCGAGCGCAGCGACCAGGCGTGCAGCCCGGCCAGCGCGCCGATGCACTGCCGGGTCTGGTCCAAGGTCAGCCCAGCCAGATGATCGGCGTTGTCCCAGCCCGCCAGATCCTCGATGACCAGGACGAAATCTGCTCCGGATTCCGCGATCTGGGCCGCGTAGACCTCCGGCACGCCGAGCGGCGCCTGCCCGGCGACGCGGCGGTAGAACTCCAGTTCGCGCCGGTAGCCGCCGAGGGTTTCCATCGCGCCGCGCGCTTCCGGGGTGCCGGGCAGTTTCACGATCACCGACGATGGCAGGTCGGCGTCGCCGCGCAAGTGCGCCCGGTAGAGCAGCGATGAGAAGCCGCTGTCCTCGGCGATGCGTTCGGCCCGCACCGAATCCACGGTGCCTGCCAGTGCGCCACTGAGCCATTCCGGGGTCACGTCGTCGATCGTCGACGGGATGGTCACCGAATGGGGGCTCACAGGCGACCTCCAGGATTTGACGCTGAACAAATAAGTTAGTTGCTCACTGATTGATAGGCAAGGGCGTCCGGTCGGCTCAGTCGCCGGACGCGACCCGCAGGAACTGTTCGGTCACGGCCTGCACCCGACGGGAGAACAGATGCCCGACGTGGCTGCCGTCATGCCAGTGCAGCTGCCCACCCCACTTCTCGTGCATCTCCAAAGCCGGTGCCCGAAGCGCCATTTGGTCGTGCCAAGCCCCCACGATGAGCCGGCGGTGCGGCGGTGCCATCGGCACGGTCTGCAGCGGGTCGATCACCTTGGTCAGCTCGGTCACCGCCGGGGAGCTCAGCAGCACGGACACCTCGTCGGCGCTACCACCCCAGCGATGCAGATGGTTGGCGATCATGGCGTTCAGACCGCGGATCGGGGTGTACAGCGCCACCGCCGCGGCGGCCGGTTCCATGCTGGACACCAGCGCGGCCACGCCGCTGCCCAGCGACAAGCCGGACAGTGCAATCACCGTCGCCTGCGGCTCGAGCCAACGAATCACCGCCCGTACCTCCGAGACCGTGCGCATCATGCCGGCGACGTTGGAGAGCGGATCGGTGTCCGGGTAGCTGGGCCACCAACCGCGCCGCGGGCCGTGCCCGGGCTGGATCGGCAACGCCACGTTGAAGCCGAGCTTGCGGTGGATGCGGCCCACCCGGGCCACCGGAAAGTCCGATAGCCCGCCTTGGCCGGCCCCGTGTACCCACACCAACCACGGTCGACGACGACCGCCCGGATGCCGCACCAGATTGCACACCGCCCGCGACGGCCCGCCCAGCGCCCGCAGGCTGTCCGGAAGCTGCGGATCGTGGTCGTAGGTGAGCTGCTCGAAACTGAACTGGCCCGCCAGCTTGCGGCGAATCTGGCGCACCTGCAGTGGGTTTGGCTCCCGGTAGGCGCCGGGAAACCCGAGCTCGACCAGTTCGGCGGCGACCCCCTGGTAGTCCTGCACCGCAGAGTGGATGCTGGGCGGCGCAGCGCCCAGCGTCATCAGGGTGACCGCGAGTTCATCCAGCGCCACCTCCCCGAGCTGACGCAGCCCGCCGACCGAGCGGGCGTTCCAGCCGCCGGCCTGGGTGAGGTGGTCGACCGACCTGGGCACTACGCCGCCGACTTCGCGGGCGATCTGCCCGACTCGGGCTCGCAGGTCCATGCGCTCAGGCCGGGGTGAACCGCAGCATGGTGCGGGTCAGGTGCAGCGACGTGATCTGCCAGCGGCCGTCGGTCTTCAGATACGTCTCGTGGTAGTGCCCGGCGCCGTGCAGTTGCCGGCCGTCGGGGAAGACCAGCAGATCCTCCATGGCCCAGATCCCGCGCGCGGTGCCGTCGCCGCCGAGTTCGATCTCCGGGGTGTGGCAGTGGTGCATGGTCGCCGCGTCACCGATGCCGCCGAGCACCACCGGCAGGAAGGCGTCCAGACCTTCCAGCGGCGGTGCGGTCTGCGGGTCGGCACCGCCGGTGGACACCGCCATATCCAACGTCACCACGACGTCGGGGCGAAACAGCCCGCGCCAGGCATCGATGTCGCGGGTGTCGAGGTAGCGGCAGTACCGCGCCTTCAGCACGCGAATCGCCTCGAGTTCCGCAGCGGCCGCAGCCAGCGGGTCGGTCATCCATGCACCTCCGTCGACATCCCCGAAACCTCAACTGTAATCTATTCCGTACATGTCTTTGCGGGAAGCGGGGTGCAAGAATGAAGGTACCGTTCACCTGGAAGGTAACGGGCTGGTTCATGATCGGCTGGTCGGCCGAATATGAAGTTGGCGACGTCAAGGCGCTGAAGTACTTCGGCGAGGACCTGGCCGCCTACCGCGACGACAACGGCCAACTGCACGTGCTGGAGGCGCACTGCAAGCATCTGGGTGCGCACATCGGCCACGGCGGCAAGGTGGTGGGCGACTGCGTCGAATGCCCGTTCCACGGCTGGCGCTGGGGACCGGACGGCGCCAACACCTACATTCCCTATCAGCCCGACCGCCCCAACCGCGGTCTGCGGCTGCGCAGCTACCCGGTCGCCGAGCAGCACGGCTGCATCTTCATGTGGTACCAACCCGAGGGCATACCGCCGCAGTGGGAGCTACCGGACATCTTCTTGAAGTTCCCGCAGTTCAACACCGATCCGAACGCCTACTACCGGCCCTACCCGGAGTTCTCCAGCCGCGCCGACGGCATCCACGTGCATCCGCAGATCGTCGCCGAGAATGCCCCGGACAGCTCACACTTCCGCTACGTGCACGGTGCCACCGTGACCCCGGTGTGCCTGGATTGGGAAGGCGTGGGCGAGGAATGGCGCTTCGTGACCGGTTGGCCGGATGCGCGCAGCACCGCCCCGGACAAGATGGCGCTCAAGATCCACAGCCACTATTCCGGGCTGGGCTTCGCCATGAGCGCGTTCGAGGGGTCGTCCAACCATCGGCTGATCTTCGCCTGCACCCCGGTCGACGACGAGGTGTCGGACATGTTCTATTCGATCTGGTGGCCCAAGCTGGACGGCGAAACCTCCGATGTGCCGCCGCCGGAGGTTCGAACCAAGGTGGAACGCCAGTTCCTCAAGACCGTGTGGGAGGACGTCGACATCTGGGACCACCAGATCTACATCGAACGCCCACCGCTGGCCAAGGTCGACGCGAAGCACTATATGGCCCTTCGAAAATGGGCCACCCAGTTCTACGACGTCCCGCCGGCCGACGCGCCCCGGCCCGCGCAGTCCATGACCTCGGCATGAGGCCGGATCTCGCCGAACTGGTCGCACCCGGGCACACGGCGATCGTCACCCAGGAACTGCAGGGCGCTGTCGTCGGCCCACGCGCCGGGCTGGCGGCGCTGGCAGACGAGGCGCGCCGGGAGGCGTTACCCAACATCGCCCGGATGCTGCCGGTCGCCCGGGCTGCCGGCGTCGCAGTGCTGCACTGCCTGGTGCAGCGACGTACCGACGGTCGCGGCTCCAACCACAACGCCAAGCTGTTCGACATCGGCCGCGCCGGTGTGGACATCACACCCGGCAGCGAAGGCGCAACGCTGCTCGACGAGTTCGGACCCGAGGCAGCCGACCTGGTGCTGCGGCGCTGGCACGGACTGGGCCCGATGGGCGGTACCGACCTGGATCCGATCCTGCGCAATCTGGGCGTGCGCACCATCGTCGCGGTCGGGGTTTCGCTCAACGTCGCGATCCCCAACCTGGTGATGGACGCCGTCAACGCCGGCTACCGGGTGGTACTGCCGCGTGACGCGGTGGCCGGGGTGCCCGCCGAGTACGGCGCCGCGGTCATCGACAACACCCTGGCGCTGCTGTCGACCGTCACCACCACCGATCAGCTGATCGCCAGTTGGCAGTCGGTATAGTCACCGAATCCGCACGAAACATCGGAGCTGCAATGCAATTCACGGTTCCCGCCGTACTCGACGCGATCGCCGCAGCCGTACCCGACCGGACTCTGCTGATCCAAGGTAAGCGGCAATACAGCTACGCCGACATGGTCGAGCGTTCGCGGCGGCTGGCCAACTACCTGCACAGCCAGGGCCTGGGTGCGCACACCCCGCGCTCCGGGCTGGACGGGCATCAGAGCGGCCAAGACCTGCTCGGCATCTACGCGCACAACGGACCGGAGTACGTCGACGCCCTGTTCGGTTCGTTCCGGGCCCGGGTCGCGCCGTTCAACGTGAACTACCGCTACGTCAAGAGCGAGTTGCAGTACCTGCTCAACGATTCCGGGGCCACCGCGCTGCTCTACCACGCGGCGTTCGCACCCCGGATCGCCGAGATACTGCCCGAGCTGCCGAAGCTGCGGGTACTGATCCAGATCGCCGACGAGTCCGGCAACGAATTGTTGGACGGCGCCGTCGATTACGACACCATGCTGGCCGAAAGCTCACCCGGTCCGGTGCCGGTGCAACCGGATCCCGACGACCTGTACGTGCTCTACACCGGTGGCACCACCGGCATGCCCAAGGGCGTGCTGTGGCGGCAGCACGATATCTACGTCGCCTCGTTCGGCGGCCGGAACCTCTACAGCGGCCACACCGCAGCGTCGATCGAAGAGTTGGTCGAGGGGGCTGCGGCCAACCCCGGTATGACGATGATGATCCTGCCGCCGCTCATGCACGGTGCCGCGCAATGGGCCGTGATGACCGCCATGACCGGCGGAAACACCGTGCTGTTCTCGGAGGCGACCGCCAACTTCGATCCGCACCGGGTGCTGGCCGAGATCGCCGAGCATCAGGCCGGGGTGGTGACCGTGGTCGGTGACGCCATGGCCCGACCGCTGGCCGACGCCATCGAGACCGGCGACGTCGACGTGTCATCGCTGAACGTGGTGGCCAACGGCGGTGCGCTGCTCACGCCGACCGCCAAGCAGCGGTTGATCGACGTCAAACCCGGCCTGGTGGTGGTCGACGGTGTCGGCTCCTCGGAGACCGGTGCGCAGATGACGCACATGTCGGCACCCGGTGCGGTGTCCACCGGCACGTTCAACCCGGGTCCGGAGACTGCCGTGGTGGCCGAGGACCTGAGTTCCGTGCTGCAGTCCGGGCACGACGGCCTCGGTTGGCTGGCCCAGCACGGCGCCGTCCCGCTGGGCTACCTGGGCGATGCGGCCAAGACCGCCAAGACCTTTCCGGTGATCGCCGGCGTGCGCTATTCGATACCGGGAGACCGGGCCCAGCACCTCGCCGACGGCTCGATCCTGCTACTGGGCCGGGACTCGGTGACGATCAACACCGGCGGCGAGAAGGTGTTCGCCGAAGAGGTGGAGACCGCGATCGCCGCGCACCCGGATGTGCGGGACGTGCTGGTCACCGGCCGGCCCAGTGAGCGCTGGGGTCAGGAAGTGGTCGCGGTCGTCGCGCTGCAACCCGAGGCCAAAGAGGACGCCGGGGCGCTGATCGAACACGCCGCCACCTTGCTGGCCCGCTACAAGCTGCCCAAGGCTGTGGTGTTCCGACCCGAGATCGTACGCAGCCCGGCCGGCAAGGCCGACTACCGCTGGGCCAAAGAGCAAGCAACCCAGTAGCTTCGGTGCCCGTCGCTACCCCCTCACCGCTCTTCCCACCGCCCGACCGCTCTCGCGCTCAACCATTTTCTTCGCGCTTATTGAATTACATAAGCGGGAAGGAAATGGTTGAGCGGCAACGCGTTTGGGCTGGCAGCGGTCGTCCCGCTCAGCGCAGCACCCGGACCGGGACGTTGCTCCAGCCCGCGACGTTCTGCATGTTGACCCGCTTGCAGCCGGCGAAGTCCACCTCGAAGCGCGGCATGAAGTCCAGCATCCGTTCCAGTGCGATCACACTCTCCAGCCGAGCCAGGGCGGCACCCAGACAGCTGTGGATCCCGTAGCCCAGACCCAGGTTCTGGCCCTCGGTGCGGTCCCGATCGATGTCGAACCGGTCCGGATCGGTCCAGGCATCCGGATCCCGGTTGGCCGAACCGCCAACCAGGAACACCGGCACGCCGGCCGGGATGGTCACACCGTGCAACGTCACTTCCCGCATCGACCGGCGCACGTTGTACTGCGCGGGCGCTTCGTAGCGCAGCAGCTCTTCGACCGCGGCCGGGATCTTGCTGCGATCGTCGAGCAGTTTCTGCCACTGATCAGGGTTCTGCGCGAACACCACGGCGGCGTTGCCCAGCAGCTTGGTCACGGTCTCGGCCCCGGCGCCGCCGAGAAGTGTGGCGAATTCCGTGATTTCGAGGTTGGTCAGCGGTTCCATGCTGCCGTCTTCGCGTTCGATCTCGGCCTCGATCAGCTTGCTGATTAGGTCGTCACCCAGCTCGGTGCGACGCTTCTTGATCAGCTTGTAGTAGTACACCGACATGTTGATGGCAGATTCCAGCCCGGCCGCGCTCATCTCGACCTCGCCCGGCTCGCGATGCAGGAAGTCATCGATCCAGAGCCGGATCTGCTGATGATCCTCGTCGGGGACGCCCTGCATGGTGGTCATCACGTCCACCGGGAACAGCGCCGAGAAGTCCTGCACGAAGTCGAACCCGTCCGGGTCCACCGCCGCCAGGTGCTTGTCGATCAACTCGATGACCAGCTCGCGCCTGGCCTGGATGGCGCGCGGGGTGAACACCTTGTTCAGCAGGCTGCGCATCCGGCGGTGCGCCGGCGGGTCCATCGCGATGATCGAGCCATGTTCGGTGACAACCCCTTTGCGCACCTGGGCCAGATCGACACCGTAGGCCGACGAGTAGGTCTCGTGGTCCTTGAACGCGGCCGCGACGTCGTCGTGCCGGGTCAGCGCATAGAAGTCGTACTCGTCGCTGTAGTACACCGGCGCTTCCGCGCGCATCCGGCGGTAGGTCTCATACGGACTGGTGAAGAACTCCTGGGAGAACGGGTCGAACACCACCGTGGCGGCCGTGGTCATGGCTTCACTCCTGCATGCTGGTTCTTCTGGTGGCCCCGGAGTCGACGGCGAGTCCGGTTGCGCGCCAACCACAACGAGGCGTCGGCATACCACTGCATGGGTTTGCGGAACGGCGGCGCTGCCGTGCCGGTGATACTGAACGGCAGGTCTGACCCCACCACGGTGCGGTAGTGGGTGAACGCGTCGAAGCCGGCCTTGCCGTGATAGGCGCCCATCCCGCTGCGGCCGACGCCGCCGAACGGTGCAGCCGACGGAATCATCTGGGCGGCAAAGTCATTGCGGGCCACCCCGCCGCTGCGGGTGTTGCGCAGGAACCGGCGGAAATCGTCGTCGTCGGGCCCGTACCAGTACGCTACCAGCGGCGCGGGCCGTTCGTTGACGTAGTCGATCGCCGCAGAGACGTCCCGGTAGCCCTGCACCACCAGCACCGGACCAAAGATCTCTTCATGCGCAATCCGCATGTCCTCGGTCACCCCGCGCACGATGGTCGGCGCGATCTTGCGCGACGCCCGGTCGGGCAGGGTTTCACCGGGTGGGGCCACCGGCTGCACCTCGGCCCCCTTGGCCTCGGCGTCCGCGAGCAAGCCCAGCACCCGGTCGTAGTTCGCTTCGTTGACGCTTGAGCAGTAGTCCGGGTTCGCGACGATGCTGTCGAACATCTCGGTCAGCGTTCGGCGCGCGGCCGCGATGAACGCCTCGACCTCGGCGTCGGGCACCAGCACGTAATCCGGGCAGACACAGACCTGTCCGCCGTTGACCATCCGGGCCGAGGCGATCCGGGCGGCGGCCTTGCCGACCTGGGCGGCCGGAGCCACCACGACCGGGTTCTTACCGCCGAGTTCCAGGGTCACCGGAACCAGGTTCTGCGCGGCCGCCCGGCCCACCAGCATCCCGACCTCCGGCGATCCGGTGAAGAACAGGTGATCGAACGGCAGCGCGGAGAACCGTGCCGCGACGTCCGGCCCGCCGGTGACGACCGCCAGCTCGGTGGCATCGAAGTACTTCGGCGCCAACTCTGCGAATAGCGCGGCGGTGCGCGGCGTGACCTCCGACATCTTGATCATCACCCGGTTGCCGGCCGCGAACGCCGCGGCAGCCGGCAGCACCACCAGGTTGAGCGGGAAGTTCCACGGCCCGACGATGCCGACCACGCCCAGCGGTGACGGTTGCACGTCGGCGGCCAGACCGAACCACCGCGCCGGGCGCATCAACCTGGCCGGTTTCATCCACTGCGCGACGTGGCTGCGGGTGTGTTCGATCACCGGCATGATGCCGACCACCTCGGTGAACAGCGAGGCCGAACGCGACCGGGTGCCGAAATCGGCCGCCATCGCGGTCACGAAGTCCTCGGTGTTCTCCAGCACCAGCGCCGACAGCCGGTCGATCCGGTTGAGCCGCTCCGCCAGCGCGGGCGGACCTGCCGCCACGAAGGCCCGGCGCGCGGCGTCCAGCAGGGCACGCAGGTCGGCGTGCTCCTCGTCGGCAAGCGGCTGCCGGGCGAGCACCAAATGACCGTCCCCCTGTTCCACTGGCACACCCCTTTCGTCGCGAGCCATTCGGAACTATCAACGGTAAAGGTTACAGTATCGCGGTCGACGGCGGTGCTGACGGGACCGATCAGGCGGGCCGGACCGCGACCGGGATGCCGGTCAGCCAGGACATCCCGGCGAGCGCCTCGACATCGGCCGGATCGCTGGACATCAGCTGGTTGACGTTGACGCCGCCGGCCCGGTTGGCCACCTGCCAGGTCCCGGTGCCCCGATGCCCCCAGCCGTGCGGCACCGCGATGGTGCCGCGAACCATGCCGTCGGTCAGCTCCACCGGGATCTCGATGGTGCCGGTCGCCGAACTGATCTGGATCCGCGTGCCGGCGCCGATGCCCAGGTCCCGGGCATCCAGGGCGTGCATCAAGGCCCGGTGCGCCAACTCCCCGCGTTTGAGCACCGGTGCCATCAACTGCGCGGCGTTGTGCATCCAGGAATTCTCCGAACGCGGTTCCCGCATCCCGATCAACCGCATCGGGAACTCGGCCGGCGCCGGGCGTCGGGTGAGCGCAGCGATCTCGTCGGCGATCTCGTCGTGCGCCAACCGGATGCGACCCCGGCGGTACACCACCACCGAACGCAACACCCCGGTGCGCACATCGGGTTCGACCACCACACCGTGCGGGCGTTGGGTGGTCAGTGTGCGAAAGCTCAGGCCGCCACGGCGCAGCCCGAACAAGTCCCCGCCGGCCGAGGTCCGGATCACCAGATCCATCATGGCGCGCGGGCTCCACTGCCTGCCGGTCCGCTCGACCAGCCCGCGCAGCCACCCGATCAACCGAAAAGCCGGTGTCGCCGTGGACATTCGACGCATCAGATCGTCGATGATCGTCCACTCGGTACGCGCCTGGCCGCGGGGTGCCACCACCGCTTCGGTGGCCTGGCGGAACGGGGTGCCCTGGAACATCTGGAAGGTGATCGGGAAGTCGTCCCGCTCGTACATCGTGGTCACCGGCAGCACGTAGTCGCAGTGCGCCATGGTCTCGGTGAGGTAGAAGTCCAGGCCCACCATCAGCTCGAGCCCGTCGAGGGCGGCTTCGAGTTCGTCGCCGTTGGGTACCGACAGCACCGGGTTACCGGCGCTGACGAACAGCGCGCGGATCTGATCGGCCCCGGGTGTGCTGATCTCCTTGGCCATCAACGCGGCCGGCTCGGCCATCAGGACCGACGGGAATCCGCCCACCCGGGTGCGTTTGCGCCGGTAGGCCCGACGCAACACGGCGCCCATCAGCGCCGAACCCAGTCGTTGTCCGGGCGCACCCAACGTGCTGAACACGCTGCCGCCGGGGCGATCCAGCTTGCCGGCCACCAGGTTGACCACGTCGATCAGGTACGCGGTCAGGGTGCCGTTGCGGCCGACGCAGGTGCCGAACCGGCCGTACACCGCAGCCCGCGGGGTGGCGACCAGATCCCGGGCCAGGCTGCGCACCGCGGCGGGGTCAATGCCGGTACGCACCGCGGTGGCCTCCGGCGGGAACGACGCGCACTGCGCGCGCAACCAATCCAGGTCGTCGGCCTGCGCTGCCACCGCCGCAGCGTCCACCAGGTCCTCGTCGAACATCACCTGCAGCAGCGACAGCAGCAGGTAGGCGTCGCCGTCGGGCACGATGCCCAGCCACTCGAACTGTTCGGCGGTCTCGGTGCGGCGCGGGTCGATCACCACCACCCGACCACCGCGTTTCACGATGTCGTGCAGCCGGTCCTTGATCCGCGGCACAGTCAGGAAACTGCCGTGCGACACAACCGGATTGGTGCCCAGCATGACGAACAGATCGGTGCGCATCAGGTCCGGGATCGGCACCGCGGTCGGGGCGCCGTAGAGCAGTTGGCTGGCCACCAACCGGTTGCTGGTGTCCTGTGAGGAAGCGGTGAACAGGTGCGAGCGCCGACCCAGCCCCTTGATGAACGGGAACACCGCGAGCAGATGCGAATAGCTGAACGCGGTCGGATTGCCGAAGTACCAGCCCACCGCACCCGAACCGTCCCGGCGGTGGATGGCGGTCAGCCGGGCCGCGATGTCGTCGAGCGCCGCATCCCAGCCGACCGGTTCGAAGCCGTCCGGGGTGCGTCGCAGTGGTGTGGTGACCCGATCCGGGTCGTTGACCACCTCGGTGAACGCAATGCCCTTGGGGCAGGCGAAGCCCGCCGACAGCGGATGCTCCCGGTCAGGCCGCAGTGAGACCAGGCGGCCGTCTTCGACGGTGGCGATCATGCCGCACAACGGTTCACAGATCCGGCAGAACGTGGTGCGAAGTTCGGTCTTGGCGGCCGGACCGCCGCCCTCGCGTGGTTCGTCGTGGGCCACCGAGGTGGGCTCTGCGGCGTGGACCATGAGGACCGCCTTCCTAGCCGTCCGAGCAGTGCACTAGATAAGCTACTGTAAGTGTTACGGTTGGGCGGCTGAATCCAGTCGATTCGCCGTCGCCGGCCATCGGCCCGACGCGACCCGACCGATCGGACAAGAGGGGACCTGTAGTGAGCAACGACGTGGCCATCATCGGCGTAGGTCTGCATCCCTTCGGCCGGTTCGAAGGCAAGACCGCCATGCAGATGGGTGTCGATGCGATGGTCGCCGCGGTCGCCGACGCCGGCGTGCAGTGGAGCGACATCGGCGCTGCGACCGGCGGCAGCTGGACCGTCGCCAACCCGGACGCGATTGTCGGGATGGTCGGGTTGACCGGCATCCCGTTCACCAACGTGTTCAACGCTTGCGCGACGGCGGCCAGCGCGGCCAAGGTGTGCGCGGACGGAATCCGGCTCGGCGACTATGACATTGGCCTCGCGGTGGGCCTGGACAAACATCCCAAGGGCGCGTTCACCGAGGACCCGGCTCTGGTCGGGATGCCGCGCTGGTACGCCGAGAACGGCCAGTACCTGACCACCCAGTTCTTCGGCATGAAGGCCAACCGCTACCTGCACGACCACGGTATCTCGCAGGCCACCTTGGCCAAGGTCGCCGCGAAGAACTTCCGCAACGGGGCACTCAATCCGAATGCGTTCCGGCGCAAGCCGATCCCCGAGGACGAGATTCTCAACTCGACCATGCTGAACTATCCGCTGACGCAGTACATGTTCTGCGCGCCGGACGAGGGCGCGGCCGCGGTGGTGATGTGCCGGGCCGACATCGCGCACCGCTACACCGACAAGCCGGTGTATCTGCGTTCGGTCGAGGTGCGCACCCGGCGCTACGGCGCCTACGAGGTGAACACCACGTTCGCCCCGGTCGACGAGGACGTCGCCCCGACGGTGTACGCGGCGCGGGCGGCCTTCGAGAAGGCCGGCGTGGCCCCCGAGGATGTCGACGTGATCCAGTTGCAGGACACCGACGCCGGCGCGGAGATCATCCACATGGCCGAGGGCGGTTTCTGCGCCGACGGCGACCAGGAGAAGCTGCTGGCCGATGGCGCCACCGAGATCGGTGGCGCGCTGCCGATCAACACCGACGGCGGATTGATTGCCAACGGTGAGCCGATCGGCGCCTCCGGTCTGCGTCAGATGCACGAGATCGTGCGGCAGCTACGCGGTGAGGCCGGTGAGCGCCAGGTGCCGGGCAACCCGAGGGTGGGCTTCACCCAGCTCTACGGCGCCCCGGGCACCGCGGCCGCGGCGGTCCTGACCCGCTGAACCCGCCCCAACTCACCCGTGAAACATGAATTGTTGTACGAGTTGTTCGCAAAATCCGTACAACAATTCATGTTTCGCGAACCACCAGACCGTCTGCCGCGCGGACCGCCCGCGTAACACCTCGGCGAGATTGAACCTGGGCGTCGGTCTAGTTGACCCCGACCGCATCGCGCGCCGCGGCCTGCTCGACATGGTGCCGGGCCGCGGCTCGGATCGCCTCTTCGACCGGCCGCGGCGTCCAGCCGAGCTCGCGGGTGGCCTTGCCGTGGTCGGCCGGGGAGGTCAACTCCATCAGGCGGGCCGAATCCCGGCCGAGCGGAACGTCCTTTCCGGTCAGCCCGGCCAGCACCCACAGTACCCGCGTCACGCCGTGCACCGCGGCCATCGGCACGCCGAACCTGGGCGGCTTGGCACCGGTCGCCTCGGCCGCGATGGTCATGAGTTCACGCTGGCTCATGTAGCGGTCCGAGATGATGTAGCGCTCGCCGATCCGGCCCTTTTCCGCGGCCAGCAGCATCGCGTCGGCGACGGCGTCGATGCACACCACCTCCGATCCGATCCCCCGCACGTAAACCGGCATCTTGCCCAGCGCCGCGAGCTTGACGAACAAGCCTTGGCGCGGCTGCAGGTCCGGTGGGCCGAACGGGTTGGACACGTTCATCACCACCGCGGGCAGGCCGTGCTCGGCGACGTAGGACAGCACCGACTCCTCGGCAGCACGCCGGGAGGCGATGTAGGAGCCGCCCTGCTCGGCCCAGTTGAACGGGGTGTCCTCGTCGACCGGCCGGCCGTCGTCGCTGATCGCGATCGCACCGATGGTGCTGGTGAAGACGAACCGGCTCAGATCGGCCCGGGCCGCGACGTCGAGCACATTGCGCAGCCCTTCGACGTTGGTCCGGAACAGCGGAGCCGGATCGTTCAGTTCGGCGCGGGTGTCGACGACGCAGTAGTACACCACGTCGCGATCGGCCATCGCCGCGGCGACGGCCTCGGTGTCGAAGATGTCGCCGTAGTGCCGCTGCACGTCCAAGCCCTCGATGCCCTTGGTCGAACTGGACCGGCGCAACAGCACCCGCACGTCGTCGCCGCGCTGCACCAGATGTCGGGTGACACACGCGCCGACGTTGCCGCTGGCTCCCATCACCAGCGCTCGTTGGGGCACTCCTGCGGGCATGACAAATCTCCTGGTTCCAACGCGACGAAAGGTGGTTACCAAAGTGCTTACCGTAGCGACCGCGGTTTTGTTGGTCGATCGAACAAATCCGACCTGATCCCGCCGCCACCGTAGTGACAACCGAATCCCTTACGGTAGTGTTTTCAACCAACCGTCCGACAGCAGTGCTCGCGCCGCGAGGGAGATCGCCATGAACCAGCCCAGTGAGCAGTTTCGGGATGCGCCGATCTTCGACGCCGATCAGCACATGTACGAGACCGTCGACGCGCTGACGAAGTTCCTGCCCGAGCGCTACCAGCGTGCCGTGCAGTACGCCCAGATCGGCAGGCAGACCCGGGTGGTGATCAACAACCGGGTCACCGACTTCATCCCGAATCCGACCTTCGAACGGGTCGCCGCCCCGGGGGCGCACGAGAAGTTCTTCGCCGGCGAGAACACCGAGGGTCTGACCCTGCGGGAAATGCAGGGCAAGGCCATCGAGGCACCCGCGGCCACCCGCAACCCGGCCGACCGGGTCACCGAGCTGGATCGGCAGGGCGTCGTCGAGGCACTCAACTACCCGACTTTGGGCAGCCTGGTGGAGCACTCCAGCGCCGACGATCCGCAGCTGACCCTGGCGATCATCCACGCGCTCAACGAGTGGATCCTCGAGCACTGGAGCTTCAACTACCAGGACCGGGTGTTCACCACCCCGATCCTCAACCTCTCCGAGGTCGACGCCGCCCAGCGCGAACTGGAATTCATCCTGGCCAACGGCGCCAAGGCCGCGTTGATCAAACCCGGCCCGGTCAACGGCCTGCACGGTTGGCGATCCCCGGCGCTGCCGGAGTTCGACCCGTTCTGGCGCGACGTCGAAGCCGCCGGCCTCCCGATCGTGCTGCACGCCAGCTATCCGCCACTGGACGACTACGTCAACAAGTGGGAACCGCCGCACACCCAGAACTTCATGGCGCAGAGCGCTTTCCGCTGGATGGTGCTCGGGCACCGGGAGATCGCGGACATGATCACCGCGCTGATCTGCCACGGCACCCTGACCCGGTTCCCGAAACTGCGGATTGCCAGTGTCGAGAACGGCAGCGGCTGGATCTTCCCGTTGTTCAACGACTTCGAGGATCTGGCCAAGAAGATGCCGCAGAACTTCCCCGAGCACCCGCATGAGGTGTTCCGGCGCAACATCTGGGTCAGCCCGTTCTGGGAGGGCTGTGTGTCCGACGTGGTCAACACCGTGGGCTGGGACAAGGTGCTGTTCGGGTCGGACTATCCGCATCCGGAAGGCCTGCCCGAACCCAAGGGGTTCTGGCGCTACGCCGAGGGCATGGATGTGCGCCGCACCTATGACTTCATGGGCGACAACGCCCGGCGGTTCATGGGTCTGCCGATCGCCAACCCGGACCCCGAGGCGGCGCACGCCCCGCACCTGACGGCACCGGCGGGCTGATCGCCGTGACCCAGACGCAGGAATCCGAAACCGCCGGCGACACCGGAATTCTCGCCGGCGAGGCACGCATGCTGATCGACGGCGAACTGCAGCACAGCGGCACCGGCGCGTTGTTCGACGTCGAGCATCCCGGCAACGGCCAGGTGATCGGGCAGGCCGCCGACGGCACCGTCGCCGACCTGGACCGCGCCATCGCGGCGGCCCGCCGCGGCTTCGACGAGTCCGAATGGTCGCGCGACGTCGCGTTCCGTCACCACTGCCTGATGCAGCTGCACCACGCCCTGGACCGCAACAAGGAGCGGCTGCGCCGGATCGTGGTCACCGAAGTGGGGTGCCCGGTCAGCGTCACCGGCAGCCAGATCGAGGACCCGATTGCCGAGGTGAAGCACTGGGCCGACTACGGGCGCGACTTCGAGTACCTGCAGGACACCGGGATCCACCGGGCGGTGATCGGCACCGCCCGCCGCACCCTGCAGTTCGACCCGGTCGGCGTGGTCGGCGCGATCACACCGTGGAACGTGCCGCTGTACCTCAACGTCGCGCAGAGCGTCCCGGCCCTGATGGCCGGCAACACCGTCGTGCTCAAACCGGCGCAGCTGACTCCGTGGTCGGGCACCGAGCTGGGCCGCATCGTCGCCGAGGAGACCGACATCCCGGCCGGGGTGTTCAACGTCGTCACCTCCAACGCCAACGAGGTCGGTGCAGCATTGTCGGCCGACCCGCGGGTGGACATGATTTCGTTCACCGGGTCGACGGCCACGGGTCGGGCGATTCTGGTCGCGGCAGCACCGACGGTCAAGAAGACCATGATGGAACTCGGCGGCAAGTCGGCGCACATCGTGCTCGACGACGCCAAGTTCGACAAGTGCCTGCCGATGGCGGCGATGGTGGCCACCGTGATGAGCGGCCAGGCCTGCATCATGGCCAGCCGGATCCTGTTGCCGCGCAGCCGCTACGACGAGGGCATCGAGATCCTGAAGACCGCGCTGGAGGGCACCGCGGTCGGCGATCCGTGGGATCCGGGCGTGCTGCAGGGCCCGCAGATCAGCGCGGCCCAGCAGCAGAAGGTGCTCGGCCTGATCCGCTCCGGGATCGACGCCGGCGCCCGGTTGATCACCGGCGGCGGCATCCCCGAACAGCTCCCACACGGCTATTACACCGAGCCGACGCTGCTGGTCGACGTGGACCCTGATGCGCAGATCGCCCAGGAGGAGATCTTCGGGCCGGTGCTCACCGTGATCCCCTACGACACCGACGACGAGGCCGTCGCGATCGCCAACAACTCGATCTACGGACTCTCCGGGGAAGTGACCGGGGTTGACACTTCGCGGGCCTTTTGTATCGCCCAACGCCTGCGAACGGGTAACGTGACGGTCAACGGTCGTAGCCACTTCGGCCTCACCAGCCCGTTCGGCGGCACCAAGCAGAGTGGGCTGGGCCGACGCAACGGCGACGAAGGATTCCGGGAGTACCTGGAAATCAAGACGATCGGGCATCCGGCCTAGACCCGGCGCCCGACAGGAGAGGGGTTCCGTGTTCAAGCCGATGCAGGGCGTTCGGGTGCTCGAGGTCGCGCAGTTCACCTTCGTTCCGGCCGCCGGGGCGATCCTGGCCGACTGGGGCGCCGACGTGATCAAGGTGGAGCACCCGGTGCGCGGTGACACCCAGCGCGGTTTCATCAACATGGGCGGGTTCGAGTTGGACCCCGACCGGCACCCGCTGATCGAACATCCCAACCGTGGCAAGCGCAGCATCGGCATCGACGTCTCCACGCCGGGCGGCCAGGAAGTGCTCTACGAGATCGCCAAGACCGCCGATGTGTTCCTGACCAATTACCTGCCCGGTCAGCGGCAGCGCAACAAGTTCGACGTCGAGCACATCCGCGCGGTCAACCCGAACATCATCTACGCCCGGGGCAGCGCCTACGGCGACAAGGGCCCCGACCGGGACACCGGCGGCTTCGACGGCACCGCATTCTGGACCCGCAGCGGTGTGGGCCACGCACTCACCCCGGAAGCCATCGACGGCGCACTGCCGCAGGGCATTCCGGCCTTCGGCGACTCGATCGGCGGGATGAACATCGCCGGCGGCATCTCGGCGGCGCTGTTTCACCGAGAGCGCACCGGGGAGACCGCCGAGATCGACGTCTCGCTGCTGAGCACGGCCTGGTGGGCGGCCGGGGCCAGCGTCACCCAGGGCATGGAGACCGGTGAGACCATGCGATCGCTGATGCCCGGCGACGTCAGTTCGGTCAATCCGTTCATGGCCAACTACCAGACCTCCGACGGCGGCACCATCAACTTGTGCATCGTCAGCCCCACCGGCTACATCCGGGACACCTGGGAGCATCTGGGTCTGCCGGAGTTGGCCGACGATCCGCGGTTCAACGATGTGATGCCGCTGATCCAGAACGCCAACGAGGGTGTCGAACTGATCACCAAGGCGATCGCCGCCAAGCCGTTCGAGTACTGGCGTCAGCACCTCAAGACCATGAAGGGCCAGTGGGCGCCGTTCCAGAGCCTGGTCGACATCGCCACCGACGAGCAGGCCGTGGCCAACGACATGATCGTCGAGGTGGAGCCGGCCGACGGTGGTAAACCGTTCAAGGTGGTGCGCGGACCGGTGCAGTTCAACCACGAGCCGTTGGAGACCACCCGGGCGCCGCAGGCGTCCGAGCACACCGAGTTGGTGCTGATGGACATCGGGCTGGACTGGGACCGCATCGAAGAACTCAAGGAGTCCGGCGCGATCGCCTGATCAGGCCCGCCAAACAGACCGGGTCGTCACCGTTGAACGGTGACGACCCGGACTGTTTCGCCGAGGCTGCGCCGGCAGGCGGTGGCTACGACACTTTCACCTTGGGCGGCGAGTAGTTCGGCTTGCCCAGACCCAGCACGTGCTGCGCGATCATGTTGCGGAACACCTCGAGTGATCCGCCGTAGATGCCGGCCAGTGGCGCGAACCGGTAGATGTACTCGGAGCGACCGTCGTCGACGGTGCCGTCGGTTTCGATCGGCAACGCCGCTGCACTGCCCAGGATGTCCATCACGTCCGGACCGATGTCACGCATGGTCTGGGCTTGGGCCACCCGGCCGAAGATGCTGGGCGCACTCAAACAAGCCTCCATCCGGGCCACGCTGCGGCCCAGCCGGTAGGCCACCGAACCCTCGTCCACGGCGCGGTTACCGTCCGGGCCCACCCGGCCGACGACGGCGGCGGCGCGATCCACCGCGTTGACCATGAAGCCGGCCTGATGCGCCATGATCGCCGGGTCCTGCAGGCCGTCCGGCGCGGCCGCGACCGCGCCGTGCTCGGCGTCCAATGGCCCGCGCAGCACCGCCCATCCGTTGTTGGCCTCACCCAGCAGATATTTGTCGTCGACCCGGACATCGCTGTAGTAGACGATGTTGGTGCGATCGCCGTCGATGGTGCGGATGCCCTGGATCTCGATGCCCGGAAGGTCCAACGGCACCAGGAACATACTCAGGCTCTTGTGCTTCGGGGCGCTCGGGTCGGTGTTGGTGATCAAGAAGACGTATTGGCAGTTGTGCGCTCCGGTGGTGAACATCTTGGAGCCGTTGATCACCCACTGATCGCCATCCCGCACCGCCCTGGTCTTACAGGTCGCGATGTCCGATCCGCCCTCGGGTTCGGTGTAGCCCAGGCACATTCGCGCGTGTCCGCTGAACACCTTGGGCATTACTTCCTCGACCAGCTCGGGCTTGCCGTACGCCTGCACCGAACGCGCCACCAACGACGTCGTCCCCCAGGTCACCCAGGGCACATGATGCCGGCGTTTCTCCAACTCCCAGATCCGGCGCCGCACCCGGGAGAAGCCGCCGTCCTCGGGCGCCTTCCACTCACCTTCCAGATAACCTGCGGCTCCCAGCGCCAGGTGCACGGTCTCGTCGAAGTTGTCACCGGTCTCCCGGTCGCGGCGCAGCACATCCTCGGTGATGATCTCGTCCAGGAATCTGCGCACTTCGTCGTAGAACGCTTGATCCTCTTCGGAGAGTTCGACTTTGGTGAAATCCATGGGATTGTCCTATCCGGCCTGAGCGGCTTCTCGGGTGGCAACGAGTTCGGCGATGTGGCGCGCGGTGACGCCTGGGTCGCCGCCGGCCAACGGCCAACCCCGGGCCCGGACCAGGTATGCCGTGGCGGCCGCCTCGGTGGAGACCCCGAGTCCGCCCTGGATGTGGGTGGCCATGGTGGCGGCCTTGGCCGCTTCCTCGGTCATGAACACGAACGCGCAACCGGGAAGTTCCGGACGCTCTTGGGGTTCGTTGTCCAGGAACCAGGCCGCCCGGTGCGCCAGGTTGCGCCCGCTCTGCACCACGATCGCCATGTTGGCCAGTGGGTGCGAGATGGCCTGCAGCGTGCCGATCGGCACCCCTAGGGTGTAGCGGGTCTTGGCGAACTCCGCGGCGACGGTCATGGTCTGCTCCACCAGGCCGGCCAGTGCGGCGGCCTGCAGAACCTGCCATTCATCAAGTGCCCGAGCGCATTCCGCCGCTGCTGCCGCCCCTGACCCGAGCACCGCCCGGTGATCGGCGGCGGCCGGGTCCACCCAGGCCATCGGCAACCGGCCCAGGTTGTTCACCCGCGCCGGGCGGGTGTCATGGCTGAGCAGTACGACGTCGTCGCCGTCACGGACGATGACATGATCGGCGATCGAGGCGGATCCGATCAACCGGCGCCCGGACTTGGCCTCGGGGTGCGCGTCGAAGGCGACCACCCGGGTTCCGGCGACGGCTTCGGCGTCCACGCCGCCGAGTCGTTCCCATAACCGCACCGCGACGACGTGGTCGATCCACGGTACCGGGGCCAACGACCGGCCGAGTTCCTCGGCCACCAGGGTCAGGTCCACCAGTGTGGCGCCGTCACCGCCGGCCTGCTCGCCGACCGCCATGGTGGTGGCCCCCATCGCGCACAGCCGCTCCCACAGGCTCTTGTCGAACCCGGTTTCCTCTGCTGCCCAGACGGTTTCGATGGAGCAGTGACTGTCGAAGAATTGCCGGTAGGCCGTCTGCAGGTCCTTGTGGTCTTCGGTCAGGCTGTAGTCCAGCCGACGCAATTCGTAGCGATCCATCGGGTTACTGCTCCTGGGTTTCGAAGAAGAACTGCTGTGCGTTGCCGTAGAGGTAGTTGTCCAGCACCTCAGCCGGCAGGTCGAGTGCTCTGGCCTCGGGAACCACCCGGTGCTGACGTAGCACCGGCCAGTCCGAGGCGAAGATGATCTTGTTGGGCCCCCGAGTGCGCATGTAGTGCAGCAACTCTTCGGGCAGCCGTTTAGGCGACCATGCCGAGGTCATCAGGCGCAGGTTCTGGTACTTGATCAGCATCCGGATCGCGATGTCCCACCAGGGATCCGCACCGTGAATCATGCACAGTTTGAGCTCCGGGAACCGCACGCACACCCGGTCCAGGTGGATCGGGTTCTGCACTTCGCCCGGGATCGGTGGGCCGGGCAGGCCGGTGTTGACGCACAGCGGCAAACCGATCTCGGCGCACTTGGCGTACAGCGGGTAGTACACCGCGTCGCTGGGCGGGTACTGTCCGTCGCCCCAGAAGCTGGGCCCGACAACGGTATAGGTGACCGGCAGGTCGGCCGCCACCGCGGTGAGTTCCCGCAGGCTGGCGACCGGTCGCAGCAGGTTGACGCCGCCCATTGCGAGCGTGAACCGGTCCGGGCGGGCTTCGACGAACTTGCGGGCGGTCACCGACGGCTTGGCCAGGTTGTCCATCAGGATCGCTTTTTCAACCCCGTGCTCGTCCATCTCCTCGAGCAGTTCGCCCATGTCGACCGGGTCGAACATGGACTTGGGGCCCTTGAAGTAGTCGTCGCGCACCTTGGTCATGAACTTCGGTTGCACCTCGGTCTCGCCGAAGTGCACGTTGACCAGACAGTCGATGACCCGACTCCGGGCACCGTCGCGCTGTTCGTGCTCTGTCATCTCGTCCCTCGTTCGACGTCGACCAACCCGGCCGAAACGGAGTTTTCCCGGGTTGCCTGCTGTTTGGCCCATCGATAGTCGGCTTTGCCATTGCCCAGCCGGCGCACCCGATCGACGAACAGCACCTCTTTCGGAGCCTTGAACCGGGCCAGCCGAGCCACGACGGCGTCGTGCAGTTCGGCGGCGTCGACGGCCGCGCCGGCACTGCGGGCCACCAGGGCGACCACTTCCTCGCCCCAGCGGGGGCTGGGCCGGCCCACCACCAGAGCGTCGCGCACCCCGGGGTGCGCGCGCAGTACTTCCTCGACCTCTTCGACGAACACCTTCTCACCACCGGTGTTGACCACCAACGAATCTCGGCCGTAGAGCCGCAGCGTGCCGTCTGCTTCGATGGCTGCCCGATCCCCGGAGATCACCACCCGGACACCGCCCACTTCGGGGAAGGTGGTGGCGGTGCCTTCGGCATCGTTGAAGTAGCCGAGCGGAATTCGTCCGGTGCGGGCCACCCAACCCACCTGGTCCTCGCCCGGCTCCAGGAATCGGCTGTAGTCGTCGGCCAGCACCAGTCCGCCGTCGCGGAAGGTGAACGTCTCGGTGTGGTTGCCGCGCTGGTTGTGGCCGAATCCCATGTTGCCGGTTTCCGAGGACCCGTAACCGTTGATCAACGTGATGTTGGGCAGGTGCTCCAGCAGGGCCTGCTGGTTGCGCAGATTGGTGCCCGCTCCCCCGGTCCCGATCGCGAACAGGCCCGAGAGGTCATAGCTGTTGCGGCCGAGTTCTTCGACGATCGGCCCGGCGTAGGCGTCACCGACCATCGTCATCAGGCCGACCTTCTCACGTTCAGCGGTCTGCAGCACAGTGCGCGGGTCGAAACTCTTCGAGGTGTCGTGCAGCACAACGGTTTGTCCGTTCAGCACTGCCGAGAACGCCGTCCACAGTCCGGCCGCATGCATCAATGGTGACACCGCGAACCACGGCGGGCCCTGGCTGCCCAGCTTGTCGTGAATCTCGCTGACCGTCGCGTGGTCGGCGCCGTTCATCGAGGCGACGTACATGTCGGCCTGGCGCCACAGCACACCCTTGGGCCGACCGGTGGTGCCACCGGTGCACACCATGATCAGATCGTCCGGGGACGGTTGGATGTGCGCGTCGGTGCCGCCGGCCGCCACCGCATCGTCGAGGGAAATCGCTCCGGGCAGATCCGGTGCGGCGCTGCCGTCGTCGATCGAGATCAGCAGTTCGGCGCCGCCGGGCAGCACCTCGACGAACTTCGCTCCCAACCCGCGGTGATAGATCACCCCGCGCGGAGCGAGGTAGGCCAGCAGCTCAGCGACCTCGCCTGGGGTGTAGTGATAGTTCACGTTGACCGGCACCACCCGCGCCTTCAGACAGGCCAGCACCATGTCCGGGTACAGGTCGTTGTGCATGATCAGCGCTACCCGGTCTTGGCCGCACTCCCAGTTCTGCAACTGGGCACGCTCGGTGTGCGCGCCAAAACCCTGCTGCGCCAGATAGTTGGCCAGCCGCCGGGTCCGCTCGGCGGTTTCGGCGTAGGTGCTGCGCCGGTCACCGGAGATCGTCATCACGCGATCCGGCACCACCTCGGCGATGGCATCCAGCACCGCGCCGAGTGTCCACTGCGTCATCTGGTGAGCCGTCCGGTCAGTCCGTCAGATTGACGTTCGGCCCCAACAGCGTCAGTGCGTTGTCCCGCATGACCATTCGGGTGTCCTGATAGCTGAACTCGGGGAATTGCGGGATGTCGGCAGTGAAGCTGGTCGGGTCGGCCAGGCCCTCGCCGTGCGGCCAGTCCGAACCGAACAGGATCTTGTCCACGCCGATGGTTTCGGACAGCAGTTTCACATCGTCTTCGTAGTACGGCGCAATCCAGACGTTGTTCTTGAGCTGTTCGACCGGGTCTTCCTGGTAGTGGTACGGAGCATTGTTGGCAGACTTCTTGAGCCGCTTGATCAGTCGGTAGACGAAGTACGAACCGTTCTCGATACTGACCACTTTCAGCTTGGGATGCCGGGTGAACACCTGGTGGACGATCATCGATGCGATGGTGTCGTGGATCGCGCGGTCATCCATGATCACCATGTCCAGCGGGTCGCGCTTGCCGAAGCCCTTGAACACACCGCTGCCGCCCCACAATGCGGGGATGGCCATGTAGCCGGAGTCGGAGAGGTGGAACACCACCGGGATGCCGGCTTCGGCGAGCCGAGCCCACACCGGATCGTGGACCGGATCGCCGAGGGAGCGTGGCCGCACCGCGCCGGGCACCGGCGCGGGCCGCACACAGACCAGCTTTGCGCCCCGGCTCAGCACGAAGTCGACCTCTTCGACTGCCCTGTCCGGATCGGCCAGCGAGATGATCGGGGCGCTGAAGATTCGGTGGTCGGGACGGTCGAAGCCCCAGTCCTCGTCCAGCCACAGGTTGAAGGCGTGGATCGAGACCATGGTGGCCTCGATGTCGTGCTTGAGCCCCTCCTCCACACCGCAGGCGAACGTCGGCAGCATGAACACCGATTGCAGGTTCTGCTTGTCGAGGATCGCGACGCGGGCATCGCGGTTCTGGTACTCGGGGTGGTCGGCCAACCGGTCGACCTTCATCAGCGACGCCGGGTTCACGCCTTCGGGGATCTCGCCCCGGAACAGGAGGTCCAGGCAGCCGGGTTCGATGATCGGGTCGAAGGTCGGGTTGGGGATGAAGTGGTTCACCACCCCGCCGAACACCGCCAGGGTGCGTTTACCGTCTTGCACCATCTGTACGCCGCGGGAACGGAATTCCTTGGGCAGGTGTCGGGTGAAGGCATCGATCGGCTCGTAGTAGTGGTTGTCGACGTCGATGGCCCGGTAGTCGAGCTTGGCGTCCGGCTTGGTCTCCAGAGTGGTCATCGTGGTGTCCTCCCGGTCCTTTTCAATCCTGTTTCAATCCTGCGCCGACTGGTTGTTCAGCGGCGGGAAGTTCGGCGGGCGCTTTTCGAAGAACGCGGTGATGCCCTCGATGAAGTCGGTGCGCTGCATCGAGTCGTGCATCAGCTTCTCGGCCTTGTTGCTGGTGTCCACCAGCCCCATTCCGGCGTCGGCGTAGAGCTGTTGCTTCATCACTGCCAGCGAGGTGGGCGAGCAGTTCCGCGCCATCTCGTCGGCATAGGCCAACACCTCGGGCATCAGCTCCTCAGGTGGGAACACCTTGGAGACCAAACCCAGTTCGGCGGCCTCCTCGGCCCGGAACGTGCGTCCGCTGAGCAATAGTTCGACCGCCTTGGCCCAGCCGATCAGCCGGGGCAGGATCCAGGAGATGCCGTACTCGGCGATCAGGCCGCGCCGGGCGAACGACGTGGTGAACTTCGCCCCGGCGGCGGCGAAGCGGATGTCGGCCATCAGCGCCTGCGACAAACCCATGCCGGCGACGGCGCCGTTGATCGCGACGATCACCGGCTTGCTCAGTTGGGTCAGGAAGTACGGGTGCTTGGCCGCCACCAGCGCGCTGACGTCGGTTTGGTTGGCCGATTCCACCGTGGTGGCCGAGATCGAGTCCAGGTTGCCCATGTCCGCGCCGGCGCAAAAGGCCCGGCCCGAGCCGGTCACGACGATGACGCGGACCTCGGGATCGGCCTCGGCGGCGTCGATGCAGCGGTAGAAGCCCGATGAGAGCGCGTGGCCCCACGCGTTCATCCGGTCCGGCCGGTTGAAGGTCAGCACCGCCACACCGGACTCTCGAACCTCGTAGAGCACAGCGGAATCCCGTTCGGACGCAATGGATTCCACGACGCCATCAGAAGCGCTCACCCCGCAGTCCTCCTCAGCCGATCCGACCCGGTTGTATGCGCATACTGTACACCTATCGGTAGCGCCTTCTGCAACGGGCGCACGACGGATGCGCGAGGTGGCGGATCGCCGGTCTGTGCGGCTCGGCCAGGCGCCTGGACCTCATGTGAAGTCGGGACCATGCACAGCCATGCACAGCCTCGGCCACGAAGTCGCAGATTCCCCGGAGACGCCAAGAGGCCGAATAACCGCAGGTCATTCGGCGAAAGTGAATCGTGGGCGAACTCTTTCATTAGGTTAGCCAGACCTATTGTTTCACAGCTAGTTCTCAGCTATTGTCCAGGGTTCACACAGTCCAAACATGGGCTGTGTCACACAAGGGGAGAATCGATGCAACAACCTCGTCGTACCGCTGCGGATTGCGATTACCAGCTCACGGCGGCACCACCGAGAACGCGCCGGACCAAGCTGGCGGCCGCCGGCATCGCGGTCGCCACGGCCGGCGCAATGGCGGTCAGCCCGGTTGCCGCCACGACGCCCGAACTTCGCGATACCACCTACACCTCGAGCACGCCGGTGACGCTTTCGGCGTTCGAGAACCCGCTGCTGGTGTGGGGCACGACGTTTGCGAACCTGGGTACGTCGATGTTCACCGGGGATGGTGGGTACGGCGCATCGAACTGGCCTGGTGTGTTCCCGGCCAGTGAGGCCGCCTTCGGTGGTCTGGGAGACACGCTGCAGAGCCCTGCCGTGCAGGCGCAGTTCCAGAACATGTTCAGCAACCTGGCCGACCCGGAGCGGATCCAGACCGTATTGGGCAAGCTTCCCGAGTACGGTGACCGGATCGCCCAGGCCCTGGCGGGTTCAGAAGAAGCAGGGGGCATCGCGGTCGACGAGATCCTCGCAGTGCTGGAGGTTTCGCTGGATCACCTGTCCAAGGGCGAGTTCCTGATGGCCTTCGGCGAGTTCAACTATGTGTTCCTGACCACCGGCCTGTCCGGCACCAGGGCCAAGTTGCTGGATGGCCTGCGGGTCCCCGGCGACATCCTCGATGACCTCGGCCTGGAACCACTGGCCCGCATCCTCGGCACCAGCTGGATGGCCAAGACCGGTAATAACGGTCAGATCGATGGCCCGGGCTTGCTCTCCCGCACAGTGGTCGGCAACTTCGGCCGGGCCGCGTTGGCACCGTTCATCACCGCGATGTTCCAGACCACCGAGATCCTCGATGAGGTCGTCGCGGCCATCGACGATGAAGACCCGGTCGCCGCGGTCAGCCACCTGGTGAATGCGCCGGCCAAGGTCACCAACGCCTTCCTCAACGGGTACCGGCCGGTCTTCATGGACACCCCGGGCCATCCCTACTACGTGGAAGGCGGCGCGCCGGGCCAGACCTTCCCGGGTGTGTTCTCGAACACCGGTACGGTCGATTTCTTCCTGCGCCAGGTGCCGGAACAGATCGTCAGGGCGCTCAACGCGCCGCGGCCGGTTCCGCCGCCGGAGGCCGAGCCGGAGCCGCAGAATTCCGTCGTCGCCACCAGCCAGAGTGTCGATGAACAGCAGGAACTCGGTGCAATCCCGAACCTGAACAAGCGCAGCGATCGCACCTTCAACGTGAGCATCGCGCCTGCTCCGGCCATCGTGCCCGACGCCCCCGAGATTGAGGGCGACGCACCTGGCGGCACTCCGGATCCGGTGACGCCGGACGCCGAGGTGCCGCCTGCCGAGGTGCTGGCTGCCGAGGATCCGCAGACCAACACCCCGGTGGTCAACGACGTGGTCAAGAAGCCCACCCGGCCCAGCCTCAGCGGCACGTTGAATAAGCTGAATCCGTTCAAGCGTCCGACCATCGCCAGCAAGCCGACCCCGGCTTCGGAAGCCGGCAACGTCGGCGCCAACAGCGCCGCACCGGAGCAGCAGTCGTCGCAGCCGGACACCAAGTCCGAAACGAAGTCCGAAACCAAGGCGGGCGCTTCGGATGACGACAAGCCGAAGAAGCGCTTCGATCGCAAGAAGCGCGAGCGCAAGGCAGCCAAGACCGGTGGCGACACGGAGTGATTCGTCGCTGACCTGAAGCTTGACTGAGGACAGACCTGGGGAAGAGCCACACCGGCTCTTCCCCAGGTTCAGTTCAGCAGGCGCTCAGCAGTCCCAGCCGACGGTAGGCGGCTTCGATCTTCGCCTTCGCTGCATCGGGCACCGGGACCTGCGGGGCGCGGGAGTGCGGATAGGAACCGATCGGCAGTCCCAGCACGGCCGCGGCGTGTTTGAACGCCCCGGCCCAGTGCGTGAAGTAGTCCGGCCGTCCCGGATAGCAGGTGAACAATCCGGCGGTGTCCAGATCGAACTGGTCCATGCCGCGGTCGGCCGCATAGTCCATCGCCTCGGTCAACCGGTCGGCGTAGATCAGCTGCCAGTAGGCCGTCAGGATCTTGTCCTGCGGTGTCTCGTGCAGGTAGCCGACCGTGCCCAACTGTGCCGGGCAGACGATCCCGGCCCGCAGCCAACCGGCCCGATACACGGTCAGATCGCATTCCCAGATCACCAGTTCCGGCGCCAGTTCATGCAGTTTGCGGCTGTTGTGCGGGCGGAACGCACCTTCCTTGGTGGCGCACACCGCCGGTATCTCGGCGTAGATGCGCGCACTCTCGGCCGCCTTCAGCACATAGCCCGACGACGGCGAGTTGAACATCCCCAGCGCAATATCGGTGCGGTCGGCGACGTAGCGGAAGAACGCCAGCACCCCGGCGCCGCCGTGAGCTTCCATCATCGGCGTCTGCAGGTAGGCGATGTCGGCGCCGACCTGCTGGGCGTGCCGGGTCAACTCCACGCAGTCCTTGGGCGAGGTCGCGGCCGTGCAGGCCTGCACCACCAAGTCCGGATTCGCCGCGCGACCCACTTCGATCGCGACCTCCAGCAACCGCTTGCGCTCATCGAGCGTGAGCGCCCAGAACTCTCCCACACCGCTTGTGCACCAGAGCATTTCATGGCCGAGGTCAGCGACGCAGTACCGCACCAGAGTGCGGTAGGCAGCCCAGTCGATGTCTTCGCCATCGGGTCCGGCAAACGGTGTGTAGAGCGAATCGCCGATTCCGCGCAGTGCCACCGGGGCCCAGTCCCGCGCTTCTGCCGCCGTCGCCATCTGCCACCCTCCTCGCCGAGGTCCGCACCCAAGCTACCGGAAAGAGTTACGATACCGGTTACCGTAGAGCAGTTCGGCAACGAGATCGGAGGTCGCTGCACTGTGTTGCTCGTCTCAGCACCGGCTGCGGACGAGGGCAAACTGGATGGCTCCCGGTAACGTTGACGGCAAGCGACGAATTCATTGGAGGTGCCCGTCGTGGCAAAGCAGGCGACCGCCGTCAAACGGCAGCGGCGTGAGCGCGGCTCCATCAATCCCAACGACATCATTGCGGGAGCGTTCGAGCTGGCCGAACAGGTCGGTATCGACAACCTGAGCATGCCGCTGCTGGGCAAGCATCTCGGCGTCGGCGTCACCAGCATCTACTGGTACTTCCGCAAGAAGGACGATCTGCTCAATGCGATGACCGACCGCGCGCTGCGCCAGTTCGTCGTCGACACTCCCTATGTCGAGGCCAAGGACTGGCGCGACACCCTGACCAACCACGCCCGCGGAATGCGAAAGGCGTTCCTGAGCAACCCGATTCTGTGCGATCTGGTGTTGATCCGCTCTGCGCTGTCGCCGCGGGCGGCCGCCATGGGCGTCACCGAGGTGGAGAAGGCGATCGCGGGTTTGGTCGAGGCCGGCCTGTCACCCGAGCAGGCCTTCGACACCTATTCGGCGGTGTCGGTGCACGTTCGCGGGTCGGTGGTGCTGCAACGGCTCTATGAGAAGAACCGGGCAATCGACGGTGGCCCAGGAGATTTCGAAGAGGCCATGACCATCGACCCGGATGTGGCACCGTTGCTGTCCAAGGTCACCCAGGCGGGGCACCGGATCGGTGCCGCCGACGACGCCAACTTCGACTACGTACTGGGCTGCATTCTGGACCGGGCCGAGCAGGCCATCGCTGAGGCGAAGAAGCCGGCACGCAAGGCCAAGCGGTCCTGACCCTCCCGGCGGGGAGGCCTCACGGTTCCGGGACGAAGAAGTGCTCGTCGCGCAGCCGGAACGCTTCCTTGGTGCCGTGCTGCGCCCGGGTCTTGACGAAGTTGAACTCGCCGGGCGCGAACTGCAGGTTGGTGCCGTAGGCGTGGAACAGATAGCTGCACACCTCTTCGCCCTGGTACGCCTGGCTCTGCTCGACCAGCCGGAACGCCTCCTTGGCGATCACCACGCCGTCGGCCGGCATCTTGGCCGCCTTCTGCGCCCAATAGCTGGCTCGCGCTGAAACCTTTTCGGGTGCACAGGTTTCGGTGAACACACCCAGGTTCTCGACTTCGCCGGCCTCGATGATGTCGCCGGTCAACAGCAGTCGGCGGGCCAGCACCGGGCCGAGCCGGTGAAAGAACATGTGCAGGCTGCCCAGCGCGGGTCCGAGGAACCGGGTCGCCGGCATCCCGATCTTGGTGTCGCGCCCGATCACCGAGATGTCCATCATCAGCGCCATCTCGAACCCGCCGCCGAGTGCGTAGCCGTTGATCTCGCCGACGGTGACCTTCGGGAAGCCCATCAGGTTGTGATAGAAGCCAAAGGTCTTGCGGTCCACTGTGAGTCGACGCCGCTGGCTGGGCCGGGACTTGGCCGGTGCGGCATCGGGCGTGCGCTGGCTGCCGTCGGCGCGTTCGCCGTACCAGCCGTAGGCGTTGTTCATGTCCGCGCCGGTGCTGAACACGCCCTCCGCACCGCGCAGCAGTACGACGGTCAGGTCATCGTCCTCGGCCACCCGGTCCAGGCAGCGTTCGACGGCATCCCGCATGCCGGCGTCATACGAATTGCGTTGGGCCGGGTTGTTCAGCGTGATGGTCGCGATCCGGGTGTCGTAATCGACGTCGAACAGCACACGGCCATCGGTTGCCGACCCGTTCTGGGCTGAAGTCATCAGTACCGCTCCTTCAGAGGTGTCTTGCCGTGGCCGTTGCGGCCGGGATCGAATTGCTGTCCGACGCCGACGATCTTGTTGGCATCGATGGGCGCACGGACCGCCGCCAGCGTGTTGTTGCGTGCGGCCGTGAGATGGGTGCGGGCCAGTCGCACCGCACGTTCGGAGTTGCCGTCCCGGATCGCGTCGAGCAACCGCTGATGGTCCCGCAGTGCGGCCCGCCGGGTCGCGACGGTGTTGGTTTCACTCGGTGCGCCGACGTCGTCGGCGCTACTCCACACCGAAGACTCATGGGCAGACCAGATCACCTCCAGCGCACCGATCAACAGGATCATCGGCTCGTTGCCGCACCGAGCCACCAAGGCTTCGTGGAAGCGTCGCGCGTTCGGCACGAACTGTCCGGCGTCGTCGAAAGCTTCGGTCTGCCGGGCTATCTCGGCTTCCAGATGCGGTATGACCTCGGTCGCGCGGTCGGGCCGCTCGGCGCACATGCCGGCACACAGCGGTTCCAACTGCATCAGGGCGCCACTGACGTCGGCCGGGGTAGCCGCCCGGGCCTGCAGCACCATCGCGATGGTGTGCGCGGTGCGTTGTGCCGACGGTTGGTGCACGATGGCGCCGCCGACGTTGCCGCGACGCACCGAGACCAAGCCTTCGGATTCCAGGATGTGGATGGCTTCCCGGACTGCCGGCGGACTGACACCGAACTGACCGAACAGGGTTTCCTGGGTCGGCAGTACGTCACCTTCGGCCAGTCGGCCGGACAGGATGTCGTCACGCAGTCGGGAGGCCACCAGTTCGGCGACCCGGGGTGGCCGGATGCGAGGCGGTGTCATCGCCGCCTCCCTTCCGGATCCCAGCCGTCGTGGGTCCCTGTTTCGCCGACGCCCATTCCTTGCTAAGTTGTACAGGATTGGACTCGTATCGTCTACTGTAGCCCTATCTATAACCCCTCCGGAAAGGCGGCTCCCCAGGTGAGCGAGCAAGCCGACCAGCACGGCGACGGCGACTCCGGCGGCGTCGTGACGCTGACGCACGACGCCGGTGTCCTGCGCATCACCCTGGATCGCCCGAAGCGGCGAAACTCCCTGAGCCATGCCATGATCGAGGATCTGGTGCAGGCGTTGACGTCGGCCGCCAGCGATGACTCGCTGCGGGCCATCCACATCACCGGGGCCGGCGGGGACTTCTGCAGCGGCGCGGACTGGGTGGCCACCAACTCCAGCGGGAAGCGGCCACGCGCCGGGGATCTGGTGCGACGGGTCCCGCACGGCGCGAACCGCGTCGTGGAGTTGATCACCTCGGTGCAGCTACCGGTGGTGTGCAGTGTGCGCGGGTACGCGGTCGGACTGGGCTGCAACCTGGCGTTGGCAGCGGACTTCACCATTGCCGAAGAGGGCGCCACGCTGTGGGAACCGTTCGTCGATCGCGGCTTCAGTCCGGACTCTGGGTCCACCTGGCTGTTGCCCAGGCTGGCGGGTGTGGCCCGCGCGCGCCGCATGCTGCTGCTCGGCGAACGGGTCAGCGGAGCCCAGGCGCTGGACTGGGGGCTGATCCACGACGCGGTACCGAGCAGCCAGCTGGCCGAGGTCACCGAGGCGTTGGTCGCCAAACTGGCGGCCGGGCCGACCGTGGCGTTGGGCCTGGCCAAACGGGCACTCGCCTACGGCCAACACGCCACCTTGACCCAGAGCATGGCCGCCGAACTATCTGATCTCGAATTATCATGCCGCACTTCTGATTTCAAAGAGGGCCTGGCGGCCTTCCGAGAGCGACGCACCCCGGACTTCCGGGGCCGGTGACGAAGGGAAACACATGGTCGCTTACGACACCATCGGCTACGAGGTGGCCGGCCACACCGCCACCATCACGCTGAACCGGCCCGAGGCGCTCAACGCGCTGAGTCCGCACATGATCAGCGAGTTGCGGGCCGCCTATGACGAAGCCGAGAACGACGACGACATCTGGTTGACGATCGTCACCGGGACCGGGCGGGCGTTCTGCACCGGCGCCGACGTCAAGGAGATCCCCGAGGACGGCAAGGTCATCTACGAACGGCCCTACCTGTCCAGCTACGACCAGTGGGAAGCACCGCAGGAAGGCACGCCGCCGTTTCGCCGGATGGCCAAGCCGGTGCTGGCGGCCATCAACGGCATCTGCTGCGGTGCCGGGTTGGACTGGGTGACCACCGGCGACATCGTGATCGCCTCGGATCAGGCGACATTCTTCGACCCGCACGTCAGCATCGGCCTGGTGGCCGCGCGCGAGATGGTGCGATTGGCTCGGGTGCTGCCGCGCAACATCGCGCTGCGGATGGCGCTGATGGGCAAGCACGAACGCATGGATGCCCAACGCGCGTATGACCTCGGCATGATCAGCGAGGTGGTGCCGCACGAGCAGCTGCTCGAACGCGCCCACCAGATCGCCGACGTGATCAATTCCAATGCGCCGCTGGCCGTCCGCGGCACCCGGCTGGCCATTCACAAGACGCTGGATCTGCCGCTGCTGGAAGGCGAGATCCTGGCCGAGACGTTCCGGGAACGGGTGGTGCGCACCGAGGACGCCAACGAAGGCCCACTGGCGTTCGTCGAGAAGCGGGCCCCGAACTGGAAGTGCCGCTGAGATGACCGACATGCAAACCGAGGCGGCACAGCCGTTCGAAACCATCCTGCTGGAGTTCGACCGCGCCGACAAGGTCGCCACCATCACCTTGAACCGGCCAGACCGACTGAACACCTTCAACCGCACCATGTGCGAGGAGATGCAGGCCGCCTGGCGGATCGTCAAGCTCGACGAATCCACCAACGCTGTGGTGCTCCGGGCTGCCGGCACCCGGGCGTTCAGCGCCGGGCTGGACATCAAATCCGACTACGGCCAACCCGACAACGTCTGGAACCACGAAGACCCCGGCGAACTGCTCAGCCCGAAGTGGCAGAAGATGTGGAAACCGGTGGTCTGCGCGGTGCAGGGCATGTGCACCGCGGGGGCGCTGTACTTCGTCAACGAAGCCGACGTGGTCATCTGCTCACAGGAGGCGACGTTCTTCGACTCGCACGTCACCGCCGGGCTGGTGTCCGCACTGGAGCCGATCGGGTTGATGCGCAAGGTCGGCCTCGGTGACGCACTGCGAATGGCACTGCTGGGCAACGACGAACGGGTCTCGGCCGAGACTGCGCTGCAGATCGGTCTGGTCACCGAGGTGGTCGAGACCGACGAACTGTGGAACCGGGCGCACGAGCTCGCCGCCACCATCGCCGCCAAGCCACCGTCGGCAACCCAGGGCACGGTCAAGGCCATCTGGGAGTCGCTGGACAAGCCCTACCGCGCGGCCCTGGACCACGGCCTGATCTACACCCGGTTGGGCAATCCGCTGGGCAAGGCCGAGCTGGCCGCTCAACGCGCGGCCGGTGGCCCAGCGGCACGGCAACCCCGGATCCGATGACGACGCATCCGCTGAGCCGTCGGATCGCCGATGTGCTGAACCTCGACCCGGACGCCCGTGCGGTCCAGTTCGACGGGTCGTGGCTGTCCTGGCGGCAGTTGGCCGAATCTGCCGGGGTTGTGCGCGATTTGGTGGCCGACTCCGCTGCGCAGGACCCCCCGCTGGTCGGAATCATGTTGCGCAACCGCCCACCCCAGCTGGCAGCGCTGCTCGGCGTGCTGTGGGCCGGCGGCACAGTGGTGGTGATCAACCCGGCGCGTGGTGACGAACGCACCCGCGCCGACTTGGCGGCACTGGATCTTCCGGTGCTGATCGGTGCCGGCGACGACGTCGCCGCGCTGACCGGCCCCGGCCTCGGTGCCCGGATCGTCACGCTGACCGACTCCGGGCCCGTCGTCACCGCGCCCGGGTCCCCGACCCCGGGCGCGGCCTCCCGGCCCGGTGTCGCGGTGTGGATGCTGACCAGCGGCACCACCGGGCCGCCCAAGCGGGTTGACCTGACCTATGACATGTTGGCCCGCAGCGTGATCGGGGCCGACCCCGAGGCATCCCCGGCACCTGCCGAACTGCGCCGCGGCGTGGCGATCGTCAATTCGCCGCTGGTGCATGTCGGCGGCGTGTTCCGGGTGCTGCTGTGCATCGCCGAGGCGCGGCCCTTCGTACTGTTGGAGCGCTTCGAGCTGAACAGCTGGGCCGCCGCGGTGCGCGAGCACCGGCCGCGCGCGGTGTCACTGGTGCCGGCCGCGCTGCGGATGGTGCTGCATTCGGATCTGACCCGTGCGGACCTGTCGAGCTTGCAGGTCGTCACCTCCGGCACCGCGCCGCTGTCGGCCGACGACGCGGACGCGTTCACCGAGAAGTTCGGCGTTCCGGTGCTGACCTCGTACGCCGCAACCGAATTCGGTGGTGGCGTGGCAAGTTGGACATTGGCCGATCATCGCGAGTACTGGCACACCAAACGCGGCAGCGTGGGCCGGATCAATCCCGGCGCCCAGCTGCGGGTGGTCGATGACGAGGGTAACCCGGTCGGCGTCGATCAACCCGGGCTGCTCGAGGTGATCCCCGCCCAGGTGGGGCCGGGCGCCGACTGGATGCGGACCACGGACCTGGCCCGCATCGACGCCGACGGATTCGTCTGGATCCTGGGCCGGGCCGATCAGGCGATCATCCGCGGCGGCTTCAAGGTGATGCCCGACGAGGTCGGTGCCGCGCTGGAACGCCACCCGGCCGTCGCCGGAGCCGTGGTGGTGGGCCGCCCCGACGGCCGGCTCGGTGAGGTCCCGGTGGCCATGGTGGAACTGCGGCCGGAGACCGAAACCGACGCCGGCGAGCTGGCCGAGTTTCTGCGAACACGCTTGTCCCGCTATGAGATTCCGGTGCACATCGACGTGGTGTCGGCCATCCCGCGCACTCCGTCCGGTAAGCCCGATCTCCGCGCGGTCCGCGCCGAGTTGACCGCGACTGCGCCCAGTGTCGCCGATGACGGTTCCTGATCCGGCACAGCCGGTCACACTCGGCGAGCTGCTGGCCGACCGGCAGGATCGCGACAATCCGTTGTTGATCTGCGATCAACAACGGATCGGTTACCTGGAAGCCGACCAACGCTCAGCACGGGTGGCGCGCGGGCTGATCGCCGTCGGCGCCGGCAAAGGCACCCATGTCGGCCTGCTCTACCCCAACGGTGTCGACTTCGTCATCGCGGCGTTCGCGGCCGCCCGGATCGGCGCCGTGCTGGTGCCGTTCTCCACCTTCAGCACCAGCACCGAGCTACGCAGTCAGTTGGTCGGCGCGGACATCTCGATACTGTTGGCCACCCCCGGTTACCGCGGGCACGACTATCGCGCTGCCCTCACCGAGATGCTCGGCCAAACATGGTCTGCTGATCAGGTTTTCAGCCCCGCGGTGCCGCAGCTGCGAAAGGTGGTCCTCGACCTCGAGGAGCTGGAGGCCGCCGGCACCGGCACTCCGGAGTCGCTGCTGGCGGCCCTGCAGTCCGATGTCGACGGCTGCGATCCGCTGGCCATCATCCACACCTCGGGCTCGACCGGTCCGCCCAAGGGTGCGGTGCTCACGCATCGCGGCCTGCTCGAACATCAGCGCAATCTGAACGCGATCCGTGACCTGACCGAGTCGGACAAACTGTTCTGCAATTCCCCGTTCTTCTGGATCGGAGGTTTCGCCTTCGGTCTGCTGGCCACCCTGGTGGCCGGTTCCACGCTGCTGTGCTCCAATGCCGTCGACCCAGCCGAAACGTTGGACCTGCTGGAGCGCGAAGCGCCCAATGTGACCAACGGCTTTGCCGCGGGCGTGGCCGCACTGGCCCGCCATCCCAGCTTCGGCGTGCGGGATCTTTCGGCACTACGTCGCGGCAACCTGTACCCGATCATGGCGCCGGAGGCCCAGCCCACCGATCCCGAACTGCGGCACAACATGCTCGGCATGACCGAGGCCGGCAGCGTGGTGTTACTCAGCGCCGACGACACCGATCAGCCCGAACATCGGCGCGGCTGCTACGGAAAGCCTGCGCCGGGCTTCGATGTCCAACTGGTCGACCCGGACTCCGGCGCACCGGTCTCGGCCGGCCAGGTCGGGGAATTGTGCATCCGCGGCCCCTATCTGATGCAGGGCTACTACGGGCGCAGCCGCGAGGAATGCTTTGACGCCGACGGCTGGTTCCACACCGGTGATCTGTTCCGGGTCGACGACGACGGGTTCTATTACTTTCTGGGCAGGTCCGGTTCGATGATCAAGACCGCCGGGGCCAACGTGACCCCGTCCGAGGTGGAGAAGGCGCTGACCAAACTGACCGACCACCCGGCCTACGTGATCGGGTTACCGGATCCGGACCGCGGCCAACTGGTCGCAGCCGTCGTCGTCTCCCCCGATCCTGCGGCATTCGACGAGACCGCGGTCCGCACCGCCCTGCGCGCCGAACTGTCCGCCTACAAGGTGCCGCGCCGCTTCGCGGTGGTCACGCCGGCCCAGCTGCCCCTGCTGTCCAGCGGCAAGATCGACCTGCCGGCGCTGTCGAGGTTGTTCGATGAATGACCGCACAACGCAGGCCGACACTGTCGACGCGCTGATCCGGGCCCGGTCGGCTCAGGCCCCGGGCAACGCAGCGGTGATCGATCCGGCAGAGCGGATCAGCTACCGCGAACTCGACGCCGGCAGCCTGGAGTTGGCGGCGAAGCTGATCTGCGCGGGTGTTTCGAAGGGCACTCGGGTCGGCCTGCTGGCGCCCAACGGTGTTCAGTGGGTGCGCATCGCGGTTGCGGTGATGCGAGTCGGCGCGGTGTTGGTGCCGTTGAGCACGCTGCTGTCGGCCCGCGAGCTCGGTGCGCAGCTGCGCACCGCCGCGGTCACCCAGTTGATCTGCGTCGAGGAGTTCCGCGGTCATCGTTACCTGGATGGCCTTGCCGGCCAACCGCATCCACCCGCGTTGCGCACGGTGTGGCGGGTCGAGGACCTCGATGCGTTGCCGGCCGGCGATGACGCGTTGGCCGCGGCACTGGCGGCTACGGTGCGGCCCGCCGACCCGCTGACGATCATCTTCACCTCGGGCAGCAGCGGCGCCCCCAAGGCCGTGCAGCATTCGCACGGCAGCGCCTTCGGCGCCGTGCGGTCCGGTTTGGCAGCGCGGTGCGTGACGGCCGACACCCGGTTGTACCTGCCGATGCCGTTCTTCTGGGTCGGCGGATTCGGCGCCGGGATCCTGTCCGCGCTGTTGGCCGGTGCGACCTTGGTGACCGAACCGACACCGCGGCCAGAACAGACGCTGCACCTGCTGGAACGCGAACAGGTCACGTTGTTCCGCGGCTGGCCGGACCAGGCCGAGGCGCTGGCCAAACATGCCGCCCGCCAGGAGGTCGACCTGTCCGCGCTGCGCGTCGGCAGCCTGGAGGCGCTGCTGCCGGCCGAACAGCGCGCACCGAAGGGAGCCCGGGCGAATCTGTTCGGGATGACCGAGACGTTCGGTCCCTACTGTGGGTATCCGGCGGATGTCGACCTGCCCGAATCCGCCTGGGGCAGTTGCGGAAAACCGTTCGAGGGAATCGCAGTGCGGATCACCGACGTCGACACCGGCGAACCGGTGCCGGCCGGGACCGCCGGCATGATCGAGGTCCGCGGGCCGCACGTCCTGCGGGGCATCTGCCGGCGCAGCCGCGAAGAGGTCTTCACCACCGACGGTTTCTACCGCACCGGCGACCGCGGACATCTCGACGCCGACGGCTTCCTGTTCTTCCACGGCCGCGTCGACGACATGTTCAAGGTCAAAGGCGCAACCGTGTACCCCGCGGAGGTGGTCGACGCACTGCGCACCATCCCCGGCGTCACGGCGGCGGCGGTGACCAATGTTGCTGGTTCGGACGGCAATGCCGTGGGCGCGCTCGTGGTGTGTGAACCCCAGTTGACGGTCGATCAGTTACGCGCCGCGGCCCGCGAGTTGCTGAGCGCGTTCAAGGTGCCCACGGTGTGGAAGCTGGTGGGTAGCGTCGATGACATTCCGCGCGGCGGCACCGGCAAAGTGGATGTCGGCGCGCTACGCGCGCTGCTTTCATCGACATTCAGATAGAACTGGCGTCGCTACCTACTCGCAGAATCCCTACCTGATGCACGTCTCAATGCTGGGCTAGACGATGCCGCGCTCTCGCAGCCCGGCGATCTCGGCGGCGCTGTAACCGATTTCGCCGAGCACCTCGTCGGTGTGCTCACCGAGCAGCGGCGCCCGGGTCCGGATGGCGCCGGGCGTGGCCGACATCCGCACCGGGGTCTCGATCAGCGGCACATCGTGCGCGGTGCCCGGGAACGGAACTCGCTGCAGAAAACCCATCGCCTGCACATGCGGGTCCTCGAGTACCTCAGCGGTCGAATGCATGGGTGCGGCAGGAAGTTTGGCGGCCTCCAGCAGTTTCATCACCTCGGCCTTGGTCTTGTCCGCGCACCACGCCGCCATGATGTCGTTGAGTTCGTCGCCGTTGGTCCAGCGCAGATCGTCGTCGGCGAACCGTGGATCGTCGAATAACTCCTCCCGGCCCACCAGCCGACACCAGCGTTTGAACATCGACGGTCCGGCGATCTGTAGCAGCACCCAGCCGTCGTCAGCGGTCCGGTACAGATCGCACGGCGCCACCGAGGTGCCCCTGTTGCCCATCCGCGGCTTGTCCACCCCGAGCAGATCCCGCTCGATCAGAAACGCGTTGGACAGCATCAACGCGGTCGGCAGCAGAGCGCCCTCGACATGTTGTCCCTCGCCGGTGCGGGCCCGGTGGAACAGCGCCGCCAGCACCCCGATGGTCAAGTTCTGTGCGGTGCCGAAATCGGTGTAGGGCACCACGGTCCGGATTGGCTGATCCGGCAGACCCTGCCGGTAGGTGGCACCCGACATCACCTGTCCGGCGCCGTCGAAACCAACCCGGTCGCTGTATGGCCCGCCCTCACCGAACGCGGTTGCACTGGCCAAGATGATGTCGGGCTTGACCGCCCGTAGCGTCTCGTAGTCCAGGCCGCTGACCCGCATTCCGGCCGCGGGCATGTTGGCCACCACCACGTCGGCACTGGCCACCAGCTTGCGGGTGATCTCGGCGCCTTCGGGTGTGGTCGAATCCAGGGTCAGTGACCGCTTGTTGCGGTTGCACTGTAGGAAGGTGCCGCCCTCGCCGCTTTCGGAGACCGACTGTACCCAGCGGTCCTCGCCGCCTTCGCGCTTCTCCACCCGCAGCACGTCAGCACCCAGATCGGCCAGCAGCGCAGCGCACCAGGGGGCGGCGATGAACCGCCCGTAGTCCAGCACCCTGATCCCGTCGAGCACGCCCATCGCTTCCCCTTCGTCCATGCCGCGAGCAGCCCCGAACCGCGGACCGTTCACGTCAGTCTTCGACCACACCCAGTTCGGCCAGATGCTCGATCAGCGGCACCGAGGCCGCACACAGGTGCTCGTACATCGCTTGGCGCGCCGCCTCGCCGTCGCGGCGCCGGAGTGCGGCGAGCACCCGACGATGGTCGCGCGCAGAGTGTTTGGCCCAGCCGGCGACCGTCGGGAACACCGATTCCAGCGCGTAGCGCGTGGTGTGCGACATCAGTTGGGACAACTTGGGTGAGCACGCCGCCACGTTGATGCCGCGGTGGAACTCATGATTGAGCCGCACCGCCAGTTCGTGGTCGCCGTCGGCGTAGGCCTGCTCCAACCGGCGCTGGATCTGCTCGAGTTCGCGCAGTTGCTCATCGGTGATCTCACCGACCGCGCGGTGCGCCAGTTCGCCACCGATATGGGCCTGCACCTCGGCGACGTCGGCGATGTCGCGTCGGGTGACCGGCAATACCACGAATCCGCGCCGCGGCTGCTGGGTCAGCAATCCCTCGGCGCGCAGCCCGAACAGTGCCTCGCGCACCGGGGTGACGCTGATCCCGAGTTCGGCCGCCAGTTGATCGAGCCGGATGTAGCTGCCGGCCCGATAGGTGCCCTCGAAGATGCGTCGGCGCACCAGCCGCGCAACGTCTTCGGCGAGCTGCGGCCGGGCGGCGAACTCCGGTGCGCTCAAATCAGATCCGATACTCGTCGAGCAGCCGCTTGCTGATGATCTGCTTCTGGATCTCGCTGGTGCCCTCACCGATCAACAGGAATGGGGCATCGCGCATCAGCCGCTCGATCTCGTACTCCTTGGAGTAGCCGTAGCCGCCGTGGATCCGGAAGCTCTGCTGGGTGACCTCGGCGCAGAACTCACTGGCCAGATACTTGGCCATCCCGGCGGCGACGTCGTTGCGCTCACCGGAGTCCTTCAAGCGGGCCGCGTTCACCATCATCAGGTGCGCTGCTTCGACTTTGGTGGCCATCTCGGCCAGCTGGAAGGCGATCGCCTGGTGCTCGGCGATCGGCTTGCCGAACGTGGAACGCTGCTGGGCGTAGCGGGCTGCCAGTTCGAACGCCCGGATCCCGACCCCGCAGGCCCGCGCCGAGACGTTGACCCGGCCCACCTCGACGCCGTCCATCATCTGGAAGAAGCCTTGGCCGGGCTGCTCGCCCAGGATCTGGTCGGCACCGGCGCGGTAACCGTCGAAGACCAGCTCGGTGGTGTCGATACCCTTGTAACCCAGTTTGTCCAACTTGCCCGGGATGGTCAGGCCGGGCACCACTTCACCGAAACCGGACGGTTTTTCGATCAGGAATGCGGTCAGGTTGCGGTGCGGTTTGTCCGCGCCTTCATCGGTGCGGACCAGTGCAGCCACCAGGGTCGAGCTGCCACCGTTGGTCAGCCACATCTTCTGGCCATCGATCACGTAGCCGCCGTCTTCGCGACGGGCCTTGGTGCGGATCGCGGCCACATCGGAGCCCAGTTCGGGTTCGGACATCGAGAACGAACCGCGGGATTCACCGGTGGCCATCTTCGGCAGGTGATAGCTCTTCTGCGCATCGGTGCCGTGCTGGCGGATCATGTAGGCCACGATGAAATGCGTGTTGATCACACCGGACACGCTCATCCAGCCGCGCGCGAGTTCCTCCACGCACAGCGCATAGGTGAGCAGCGACTCGCCCAGGCCGCCGTACTCCTCGGGGATCATCAACCCGAACAGGCCCATTTCCTTCATCTGGTCGACGATGGCCTGCGGGTAGGTGTCGGCGTGTTCGAGTTCCTGGGCGACCGGGATGATCTCCTTGTCGACGAATTGCCGTACAGTCGCCACGATTTCGGTCTGGAACTCGGTGAGCCCCAGGGTCTGCGCAAGTCGTGCCATAGTGAGCCCGTTCCTCCTAAACCCGCTCGAACACTGCGGCCAGGCCCTGGCCGCCGCCGATGCACATGGTCTCCAGCCCGTAGCGGGCATTCCGGCGGTGCAGCTCACGGGCCAGGGTGGCCAGCATCCGCCCACCGGTCGCGCCCACCGGGTGGCCCAGCGAGATTCCCGAACCGTGCACGTTGGTCCGCTCGAAGTCCGCCTCGGTGAACTTCCATTCCTTCATCACCGCGAGCGCCTGGGCGGCGAAGGCTTCGTTGAGTTCGATCAGATCGACGTCGCTCAGCGACAGGCCCGCGTTGCGCAGCGCCACTTCGGTGGCCGGTACCGGACCGATGCCCATCACGTTCGGCGGCACTCCGGCGACCCCCCAGGAGGCCAGCCGGACCAGCGGGGTCAAGCCCAGCTCGGCGGCCTGCTCCGGCGTGGTGACCAGACACATCGAGGCCGCGTCGTTCTGGCCGCTGGAGTTGCCGGCGGTGACGGTGGCTTCCGGATCCTGGTTCAGCAGAACCGGTTTGAGCTTGGCCAGCGCCTCGACCGTGGTGTCGGCCCGCGGATGCTCGTCGGTGTCGATCACGGTCGAACCCTTACGGTCGGTCACCGTGACCGGGATGATCTCCTCGGCGAACACGCCATTGCCTTGCGCCGCCACGGCACGCTGATGCGAGCGCACCGCCAACTCGTCTTGCTCCTCGCGCGCAATCGAGTACTGCCTGCGCAGGTTCTCCGCGGTCTCCAGCATGCCGCCGGGCACCGGGTAATCCTTGCCGCCGGCCGTGGTGCGCCCGCGTGCCAGCGCATCGTGCACCTTGACGCCGCCGCGCGCGCCGCCCCAGCGCATGTCGGTGGAATGGAACACCACGTTGCTCATCGAATCGACGCCGCCGGCAACCACCAGGTCGTGCTGACCGGTGCCGACCTGCAGGCAGGCCTGGATCACGGCCTGCAGCCCCGAACCACAGCGGCGGTCGAGCTGCATACCCGGAACCGTCACCGGCAGACCGGAATCCAGCGCGACCACCCGACCGATGGCCGGCGCTTCCATGCTGGGATAGCAGTGCCCCAGGATGACGTCCTGCACCGCGTCGGGGGCCACCCCGGTGCGCTGCAACAGTCCGGTCAACGCGGTCACCCCCAGCTCGACCGCGGTCAACGACTTGAACATGCCGCCGTAGCGACCGATCGGAGTGCGGACCGGTTCGCAGATGACGGCTTCGCGCAGGGTGCTCACAGGTGCCGCCCGCCGGTCACTTCGAGCACCGTCCCGGTCATGTACGACGACAGGTCCGAGGCCAAGAACAGCGCCACGTTGGCGACCTCGTCGGGCTCACCGGCCCGACCCATCGGCACCTCGGCCACCTTGGAATCCCAGATACGTTGCGGCATGGCCTCGGTCATCGCCGACCGGATCAATCCGGGCTGGATCGCATTGACCCGAACGCCCAGATACGCCAACTCCTTGCTGGCGGCCTTGGTCATCCCGACGATGCCGGCCTTGGCAGCCGAATAGTTGGTCTGGCCGACCATGCCGACCTTTCCGGAGATCGAGGACATGTTCACGATCGCGCCGCGCTGCTGCTCCCGCATGACCGCCGCGGCCGCGCGCAACCCGTTCCAGGTGCCCTTCAGATGCACCGCGATCACCTGGTCGAACTGATCCTCGGTCATCTTGCGCATGGTGGCGTCCCGGGTGATACCGGCGTTGTTGACCATGATGTCCAAGGCGCCGAACTTCTCGATGGCGGCGGCCACCAGGGCGTCGACCTGCTCGGCGGAGGTGACATCGCACTGCTGGGCCACCGCGACGTCGGCACCGCCCAGGCCCGCCGCAGCCGCTTCGGTGGCCACCAGGTTCACGTCGCCGAGCACCACCCGGGCACCCTCGGCCACGAACCGCTCGGCGATCGCCAGACCCAAGCCCTGGGCACCGCCCGTGATCACCGCCGTCCGGCCAGTCAACAACGCCATCAGGTCACCGTCCCTTCTGTGCGCCCACCGCGCGTGGGCAATACCCGTGCTGGCCAATATCGTATTTCATATATGATCCATGATCGTCGCGGGGTCCGGACGGGCGCCGCCGAGGACGGGAGACCCATGACTGCAGCTGAGGTCAGCGACCAGGACTTCGCCGAGATCCTGAATCAGACAAGGCACTTCGTGCGCAGCGCAGTGGTGCCGCGGGAGATGGAGATCCTGAACGACGACCGGGTGCCCGACGACATCCGGGATCAGGCCAAGAAGATGGGGCTGTTCGGCTACGCCATCCCGCAGCAGTGGGGCGGTCTGGGCCTGAACCTGGCCCAGGACGTCGAACTGGCGATGGAGCTCGGCTACACCTCGCTGGCGCTGCGCTCGATGTTCGGCACCAACAACGGGATTGCCGGACAGGTGCTGGTCGGTTTCGGCACCGACGAGCAGAAGGCGCAGTACCTGGAGGGCATAGCCTCCGGTGACGTGGTGGCTTCGTTCGCCCTCACCGAACCCGGCGCCGGATCCAACCCGGCCGGCCTGCGCACCAAGGCCGTGCGCGACGGCGACGACTGGGTGATCAACGGCGAAAAGCGGTTCATCACCAACGCACCCACCGCCACCTTGTTCGTGGTGTTCGCCCGCACCCGGCCGGCCGACGAAAAGGGCGCCGGCATCGCGGTGTTCCTGGTCCCCGCCGATGCGCCCGGCGTGCAGGTCGGGGTCAAGGACAAGAAGATGGGTCAGGAGGGCGCCTGGACCGCCGACGTCGCGTTCACCGACGTCCGGGTCAGCAATGCCACCCTGGTTGGCGGCAGTGAGGACATCGGCTACCGGGCCGCGATGACATCGCTCGCGCGCGGCCGGGTGCACATCGCTGCGCTGGCGGTCGGCACCGCACAACGCGCGCTGGACGAATCGGTGGCCTACGCCGCCACCGCCACCCAGGGCGGCACGCCGATCGGCAACTTCCAGCTGGTGCAGGCCATGATCGCCGACCAGCAGACCGGCGTGCTGGCCGGCCGCGCCCTGGTGCGCGACGCTGCGCGCAAGTGGGTCGATGACGAGGACCGCCGGATCGCGCCGTCGGCCGCCAAACTGTTCTGCACCGAAATGGCCGGACAGGTCGCGGATTTGGCCGTGCAGATCCACGGCGGTTCCGGTTACATGCGCGAGGTCCCGGTGGAACGGATCTACCGTGATGTCCGGCTGCTGCGACTGTACGAGGGCACCAGCGAGATCCAGCGGTTGATCATCGGCGGCGGACTGGTCAAGGCCGCGCAGCGGCAGGCTTAGTCGCTTCGGCCTGTTCGGCCGCGGGAACCCGACCCGGCAGGTCCAGGACCCGGGTCAGGAACCGCACCTGATCGGCGGCTGCGCGCTCGAACCAGTCGTGGCCCGGCCACACGTCGAAGTGATCGCACGGATAGCGGTGCACGATCGCGCGGCCCTGCTCGGCGGTCTTGGCGACCGCGTCGGCCGGCACGTACCGGTCGAAGTCGGCGATCTGTACCAGCAGCTTGGCCCGTAACCGCTTGGCGTACGGCTTGGTTCGGATCTTGACCAACTCCAGGCCCACCGCCGAGTCCACCTCGTTGCGCCAGGACGGTCCGGCCATCGACAGGTAGCTCTCGTAGGCACCGTCGAGCGCCAACGCGCCCGGCTCCCCGGGCCGACCGACCAACGGCATCAGCACGGGCTGACGGCCGCGGGCCACTGCGACCCGGCTGGCCACCCCCTCGGCGGTGGCGCGCGCTGCCGCAGCGGGCCGGTACTGCTTGAGCACCGCCCGCGCGGTGGCCGGCGCACTGGTCAGCGGTGTCATTGCGATCACCGCAGCTATGTCGCCGCGATCTGCGGCCACCCGGATGACGTGGCCACCGGACAGCGATGACCCCCACAGCACCACCCGCTGCGGATCCACGTCGGGCAGCGCCTTGGCCGCGGCGATCGCCGCACGGTAGTCGTCGAGTTGCCGGTCGATCGAAATGCTCTGCCGCGGTTCGCCTTCCGAGGTTCCGAAGCCGCGGTAGTCGAAGGCGAATACGTCCAGACCGGCTGCGCTGAGTCGCTCGGCGAACGGTTGCAAGCCGGAGTCCTTGGTGCCGCCGAATCCGTGTCCCATCACCACCACCGGCCGCCGGCCCGATCCGGCCGCGCGGAAGTGCCACCCGCTGCACGTGGTGCCGTGCGAGGAGAAGGTTGTTTCTTGATGAGTCATGACATCTCCTGGGTTTCCTCGGCCGCGAAGGTCAGTCCGTACACGGCGCCGAGCCAGATCGCGGCCGCCCCGGTGAGCAGTTCGGCCCGAGACAGCGACCCGCCGAAGGTCAATCGTTCCAGCAGCCGGTCGTTGACCTCGAGCAGTACCGTGGCCAACACCGTGGCGTCGACGCCGTCCGGCGCGGTGCCGGCCGCACGTTCGGCGCGGATCATCTCGGCGACCGAATCCACGAACGACGCCCGGGCCTGATCCCACACCGCACGCACCGCCGCGCTGCGCCCTCGTGCTTCCAGCATCGCCTTGAACATGTGCCGATGCCGTTCCCAGGTGTCGAACAGCCCGTCCAGCATGACGTGGATGCGGGTCTGCGGCGGCGCATCGGCGAGCGTGAACACGTCGTTGACGAAGAAGGTGTCGTCGACCATCCGCTCCATCAGCGCGGCAACCGCGGCGGCCTTGTTCTCGAAGTAGAAGTAGAACGCCGGCCGGGTCACCCCGGCAGCCTGTGTGACATCGGCGATTCCGACGTCATCGAAACCGCGTTCCCGCAAACAGGTTTCCAGCGCATCCAGGATGGCATCGCGACGCAGATCGCTGCGCTGCGGAGCGCGTCGATCGGTAGCCGAGCGCATCAGCCGACCCGCGCCAAGCCGGCCGGCAACTCCTTGGTGCGCAGCTCGTGTTCGTAGTAGAAGTAGTCGACCTGTTGGGTGTGCCTCGGCCGGTCGACGCAATGGCCGGCGTGCAGCCTCTGGTCGGCGTCGATCACCTGCTCCATCTCGGCCACCGACGGCAGCGCATAGCGCCCGACGGCGTAGGCCGCCAACAGCCGGGATTGGCATTCCACGAACGGGAACAGCGTCGGGATGGACTGCGCGAAGCCGATGAACACCAGGTTGTCGATGCCCGGTTTGAACATCCGCTTGTAGAGCCGGATCTGGTTGTCCGGTGCGCTGATGAACTCCGGGTCGAAGAACGGGAAGGTGATGTTGTAGCCGGTGGCGTAGACGATCGCGTCGAAGGTGTCGCTGGTGCCATCGTCGAAATGCACGGTGTCACCGTCGAGTCGGCTCACGTTGGGTTTGGGGATCACGTCACCGGAGCCCAGCCGCAGCGGCAGTTCCACCGATTGCGTCGGATGCGCCTCGAACAGTTTGTGATTCGCCGGCGGCAGGCCGTAGGCGGTGGGGTCGGTACCCAGATAGGGCGCGATCTTCTGGACCAGCTTGCGCTGCCAGGACAGCGGCAGATACGGCGTCGTCTTGAAGAACTTGTCGCCGGGCTGACCCGCCAGGTACTTCGGCACGATCCAGGCCGAGGACCGGGTCGACAGAGTCACCTTGTTCTGCAACGACTTCGAGGACAGTTCGACGGTGATGTCGGCGGCACTGTTGCCGATGCCGACCACCAGGATGCGCTTGCCGGTCAGCTCCAGCGGGGTGTGCGGGTCGATGTAGTGGTGGGAGTGGATGGTCTCCCCGGTGAAAGTGCCCGGGAAGTCCGGCAGCCGCGCGTCCCAGTGGTGCCCGTTGCCCACCACCAGCAGGTCGAAATGCCGGGTGTCGCCGCGCTGATCGGTGATCTCCCAGCCACCGTCGACCTGACGCGCATGCTGCACACCGTTGTTGAACTCGATGTTGTCCAGCAGCCCGAAGGTATCGGCGTAGTCGTCCAGATAGCGCTTGATGTCGGCGTGGTGCGGAAAGTCCGGGTAGTCCTCCGGGATCGGAAAGTCCTTGAACGACAACCGGAACTTGGACGTGTCGATGTGCAGCGAGCGGTAGGCACTGCTCAGCCCGTTGGGGTTCTGGAAGGCCCAGTTGCCACCGATCCGGTCAGACAGTTCGAAGGTGGTGTAGGGCACTCCGTAGTCGGACAGCATCTTGCCCGAGGTCAGACCGCTGATGCCGGCACCAATGATCGCGGTGTTGGGCAGAGACGTCACGAGCACCCTCCTGCGGGACGTGCGGAGTCGATGTGACGACGCTAACAGTTGTGCTGACGCGCGTCAATGAATTCTGACGTGCGTAAACCAGCCTTGCTACCCCACCCCCAACCCCCGCGGATTCTGCAGTTTCGTCAGCCCTACGCCCCCCACCCCCGCGGATTCTGCAGTTTCATACGCAACACGCCGTCGGAAGCGGATCAAAGCGCAGGCTCTGCGGTTTAGGACGCGGCCACGGCCGCAAACCGGCCCCTAGACCCCGGCGGTGCTGCGGATCAGCTCGAGCGTTTCCAGATCGCGGATGGCTTGGCAGCCGCGGCGCAACATGGTGACCATCATGTCGTCACCACGGTCGGTGCCCACCGCGAAAGCGGTACCCAGGCCGGTGATCAGCGGGGCCTGCAGCATGCCGTATCGGTAATCCCGCCAACAGGTTTCCAGATCGTAGTCGCGCACACCCTGATCCAGCAGCGCATTGTGGTAGTCGGCCACCAGGTCTTTCTCGATGGCCCGGCGCAGCTCCGGATCCAGGCTGGTGGCCGCGAAGTAGGACAGGTCGCGACTGGGCATCCCGACGCCGAGGGTCTGCCAGTCGACCACCGACACCCGTTCGCCTTCCGGGTCGAACAACAAGTTGTCCAGGCGATAGTCGCCGTGGATCAGGCTGAACCGGTCGAAGTCGTTGATCAGCCAGGGCGCAACCAGGTCCATGGCTTCGACGAAGGTGTCCCGATCGGCGGCACCGAGGTGCTCGCCCAACTTCTCGATCGTGATGCCCGCGCTCATGGCCGCGATGTCCCCGAGCCCGCGCTTGCCGGCCTCGTCGGTCAGGGTCATGGCCAAGCCGGGGAAGGTCAGCCACTCCGACTGACCCCAGGTGGGTCCGTGCAGTCCGGCGATCGCGGCGGCTGCCAGACGCGCTTCGGTCTCCCCGCACCCGGCGATCTGATCGCCCTGCACGGCGGGCGCCTGGTCGGCCAGCAGCAACGCGTAATCGGCGCCGTCCTCGGAGATTTCGCAGTGAAAGCAGCGTGGGATCGGCACCGCGACCCGGTCGGCCACCTGCGCGTAGAAGGCGCATTCACTGCGGTAGCCCAGCGCCACGCGTTCCCGCACAGCGTCGTCGGTGGCGGGCAGCTTGATGATGAAGGTCCCCGGCAGGTCGGTGGGGTTGCGCCGGTAGGTCACCGCGACCCGGTAGGTGGCGCCGGTCTGTCCGGTACCCACCGCGGTCACCTCGACGGCGTCGACGTCGACGCCCTCGCCGGCGGCACCCAGCACCGAGGTCAGCCAGCCGGCCGTGACGTCGTCGGGGTAGCGGGGAATCGACACCGGAACGGTCATGACAGTCCTCCCTTGGCTGCACTCTGCAGCGCACGTTGCCGGGCCACGAAACGGATCGACATCCGCTGCATGAGTCCCGGAGCCAGCCGGGCCAGCAGCCAACCGGCGCGAGCCGTTCCGGGCACCACCAACAACGCCCGGTTGCGTTCGATCGCCCGCAGGGTGTCCCGAGCCAGTCGGTCCGGATCGTAGAAACCCTTGCTGCGCTGACCCATTCGGTAGAAGTCCCGGCCGTTGATGCCGGTGATCAGGCCCTTGTCCAAGATCGGTGTTTCGACCGCGGCCGGGCAAATCGCCAGCACCCCAACCCCGTGCCCGGCCGCTTCGGACCGCAGCGCCAGCGACAAGCCCACGACGGCGTGCTTGGTCATCACGTAACTGGTGATCTGCCCGGCTGCCGCCAGACCGGCCATCGACGCGGTGTTGACGATGAACCCGCCGCCCTGCCGGATCATCTGCGGGTAGGCCGCGGCCACGCCGTGCACCACGCCGCGAATGTTGACGTCGATGATCGAGTTCCAGTGTTCGAGGGTGAGCACCTCGGTATCGGCGGCCCAGGTGATCCCGGCGTTGTTGAACATCAGATCGAGCGCGCCGGCGCGGTCGACGACGTCGTCGACGGCGGCCTGCACGGCTGCGGCGTCGGTGACGTCGAGTTGAGCTGACCGCGCCGGTGCGCCCAACGCGTCTGCGGTGGCCGCCGCGGCGGCAGCGTCGATGTCGGTGCACAAGACGTGCGCACCGCGCTGTGCCAGCGCTCGGCACAGGGCCGCACCGATACCCGAACCGGCGCCGGTCACGAGGGCCTGCTTGCCGGCGAATGCGTAGGACACGAGCGGCTCCTAGCCCGGCCCCGCCGGGCCGGTCATTACAATCAACCGCTCAACCGTAAACCACGGCTACCGTGTTGGGAAGACCCGAAAACTACCGGCCCGCCCGGATCCGGTCGGGCCGCGGCAGGGCCCGTTCGGACTCAGACCGAGATGTCGCCGCGCTCGGCGGCCAGTGCAATGTCGGAACGAAAATGACTGCCCGGCAAGTGAACCGACTCCACCCTGGCGTACGCATCAGCGCGCGCGGCGGCCAGATCGGCACCGGTCCCCACCACCGCGAGCACCCGACCACCGGAGGAGACGATGGCCCCGTCGGGGCGCCGGGCAGTGCCGGCGTGCAGCACGCCGGCGGCCTCCGATCCGGTGATCACGTCACCGGTCCGCGGCCGGCCCGGGTAGTTCTCGGCCGCGACCACCACGGTGACCGCCGAACCGGGCTGCCAGCGCGGTGCCGCCGCATCGGCCAGGGTTCCGGTGGCGGCCGCGTGCAGCAACTCGCCCAGCGGAGACTCCAGCAGCGCCAGCACCGACTGGGTCTCCGGGTCACCGAAACGGCAGTTGAATTCCACCACGGCCGGGCCGGTCGAAGTGATCACCAGACCGGCGTAGAGCAGCCCGGAGAAGCTGCTCCCACGTCGAACCAGTTCGGCAGCAACGGGTTTGACGACATCGTCGACGATGGCCGTGAGCACCTCGGCGGGCAGCCAGGGCAGCGGCGCGTAGGCACCCATACCGCCGGTGTTGGGTCCGGTATCGCCATTGCCGACCCGTTTGAAGTCCTGGGCCGGCAGCAGCGGCACCACGGTTTCGCCGTCGACCACGCAGAACAGCGACACCTCGGGGCCATCCAGGAAGGACTCCAGCAGCACCGGGTGACCGTCGTCGAGCAGACTGGCGGCGTGCGCGCGGGCCACGTCGCGGTCGGCGGTGACCACCACGCCCTTGCCGGCGGCCAGCCCGTCGTCCTTGACCACCCAGGCGGCTTGGCCCGCCGGCGGCCCGAACCGATCCAGCGCGGCGTCCAGCCGACCCGGGTTGTCGACCACCTCGCTGCTCGCGGTGCGGACCCCGGCAGCGGCCATCACGTCCTTGGCGAAAGCCTTCGAACCCTCGATCCGGGCGGCGTCCTTGGACGGCCCGAAGCAGGCGATACCGGCCGCGCGCACGGCATCGGCCACGCCGAGTACCAGGGGCACCTCGGGGCCGATCACCACCAGGTCGGTCTCGATCTTGCGGGCCAACCCGACCACCGCGTCGGCCGAGCTGACGTCGACGTCGTACTGATCGGCGATCAGCTCGGTGCCGGCGTTGCCCGGCGCCACGGCCAAGCTCTGCACGGCGGGGTCGCGTTTGAGCGCCAGCAACAGAGCGTGTTCACGGGCACCGGATCCGATTACGAGGACGCGCATGGGCCACCAGCCTACTGGCGGCGCTTTACCCGGCACGAGCGTGCAGCCACAAGCACCTGCATCGCCGTGGAATGCAGGTCAGTGCACACTCGCCCAAGGCTGAGGCGTAGCTACAGCTCGTCCAGCGAGGTGCCGCTGTGCATCTTCAGCGCGGCGTTGACGTTGGCCTTCTTGTCCTCGCCCTGTCCCTGCTCGGCAGCCTTCTTGCGGTTGCGGACCACCTTGTCGACCGAGCCGTTCAAGCCCGAGCCGAGCGGGAAGCCCAGGTACTGGGTGAGGAAGACCGCAGTTTCCTTGAGCTCGGTCTCGTCGAGCTCACCGTTCAGCAGGGCGGCGTTGACCTGGATCTCGGCCAGATCCTGGCGGCCCACCGCGGTCACGGCGGCCAGCGTCAACAGCCGTTTGTCACGCATCGTGAGCCCGGGCCGGGTCCAGATGCTGCCGAACAGGTGGTCGACGGTCAGGTCGAAATAGGGGTCGCCCTCGATGTTGGGCATCTCCCAGCCGTAGACCTCGTTCATCTTGCCGAGGCCGGCCTTGCGCAACTCGTCCATCATGACTCCTTCGTGGTTGTCGCTGCCTGGTGAGGCACGCCCAGACCCGCAGCCAGGGTCTGCAGCGCGACCTCGGCCAGCGGCAGGTCGACGTCCAATCCTTGGCCCAACCCGAGCGCGAGGCTCAGATCCTTCTCGCCGAGTCCGCGGGTGTGGGTGAATGCCTCGAACAGCCAGTGATCCGGGGCCAGATCCGACATGTCCTCGCGCACGATGATGGCGCCCGGCCCGCCGGTTTGCGCGTCGCTGTGCCGCACCACCCGGCCGAGTTGCGACAGGCTCAGGCCGGCCGCCTCGGCCAGCCGCATCGCCTCACAGGCCGCGGCATAGCTGGTGAAGGTCAGCATGTTGCGGGCCAACTTCATCCGGGTGCCCGCGCCCGGCTCACCGGCGTGCACCACCAGCGAGGCGAACAGTTTGAACGGTGGTTTGAGCTTCTCGTACACCTCGCGGTCGGCACCCACCATGACCGCCAACTCACCCTTGTCGGCCGCCCCGGCGCCGCCGCTGACCGGCGCGTCGACGATGTGGATCCCCTTGGGTTTCAGCTGCTCGGCAAGCTCAGCTGCGGTGCCGGCAGCGATCGTGGAGTGCACCGCGACGACGGTTCCGGGCTTGGCGTGCTCGGCCAGTTCGGCGACCACGGTGCGCACCTGTTCGTCGTTGAGCACGGTCACGCTGATCAGGTCGGCGCCGGCCACCTCGGCGACGCTGCCGGCCAATTCGGCGCCCAGTTCCGCGAACGGCGCCATCGCCTCGGAGCGCACGTCGAAAACCACCAACCCGCCCGGCCAACCGGCCAGCCGTTTGGCCATCGGTGCGCCCTGGTTGCCCAGTCCGATGTACCCCAGTTTCAGTTCGCCCACATTGCTCCTCAGCTAGTCGGTGCTCGCCGCGACGACGGGCGGTGGTCAGGACCGGATGATCTGACCGCCGTCGACGTTGAAGATCTGTCCGGTGATCCAGGATGCCTCGTCGGACAGCAGGAACAGGCACATTCCGACCAGATCCTCGGGGGTTCCCATGCGGCTCAACGGAAGTCCCTTGACGATGTCGTCAACGATCTCCTTCGGCGTGGTGGTGCGGTTGGCCTCGGTGTCGATCGGACCCGGCGCGATCGCGTTGATCCGGATGTTCTGCCCGGCCAGTTCGCGGGACAGCTGCTGGGTCAGGCCGTTGATCCCGGTCTTGGCCAGCCCGTAGAAGTTCGAGTACAGCCAGGCCGCGGTCGAGGACTGGTTGACGATCGCACCGCCGCCGCGCTTGGCCATCTTCTTGTACACCGCGCGAGTGCACCACAATGCCCCGTCGAGGTTCACGCTCATGAACTTGCGGTAGTACTCCGGGTCCACCGTGACCAGGAAGTCCAGCTTCATACCGCCGAAGATCGCGGCGTTGTTCACCAGGTAGTCGATACCGCCGAATTCGGCCAGCGTCGCATCGGCCATCTCCTTGGCCGAGGCCGGGTCGGAGACGTCCACCGGCAGCGCCAGCGCGGTGCCGCCCTCGCCCTTGATACCGTCGGCCACCTGCTTGGCGCCGTCGAGGTTGATGTCGGCGATCACCACCGCGGCCCCTTCGCGGGCCAGCGCCTCGGCGTAGGCCTGTCCGATGCCGCCGCCGGCACCGGTGATGATGCCGACCTTGTTGTCGAACCGTCCCATGTCTCTCCTCGAATGCTGTGTGAGCGCTGATCTTTCGATGCAGCGCGGGGGATGAATCGGGGCCGCGGTCAGGTTGCCAAGGTTGCGATGACCTTGACCTCGGTGTACTCCTCGAATCCGGCCAGGCCCATCTCGCGGCCCACACCGGATTGCTTGTAGCCGCCGAACGGCGCGTCGGCGGCGTACCAGATGCCGCCGTTGACGTTGACGGTGCCCACCCGCATCCGGTCCGCCACCGCCTGAGCGCGGGCGTCGTCGCCGGAGAACACCGTGCCGGACAGACCGTAGGGCGAATCGTTGGCGATCCGCACCGCGTCGTCGTCGCCGTCATGGGCGATCACGGTCAGCACCGGACCGAAGATCTCCTCGCGCGACACCCGGGCGTCGTTGTCCAGACCGGCGATCACGGTCGGCTCGATGAAGAATCCCTTGTCCAGGTCGGCGGGACGTCCACCGCCGCAGGCGAATCGGCCGCCCTCCTGCAGCGCCAGATCCAGGTAGGACTGCACCCGGTCGCGTTGCCGCGCGGAGATCAGCGGGCCGCATACGGTGCGCTTGCTGGTGGGATCACCGGGCTTGATGCCCGCCAGGGTGGCCGCGGCGGCCTCGACTGCCTCGTCATAGCGGGCCCTGGGTACCACCAGTCGGGTGGTGATCGCGCACCCCTGACCGGCGTGCATGGCGACGGTGAACGCCGCCATCGAGCACGCCCCGGCCAAGTCGGCGTCGTCGAGCACCAGGAACGCCGACTTACCGCCGAGTTCCAGGAACACCTTCTTGATGGTGGCCGCGGCGTCGGTCATCACCGCGCGTCCGGTTGCGGTCGACCCGGTGAACGAAACCATGTCCACCCGAGGGTCTTTGGACAGCAGCGCGCCGACCGCGTGGTCGCTGGAAGTGACGATGTTGATCACGCCGGGCGGGAAATCGGTCTGCTCGGCGATGATCTGCCCGACGGCCGCCGCCGCCCACGGAGTGTCCGGGGCCGGCTTGAGGATCAAGGTGTTGCCCGCGGCCAGCGCCGGACCGACCTTGGCCAGGTTGATCTGGTGCGGGAAGTTCCACGGCGTGATGGCACCGACAACACCCACAGCTTCGCGCGCCAGGACCCGATTGGTCGGAATGCCCTGCGGGGTGGCGTAACCCAGCTCGGTGCGCCACGAGTAGTTCTCGGCGGTGTCGGCCGAGAACGCCAGATCGTCGATCGGGCCTTCCAGCTGCGCCCCGGCGGTGAGCATGCGCGGGGCACCTACTTCAGAGATCGTCAACTCCCGAAGGTCCTCGACGTTCTCGCGCAGCGCACCGCGGAGTTGGCGCAGGCAGCGCACCCGCAGCGCAGTGTTCGTCGACCAGTCCGTGTCGTCGAACGCCCGGCGGGCCGCCTCGACGGCGTTGCCCAGGTCGGCCGCGTCGGCGTCGGCCGCGGTGCCGAGCACCTCCTCGGTGGCCGGGTTGACGGTCTCGAAGGTGCCACCGCCCCCGGCGACGAGCTTGCCGTCGATCAGTAGTCGGCTGTCGCGATCGGCGAGTAGCGCCATTGCATCTCCACGGTCGAGGTACTGGACATGTGTCCGGTGACTGGTGGTCTGAAGATAGCCTCAGCATGCCGCCGCGGGCAAGAGGGGCGTGGCGAGAGCCCGGACGATCCAGTGAATACCGATGTTTTACTGCTGTTATCGGTCCCGGCCTTGCCTCCGGCCCAGTTTGTCCTCTAACTTGGACATGTGTCCAGTGAGGCCGTGGTAGACGTCACGCAGGCCGCCGGCGAGAGCACTCGCAACCGGCGCCAGCAGGAGACCTTCCGCAAGGTGCTGGCCGCCGGCGTGGAGATGTTGCGGGAGACGTCCTACGCAGACCTGACGGTGCGCGCGGTGGCCAAGCGCGCCAACGTCGCCCCGGCCACCGCCTACACCTATTTCTCGTCGAAGAATCACCTGATCGCCGAGGTCTACCTGGATCTGGTCAAGCAGGTGCCGTACTTCACCGACGTCAACGACAGCCGGTTCACCCGGGTGGACACCACGCTGCGCCAGTTGGCGCTGGTGGTCGCCGACTACCCCGAGGTGGCCGCGGCCTGCACGACGGCGTTGATGTCCGGCGGTGATCCGGCGGTGCTGACCGTGCGGGAGCGGATCGGCGCCCAGATCCATCGCCGGATCGCCTCGGCGTTGGGTCCCGACGCCGACCCGCGCACCGCCGGCGCGCTGCAGATGACTTTCTTCGGCGCGCTGGTGCAGGCCGGTAGCGGCGCGTTCAGCTACCACCAGATCGCTGATCGATTGAGCTACCTGGTGCAGCTGATCTTGAGCGACGGTGTGCCGGACGCCCCCAGCGACAAAGGAATCCGATGAGCGTGCAGATCGACCAGCCGATCCTGGACCCGTACGACTACGACTTCCACCAGGATCCCTACCCGTACTACCGGCGGCTGCGCGACGAAGCGCCGCTGTACCGCAACGATGAACTGAAGTTCTGGGCGCTGTCCCGGCACGACGACGTGGTCAAGGGCTTCCGCAACAGCGTGGCGTTGTCGAATCGGCACGGCGTGTCGCTGGACCCGATCTCGCGCAATGACGAAGCCCATCGGGTGATGTCGTTCCTGGCGCTCGACGATCCGGCGCATCTGCGGCTCCGCACCCTGGTGTCGAAGGGTTTCACGCCGCGACGCATCCGCGAACTGGAGGGCCGGGTCACCGAGATCGCGGTGCAGCACCTCGATATTGCGCTGCAGCAGCACAGTTTCGACTTCGTCGACGACTTCGCCGGCAAGCTGCCGATGGACGTCATCTCCGAACTGATGGGGGTGCCCGAACCGGACCGGGTGCGGATCCGGGCGCTGGCCGACGGCGTCATGCACCGCGAGGATGGGGTGGCCGATGTTCCCGAGTCGGCCATCGCGGCCTCCGGGGAACTGCTGGTCTATTACTCCGACATGGTCAAGCAGCGCCGCAAACAGCCCACCGCGGATCTGACCTCGGCGCTGGTGGACGCCGAGATCGACGGGGACAAGCTCACCGACGACGAGATCATGGCGTTCCTGTTCCTGATGGTCGTCGCAGGCAACGAGACCACCACCAAACTGCTTGCCAACGCTGCGTATTGGGGATTCAAGTTCCCCGACCAACTGACCCCGGTGTTCGCCGACCACTCCCGGATCCCGCTGTGGGTCGAGGAGACACTGCGCTATGACACCTCCAGCCAACTGTTGGCCCGGCTGGTGGTCGAAGACCTGACCTACTACGACACCCTGGTGCCCGCAGGTGACGTGCTGCTGTTGCTGGCCGGCTCGGCCAACCGCGATGAGCGCGCCTTCGACGATCCGGACGAGTACCGGATCGGCCGCGACATCGGTTCCAAGCTGGTGAGTTTCGGCAGCGGCGCGCACTTCTGCCTGGGCGCGCACCTGGCCCGGATGGAGGCGCGGGTGGCGCTGACCGAGTGGTTCAAACGGATCCGTGGCTACGAAGTGGATGAATCCGCGGCTGTGCGGGTGCATTCCAGTTCCGTGCGCGGATTCGCGCATCTACCGATGACCGTCGAAAGACGTTGAGAGACACCGTGGAGGCACGCTAAATGGCCCGTTTCGAACCGCACCCCGACCGCAGGCCGGCGATCGTCGCCGGCGCGTCGTCCGGTATCGGCGCAGCGACAGCCACCGAGTTGGCCGCGCATGGCTTCCCGGTTGCGCTCGGCGCGCGCCGGGTGGAGAAATGCCAGGAACTGGTTGACCAGATCACAAGCAATGGCGGCGAAGCGGTTGCGCTGCCGCTGGACGTGACCGACGCCGATTCGGTCAAGTCGTTCGTGCACGCGGCCACCGAGGCGCTCGGCGAGATCGAACTGCTGGTGGCCGGCGCCGGTGACACCCACTTCGGTCAGCTCTACGAAATCAGCACCGACGAATTCGAGAACCAGATCCAGATCCATTTGATCGGCGCCAATCGGCTGGCCGCCGCGGTGCTGCCCGGCATGGTCGAGCGCCGTCGGGGGGATATCATCTTCGTCGGCTCCGATGTGTCACTGCGGCCACGTCCGCACATGGGCGGTTACGGCGCTGCAAAGGCCGGCTTGCTGGGCATGGCCAAGACCTTGCAGATGGAGCTCGAGGGCACCGGAGTTCGGGCATCGGTCGTCCATCCCGGCCCCACCAAGACGGCAATGGGTTGGAGTGCGCCGATGGACAAGGTCGGCGAGATGCTCGAGGACTGGGCCAAATGGGGTCAGGCTCGACACGATTACTTCCTGCGCGCAGCCGATCTCGCCCGGGCCATCACCTTCGTCGCGGAAACTCCCCGCGGCGGCTTCATCGCCGAACTGGAGATTCAACCCGAGGCGCCGCTGTCCGACGTCACGGATCGCCAGAAGCTGAAAGTGGAAGGCTGAGAAGGTCATGACGAGCTCAGAACTTGAACAGGTGCAACGGGTCTCCGGTGGCGAAGCAGAACACGGCCACCTCGAGGAGTTCCGCACCGACCCGATCGGTCTGATGCAGCGGGTCCGCGACGAATGCGGTGACGTCGGCTGGTTCCAGCTGGCCGACAAACAGGTGGTGTTGCTCTCCGGCGCGGAGGCCAACGAGTTCTTCTTCCGCTCCAGCGACAGTGAACTCAACCAGGCCGAGGCCTATCCGTTCATGACGCCGATCTTCGGTGAGGGCGTGGTGTTCGACGCCGACCCGGAGCGGCGCGCCGAGATGCTGCACAACACCGCGCTGCGCGGTGAGCAGATGAAGGGTCACGCCGCCACCATCGAGAACGAAGTGCACCGGATGATTGCCGACTGGGGCGACGAAGGTGAGATCGATCTGCTGGAGTTCTTCGCCGAGCTGACCATTTACACCTCGACGGCCTGCCTGATCGGCCTGAAATTCCGCAATCAGCTCGACTCCCGGTTCGCCAACTACTACCACCTGTTGGAACGCGGCACCGACCCGCTCTGCTACGTCGATCCGTACCTGCCGATCGAAAGCTTCCGGATCCGCGACGAGGCCCGGGCCAGCCTGGTGGAGTTGGTGCAGGAGGTCATGCACGGTCGAGTTGCCAACCCGCCCAAGGACAAGAGCGATCGCGACCTGCTCGACGTGCTGGTGTCGATCAAGGACGAGGACGGCAACCCGAGGTTCTCGGCCAACGAGGTCACCGGCATGTTCATCTCGCTGATGTTCGCCGGTCACCACACCAGCTCCGGTACCGCGTCCTGGACGCTGATCGAACTGCTGCGCAATCCGGAGTTCTACGCCAAGGTGCAGAACGAGCTCGACGAGCTCTACTCCGACGGGCAAGAAGTGAGTTTCCATGCGCTGCGCCAGATCCCGAATCTGGACAATGCACTCAAGGAGACCCTGCGTCTGCATCCGCCGCTGATCATCTTGATGCGGGTGGCCCAGGACGAGTACGAGGTGGCCGGCCACCCGATCCATCGGGGCCAGATGGTGGCCGCCTCCCCGGCCATCTCCAACCGGATCCCGGAGGACTTCCCGGACCCGGACTCCTTCGATCCCGACCGGTACAACAAGCCGCGGCAGGAAGACCTGATCAACCGCTGGACCTGGATTCCGTTCGGCGCCGGCAAGCACCGGTGCGTGGGCGCGGCGTTCGCGCAGATGCAGATCAAGGCGATCTTCTCAGTGCTGTTGCGCGACTACGAGTTCGAGATGTCGCAGCCCGCGGACAGCTACCGCAACGACCATTCCAAGATGGTGGTGCAGCTGGCCAGACCGGCCAAGGTCCGCTATCGCAGGCGAACCAGGGGGTAGTCCCGTGGGTTGCTACCGGATAGAACTCGACGATGACCTGTGCCAGGGGCATGCGATGTGTGAGCTGGAAGCCCCCGAGGTCTTCAAGGTGCCCAAGCGCGGCGTCGTCGAGATCCTCGACCCCGAACCGCCCGACGAGCTGCGCGATGCAGTGGAAATGGCAATCGAGATGTGTCCCACCCGAGCACTGTCAATCACAGAGAACGAGAAGGGTTGAGCCCATGGCCTCACGTGCACAACTGGAAGACTGGGTCGAGCGTTGGCTGAAGGCCAACCAGGATGCCGAGGCAGCCGGCGACTGGAAGCCGTTGGCGGAGTTCTTCACCGAGGACGCCACCTACGGCTGGAACATCGGGCCCAAGGAAGACGTGATGTGCGTGGGTCGCGACGAGATCCGCGACGTCGCACTGGGTCTGGAGATGGAGGGCCTGGAGAACTGGGTCTATGAGTACCAGAAGACGATCATCGACGAGAAGCAGAACGAGATCGTCGGGTTCTGGAAGCAGATCGCCAACAAGAGCGACGGCAGCCGCGACGAGATCTACGGCATCGGCGGCAGCTGGTTCCGGCTCAACGACGATCTGTTGATCGAGTGGCAGCGCGACTTCTTCGACTTCGGCCACGTGCAGAAGGCGTACATGAAGTTGATCGAATCCGGCGACCTCACCCCCACCATGCAGAAGCGCATCGAGCGGGCGCTGTCCGGCGAGAAACTGCCCGGCTACTACCCGCTGGGGCAGGGTCCGGTGCCGCTGTGGTGAACCGTCCGGGGCTGCTGACCCCACTATGGTGAACCGAGTCCAATCGGCCGGTGCACCCGGCCAACCGGGCTGCTGCGGGCACCGCACCAGATCGATCTGAGCTGGTCAACGCCTCGCGACGGCTTCCCGGCCAAGCGGTTGTTTGGGGGGCCTGTGACGTACACAACTAGAGGCTCTAGTCTGATCACAACAAGCTCTACGTGAAAGCAGGTGCAGATGAAGACCAAAGGTGCCCTGATCTGGGAATTCAACCAGCCGTGGTCCATCGAGGAGATCGAGATCGGCGACCCCGTCAAGGACGAGGTCAAGATCCAGATGGAAGCCTCGGGCATGTGCCACTCCGACCACCACCTGGTCACCGGCGACATCCCGATGGCCGGTTTCCCGGTGCTCGGCGGCCACGAGGGTGCCGGCGTGGTGACCGAGGTGGGACCGGGCGTCGAACACATCAAACCCGGTGATCACGTCGTCTTGTCGTTCATCCCGTCCTGCGGCGAATGTCCGTCCTGTCAGGCCGGCCTGCGCAACCTGTGCGACCTGGGTGCGGGCCTGCTGGCCGGTGTCGCGGTGTCCGACGGCACCCACCGGGTGCACGCCGCCGACGGCACCCCGGTCATCCCGATGACGCTGCTGGGCACCTTCAGCCCGTACATGGTGGTGCACAAGAGTTCGGTGGTGAAGATCGATCCATCCATCCCGTTCGAGGTCGCCTGCCTGGTGGGCTGCGGCGTCACCACCGGCTACGGCTCGGCGGTGCGCAGCGCCGACGTGCGTCCCGGCGACGACGTCGTGATCGTCGGTGTCGGCGGTGTCGGTACCGGCGCGCTGCAGGGCGCGGCCAACGCCGGTGCCCGCAACATCTTCGTCGTCGACCCGGTGGAGTGGAAGCGCGAGCAGGCACTGAAATTCGGTGCCACGCACGCCTACCCCGACATCTTCAGCGCGATGGCAGGTGTGGCCGAGGCGACCGAAGGCCGGATGGCCGCCAAGACCATCATCACCGTCGGCGAGCTCAAGGGCGAGGACATCGACCACTACCTCAACATCACCTCAAAGGGCGGCACCGCCGTGGTGACCGCGGTGGCGAACATGGCCGAGACCGACGTCAAGCTGAACCTGTCGATGCTCACGCTGCTGCAGAAGAACCTGCAGGGCACCATCTTTGGCGGCGGCAACCCGCATCACGACATCCCGTCGCTGCTGTCGATGTACAAGGCGGGCCGGCTCAACCTCGATGACATGGTCACTCGCCAGTACAAGCTGGAGCAGATCAACGAGGGCTACCAGGACATGCTGGAAGGCCGCAACATCCGTGGCGTGATCCGCTACACCGACGCCGACCGGTAAGCACTCCATTCGACGAGTCGCGACTGCGTCCAGGGTTGTTCCGAATCGGAAGCAACAGCCCTGGGCGCAGTCTCATTCGGTGCAGCTGAGCCTATGCTCAAGCCATGGCCACCGTCTTCACCAAGATCATCAACCGGGAACTGCCGGGCAGGTTCGTCTACGAGGGCGACGACGTCGTCGGATTCCTCACCATCGAACCCATGACGCAGGGTCACACGCTGGTGGTGCCGCGCGCCGAACTGGACAACTGGCAGGATCTCGACCCTGCGGTCTTCGCTCAGGTGATGGGGGTTTCCCAGCGGATCGGCAAGGCCGTGTGCAAAGCGTTCCACACCGAACGCGCCGGCGTGATCATCGCCGGGCTCGAGGTACCGCACCTGCACGTGCACGTCTTCCCGGCCCGCAACCTGTCCGACTTCGGCTTCGCGAACGTCGACCGCAACCCGTCACCGGAATCGCTGGACGAAGCCCAAGCCAAGATCAAGGCGGCCCTGGCCGAACTGAGCTGAGCGGAGCGGAGTTCAGGACACCGCGTCCTGCTCGGCGTCGTCGTCGGTGCGCGGCAACCGCACCGTGAAACGGCACCCCTTTCCGGGTTCGGTGTCCAACGTGACACCGCCGCCGTGCGCACTGACCAGTGAATCCACGATCGACAGCCCCAGCCCGGTGCCGCCGCTGGACCGGGCGCGCGAGGTATCGGCACGATAGAAGCGTTGGAACACCCGCTCGGCGTCGGCCTGGTTCATGCCGGGGCCTTCGTCGGCCACCTCGACGACGGCGTCGGCGCCTTCGGTGCCCACTCGCACCGTGACGCGGGCGGATTGCGGGGTGTGTTGCAGCGCATTGACCAGCAGATTGCCCAGCACCTGCCGCAGCCTGGGTTCATCGCCGAGCACCTCGGGCACACCGGGACCCTCGAACACCTCCAGCTTGACGTCGCGGTGCCGTTCGATCGCCTGCGCGTCGCGTACCGCGTCGGTCGCCAGCGCCAGCAGATCCACCCGGTATCGATCGAGTGGTCGCTGAGCATCCAGGCGGGCCAACAGCAGCAGGTCCTCGACCAGCAGACCCATCCGGCTGGATTCGCTCTCGATGCGCGACATCAGCATCTCGACATCACGTGCGGCGCCCTGCCGATACAGTTCGGCGAAACCCCGGATCGTGGTCAGCGGGGTCCGCAATTCATGACTGGCGTCGGTGATGAAGCGACGCATCCGTTCCTCGGAGGTGCGGGCCTGCTCGGCGGATGCTTCCGAGGACGCCACCGCGCGCTGGATCTGCGCCAGCATGCCGTTCAGCGCATGCGACAGCCGACCCACTTCGGTGTTCGGATCCCGTTGTGGCACACGGCTGTCCAGCTGACCAGCTGCGATGGCCGCCGCGGTGCTCTCCACCTCGGCCAACGGTCGCAGGCTGCGGTGCACCATGATGTAGGCCGCGATCCCGAGAACCACCAGGACTGCACCGCCGATACCGAGCTGCGCGTAGACCAGTGAGCGCACAGTCGCGCGCACATCGGTGAGGTCGATCGCGACCGTGGTGATCTCACCGCCGTCGGCGCGCAGCGACACCGCCCGCCAGCGCACCGAACCGTCCACCGAGTCGACCGTGACCGGTGTGGGCCCGACGTCGTTGTTCTCCGGCAGGGCGGGCTCGGACTCCCGGTCGTTGATCGCCATCCACGTCACACCGTCCTCGGTGATGCCGCGCACGTAGAAGTTCGACGGTGGCCGTACCGGATTGGGGCCTTCGTTGCTCTGCACCGGTACCCCGCGTGGCGCCTGCGCCCAACCCCTGGATGCGGCCATCAGGCTCTCGTCGACCCGGCTGATCAGGTCGTGGCGCATGATCGAGGTGACGGCCACCCCGGAGGCCAGCAGACCCAGGGTCACCAGAACCAGGGTGGCGGCCACCAAACTCACGCGCAGTGGGACGCCGCGCCGGACGTGCTCGGTCATCCCGTCATTCTGCGATGCCGACGGTTACTGCGGCTCACGAAGTACGTAACCGACACCGCGCAACGTGTGCAGCAGCCGCTTCTCCCCGGTGTCGATCTTGCGCCGCAGATAGGACACGTAGGACTCCACCACGTTCACGTCGCCGCCGAAGTCGTACCGCCAGACGTGGTCGAGGATCTTGGGCTTGCTCAGCACCGTGCCGGCGTTGATCATGAAGTACCGCAGCAGCGTGAACTCGGTGGGCGACAACGACACCGGCTTACCGGCCTTCCACACCTCGTGGGTGTCCTCGTCGAGCTCGATGTCGGCGAACGTCAATCGCGAAGTCTGCGGCTGCTTCTCGGCGTCGCGCCCGGTGCGGCGCAGGATCACCCGCAGCCGGGCGACCACTTCCTCCAAGCTGAACGGTTTGGTCACGTAGTCGTCGCCGCCCAGGGTCAGCCCGGTGAGCTTGTCCTGCAAACTGTCCCGGGCGGTGAGGAACAGCGCGGGCGCGTCGATGCCGTCGTCGCGCAGGCGACGCAACAAACCGAAGCCGTCCATGCCGGGCATCATCACGTCGAGGATCACCGCGTCGGGTTTGATTTCACGCGCGGTGTTCAGCGCCGCGGCGCCGTTGCTCGCGGTGTAGACCTCGAACCCTTGGAACTTCAGGCTGACCGACAACAACTCCACGATGTTGGCCTCGTCGTCCACCACCAGGACGCGGGCTTCGGGCTGGTTCTCGGTACGTGCTACGGCCGGCATCCTTCCAATGTCCTCCATCTGGTTGACACCCATCCTGGCAGGTCGCTGTGCACTTGCTAAGAGATCCGGATCGTCGGTTGCCGCGGTTACCGGCTCGCTTCGCAGCAGCGCACCTACACTGGCGCTCATGGACCTCGGGAAAGCCATCAGCGGTCTGGCCACCGCGCCGGTTCGGATCGGCCTGGCCGCCACCGAGGCCGGCCTCGACCTCGCCGGCACCGGCTTGGGCCTGGTCAAACGCGCATTCGACGGTGCCGACTCCGAGGACAGCGGCGGTGGGAATCCGGTGGTGCAGTTGCTGCGCCTCGATGACACCGTCGCCCGGGCGAACCGGTTCGCCAAGCTGGCCGATGATTTGCTCGACGAGAACGCGCCGCTGAGCCGCGCGCTGGCGCCCGGCGGCCCGATCGACCGGCTGATGCGGCCGGACGGAATCCTGGACCGACTCACCGCCCCGAACGGGCTGTTGGACAAGCTCACCGCCGAGGGCGGCGGGCTGGAACGCGCATTGGCGCCCGGCGGGCTGGTCGATCAGTTGCTCGACGAGGACGGACTCATCGACCGGCTGCTCGCCGAGGACGGGGTGCTGGAACGGCTGCTGGCCGACGACGGCGTCGCCGACCGGCTGCTGGCGCCCGGCGGTGTGGTGGAGACGTTGACCGCCCGAAATGGTCCGCTCGAGCAGCTCGCCGACGTCGCCGACACCCTGAACCGGCTCGCACCCGGGCTGGAGGCTCTGGCGCCGACGATCGACACCCTGCGCGAGGCGGTGATCTCGTTGAGTCAGGTGGTCAACCCGCTGTCCAACATCGCCGACCGGATCCCGCTGCCGGGCCGGGTCCGGCCCCGTCGGCCCAACCCGCGGCCGGTGACATCGCAGCGGATTATCGACGTCGAGGACTGACCAGATATCCTGACCGTCGGTCCCGTCGCGTCTGCGGTGCCGACCACCTGCCTCCTTAGCTCAGTGGTAGAGCGTTCGCCTTGTAAGCGGAATGTCATCGGTTCAATCCCGATAGGAGGCTCCACGCACACCGATCTTCCTCGGTGCCGGTCAGTAGCTGCTCACCGTCATCGGCGAGCCGACAGCGTTTCGTCGCGCAGCTTTACGGCTATCCGACCCATGCCGCACCCCCCAAAACGAGGAGTCGATCATGGGTTTCCCCGTCCAGCACCAGGAGCCGCCGGGTCTGCAGTCCAAGATGGATCCGGTACCGGACTGCGGTGAGTACAGCTACGTCGGCTCCGGTCGGCTGGACGGCAAGCGCGCCATCATCACCGGCGGGGACAGCGGGATCGGCCGCGCGGTGGCGATCGCCTACGCGCGGGAGGGCGCCGATGTGCTGATCTCCTACCTGGACGAGCACAGCGACGCCGAAGAAGTCGCCAACTGGGTCCGCGAAGCCGGCCGCACCTGTGTGCTGGTCAGCGGCGATCTGTCCGATCCCGCGCACTGCCGCGCCGTGGTGGACCGCGCGGTGGCCGAACTCGGTGGCATCGACATCCTGGTCTCCAACGCGGCCTATCAGATGACCCACGACGACCTCACCGAAATCAGCGACGAGGAGTTCGATTACACCTTCCGGCTCAACGTCGGTGACTACTTCTATCTGGTCAAGGCTGCGTTGCCGCATTTGGCGCCGGGTGCGTCGATCATCGGTAGTTCCTCGGTGAACTCGGACATGCCCTCACCCACGTTGGCGCCCTACGCAGCCACCAAGGCAGCGATCGCCAACTTCTCGGCCAGTTTGGCACAGCTGCTGGGCGACAAGGGAATTCGAGTCAACAGTGTGGCGCCGGGCCCGATCTGGACACCGCTGATCCCGTCCACCATGCCCGACGAGAAGGTGAAGAACTTCGGCGCGGACACCCCGTTGGGTCGCGCCGGGCAGCCGGCTGAGTTGGCGCCGGCCTACGTCATGTTGGCCTCCGATGAAGCCAGCTACATCACGGCGGCGCGGCTGGCCGTCACCGGTGGCCGACCAATTCTGTAGTCCGGCAACCGGTTCAGCTCAGACCACGCCGCGCAACCCGTCGGCACCGAACACCGGCCCGAGCATGGCCGACATGTCCGGGCCGCGCCGCAGGCAATGTCCACCGTCGACGTTGATCAGCTGCCCGGTGATGAAATCGGCGGCATCGGAAAGCAGGAACAGCGCCAGGTTCGCGATGTCGGACACTTCTCCGACCCGCGGCAGCGGCGTGCAGGCCCGGTAGTCCTCGACGACCTCGGGTACGGCGAAGATCGGCTCCACCATGTCGGTGCGGGTCAGGCCGGGCCGAATCCCGTTGACCCGCACCGATGACGGGCCCAGTTCATCGGCCGCCATCAGCAGCAGCGCTTCCAGCCCGGATTTGGCCGGCCCGTAGGCGCCGAACCAGCGGTGGGTATTGCTGGCCGCGATCGAGGAGATCCCGACGAATGATCCGCCGCCTTTGCGCACCATCTCGCGCGCGGCGTGTTTGAGCACGTACATCGAGCCGTTGACGTTCAGATCCACCGTGCTGCGCCACAATTCGGAGTCGATCTGGGTGATCGGACCGATGGTGTGGCTGCCACCGGCGCTGTGCACCACCCCGGACAACCGGCCCCGCCAGGCGGCAGCCGCCTCGACCGCTGCCGCGACCTGGTCCTCGTCGGTGACATCGGTTGCCAGCGAACGAATCTCACCGGGACCGGTGTTATCGGCTGCGGTAGTGGCCAGTCGGTCGGCGGTGCGGCCGACGATCAGCACGTGCGCACCGACAGCCGCGAGAGCCAGCGCCACGCCCCGGCCGATTCCGCTGCCGCCACCAGTGACCAGGTAGACCCGATCGTCGAACGACAGCTGCACGCCATACCTCCTAGCGAACTGAAACAGGTTCTAGTTACCCGGTCAGGCTAGCGTCAGGGCACATCCTTGCGGGCCGGTTCGGTCCGCTTGGCGGTGCGCCAGTCTTCGACGTCCGGCGGCTGCGCAACCGGGAAGCGGTTCTCGTTCTTGGTCGACCAGTGCGCGTGCCCGAGTTCGTGGATGTGGAACGCGTGCCGCAACGCCTCGGCGAAGCCCATGGCGTCCGAGGCCGCGTTGACCGAGTCCTTGATCAACAGGCTGGCCATGGTGGGCCGATCAGCGATCCGCCGGGCGAACTGCAAGGTCTTGTCCTCAAGGTCGTCGACCGGGAACACCTTGGACACCATGCCGAGCCGGTAGGCTTCCTCGGCGTCCAGGCTGTCACCGGTGAGCAGCAGTTCCTTGGCCTTGCGCGGCCCGAACTCCCACGGGTGCGCGAAGTACTCGACACCCGGCATGCCGAGCCGGACCGCCACCACGTCGCTGAACTTGGCGTTGTCGGCGGCCACGATCAGGTCGCAGGCCCAGATCAGCATCAGTCCGGCCGAGATCGCGTTGCCCTGCACCTGGGCGATGGTGATCTTGCGCAGATCCCGCCAGCGGGAGGTGTTCTCGAAGTAGTAGTGCCATTCCTGCAGGTACAGCGTCTCGGTCATGCTGGCCCGGGTCGCGCCGTCCTGCCGGTAGCTGCGGTGCTGGGTCGGGCCGGGGGTGCGCTCGGCCAGCGCGGCCTCGGAGCCCAGATCGTGACCGGCCGAGAAGTTCTTGCCGCGCGCGGCCAGGATGATCACCCTGACCTCGTCGTCGGCCTCGGCGCGCCGGAACGCATCGTCGAGCTGCACCAACAGGGTGCGGTTCTGCGCGTTGTGCTCTTCGGGCCGGTTCAGCCAGATCCGGGCGATTCGCCCGTCGTCGAGCGTCTCGTAGGAGACGAATTCGGGGGCGTCACCGTTGGTGGAAGTCGGGTTGAACTCTTCGGGCCGGGCCATGGTTGCACTTTACGTCCACGCCCGCAGTCGTAAACTCTCGACCCTGGCGAAAGCAGCCCGGACCCGCCCGCTCGATCCGCATCCCGAGCGCATTCGGGCGTTGCCGTACTAGCATTGCCACCAGCGACGACCCGAATTCGCCCGGAAGAAAGCGCGTGCCCATGTCCCCCGCAGTCGAGGTGCGCCCACCACGACCTATGCCCGCCAGGCCGTCCGGGGCTCCAACAGCCAGCAGCGATCACCAGACCAGCAGCGATTCCCCAATCGAAAGGACACCCCAGCACATGTCTTCCTCACCTTTGCGGCGCGCCTTGGGCGTCGGCATGTTCGCGGCCGCGGCCGCTGCCGCACCGTTTGCCACGGTGCTGTCGCAACCGGCCCCCGGTGCCGCCCTGGCCTGCCCCGCCGGCGAGGCCGAGGACGTCTACACCCACCACTGCATCCCGGAGCTGTCGCCCAACGTTGCGGGCGGGCACCATCCCACGGTGACCGTGCAGGCGCCCGTGGTGGCGACCCCCAACGATGCCGGCCAGATCACGCCGTCCACACCCGGAAGTCAGTTCAGCGTCCCCGAGATCGACGGGGTGCCCTGCAACAACCCGGGCCAGTGCATCGGCCTGGAGGAGTCGGAGGCCGGCCAGATGCCGATCGTGCACCCGCACTCCACGCTGTCGTCGAGCCCGTAATCAGCGGAGCGTGACGCAACCGGGGGCGTCGCCTAAGGTTGGATCATGCCCGCAAAATCTGATTCCGCCGAACTAGGCGACGTCGAACCACTTGCCGACGATACGGCGAGCCAGGCTCGGCGCGTGGTGGCCGCCTACGCGACCGACGCCGATGAGTGTCGGGTGTTCCTTTCCATGCTCGGCATTGGTCCGTCGAAGCTAGAGGCCTAAATGACGGCGCCCGAGCAGGGCAGTCGCGCAGACGTCGGCGCCTCCGACTTCGTCGTGGTGGCCAATCGGTTGCCCATCGACATGGAGCGCCATCCTGACGGGACCGTCACCTGGAAGCGCAGCCCGGGTGGTTTGGTCACCGCCCTGGAGCCTTTGCTGCGCAAACGTCAGGGCGCCTGGATCGGCTGGGCCGGCATCGCCGAGGACGACGTCGACGAGATCGATGACCCACTGCTCGAAGAGGAGCTTCGGCTCTACCCGGTGCGGTTGAGCGAGCAGGACATAGCCGAGTACTACGAAGGATTTTCCAACGCCACCCTGTGGCCGCTGTATCACGATGTGATCGTCAAACCGATCTATCACCGGCGCTGGTGGGAACGCTATGTCCAGGTCAACCGCCGGTTCGCCGAGGCCACCGCGCGGGCCGCGGCGCACGGCGCCACCGTCTGGGTGCAGGACTATCAACTGCAACTGGTGCCCAAGATGCTGCGGATGCTGCGTCCGGACCTGACCATCGGGTTCTTCCTGCACATCCCGTTCCCGCCGGTCGAGCTGTTCATGCAGATGCCGTGGCGCACCGAGATCACCGAGGGTCTGCTGGGCGCCGACCTGGTCGGCTTTCACCGGCCCGGCGGCGCGGAGAACTTCCTGTTCCTGGCCCGCCGCCTGATCGGCAGCAACACCACCCGCGCAGCCGTCGGGGTGCGCTCCAAGTTCGGCCAGGTGCAAGTCGGGTTCCGCACCGTCAAGGTGGGCGCATTCCCGATCTCGATCGACTCGGCCGCCCTGGATGCCACCGCACGCGACCGCGCCATCCGCCGTCGCGCCCGGGAGATCCGCGCCGAGTTGGGCAACCCACGCAAGATCCTGCTCGGCGTCGACCGACTGGACTACACCAAGGGCATCGACGTCCGACTGGACGCCTTCACCGAGTTGCTCGAGGAAGGTCGCGCCAAGAGCGAGGACACCGTGCTGGTCCAGTTGGCCACCCCCAGTCGGGAGCGGGTGGAGAGCTACCGCGCGATGCGCGGCGACATCGAACGCCAAGTCGGTCACCTCAACGGCGAGTTCGGCGAAGTCGGCCGCCCGGTGGTGCAGTATCTACACCGCCCGGTCCCGCGGAACGAGCTGATCGCTTTCTTCGTGGCCGCCGACGTGATGCTGGTGACTCCGCTGCGCGATGGGATGAACTTGGTGGCCAAGGAGTACGTAGCCTGCCGCAGTGACCTCGGCGGCGCCCTGGTGCTGTCCGAATTCACCGGTGCCGCAGCCGAATTACGGCAGGCTTACCTGGTGAATCCGCACGACCTGGACAATGTCAAGGACGCCATCCAGGCGGCGCTGGAACAGGAGCCCGAAGAAGGCCGACGCCGGATGCGCACGTTGCGCCGCCAGGTGCTGACCCACGATGTGGACCTGTGGGCCAGGTCGTTCCTGGACGCGTTGGCCGATCGGAACCCCAGTCCGTCGGGACAGCCAGAGGAATCGGCCGACTCGGTCTAGATCGGGTTGATCGAGTCGATCAGCCACTTGCCGTCGAGTTTTTCGAACCTGACCTTCAGCCGGCTGCCGCGGTGCACCGTCTGCTTGGACTTGTCGGTGATGGCGCTGTTCAAGAACACCAGGACGGTACCGGAGTTGCGCTCGGCTTCGAGCACGCCGACGCCCACCGTGTGCGCTTGGCTGACCACCTCACCGGCGCGGGCCTGCGGGATGATCTCGGTGTTGGCGCGTTGCTCGAACTCCTGCCGGAAATCGGGCGTGAGCAACGGCTGAGCCTCGATCATCCGGCGTTCCACGTTCTGATAGTCGAACGTGAGTACCTCGGGTACGTTCTGCTCGGCCAACGGCACCAACTCGGCGGCCGTCACCTCCGCGGCATGCGTTTGCATCCGGCCCCAGTACAGCCAGCCCGCCACCCCGCCCAGAACCACCAGGGCAGCGACGGTGAAGGCCACCAATGCCACACCCAGGGCGCGCAGCAACCGGGGCATCAGTTACCACCCTCGGGATACATCAGGTCGTAGGCGGTCATCCGCCCGTTGTCGTCTTCGCGCACGATGATCCGCATCCGGAAACTCTGCGACGGCCGGTTGACGCCGTTGATGTCCGTGGGGGTGACGTGCACGGCCAGCAACACGGCAGCCTGATCGACTTCCGGGTCGACCTGCTCGAGCGCGACACCGTCGAAGGTCGCCTCCGAACTGGTTTGCGAATCGCGCAGCAGTGCCTTGAGGTTGTCGACGTTGTTGCCTTGGCTCATCTTGTCCCGCAGCGGGCCACTGGTGCCGTCGACGAACCGGTTGACGGTTTCGTCCACATCGTTCTGGGTGAAGGTGAACATGTTGGTCACGGTCTGTTTGGCGGTGTCGACGAACCGCTGTTCCCGGGCCTGTTGGCGGTCCGTCTCGTTCTGCTGCCAGCCCAGGAACAACACCGCCGCACCGAGCAGTGCGGCCAGCACCAGACCGAGCCCGACGGCCGCCACTGCAGCCGCGGTGGCGTTGGGCCGGCGGCGGGCGGCGGAGACCGGCGAGCTGCGCGAACTCGCCGAGGGCACCGTCACGTCGGGGCCGAGTTCGGTTTCGCTGCTCGGCTCGCTGCGGGTCGTGATGGTGGCCGCAGCGGGGTTGTCCGACGTCGGCCCGGCCGCGCGGGACGCGCGCCGACGCACCGGCTTCGTGGCCGCATCGGACCCCGAAGTCGTGTTGTCCGCCATCAAACCTGCCTTGGATCCAGCATGAGGTCGACCCAGTTCTCGGCCGGCCGGTGCTCCAGGATGCCGACTTCGCCGGTCACCGGATCGACGAACTTGCCGTTCTGGTCGTAGGTAGCGTACGCGCCCGCACTGGCCTGCGGCTGCCCGGCCTCGGCGGGTAGCGGCCCGGGTTCGGCCGGAGCCGGTTGTTCTGCGGCCGGGGCGGCGGGGTCCGCCGGGGGCGCGGGCCGGGCGTACGGCGGCACCAGTTGATCCTCGGGCGCGAAGAACGGCCAGTTGGGCGCCGGCGGGTTGTCGTTGGGCGGATACGGCAACGGGAACGGCGCGTGCGGCGCCGGTCCCGGACCGGAGACCTCACCGGGCGGCAACTGCACCACCGGGTTGCCCGGATCATACTCTGCCGACGGCGGGATATACGGGAACTTGTTGGGCGGCAGAATGTTTCGGCCGTCCTCGATGGGTGTGCCGTACGGGATCGGCGGCCCGCGCCACGGGTTGCTGCCGATCGGGACGTAACCCTGCGGATCGCGGCACAACTGCACCGTCGGTGCTCGCTTGCCCGGGAACTCCATGCACGGGTAGTTACGCGCACCGCGCACCACGGTCGGATCGCTCTGCGCGGTCTTGCAGTAGAGATCCTTGGGCAGCTCGCGCACCGTCAGGTCCGCCGGCGAGCGGATCTCGGTGGCCGGGATGAACCCCACCTGGCACGGCGGCGGATCACCGAGGTCGACCTTGAAGTCCAGTTTGGCGCCTTCGTCCGGCGGCACCCCGCCGGCCACCGTGATCAGACCGGCGATCAGGGCCGGGAAGATCACCAGGGCCTGTTCGATCGAGCGGTGGTAGATCACGCCGATCCGGCTCAAATTCGCCATGTTGGCCGCCAGCATGGGGAAGCTGGGCCGGATGCCGGTGAACGTCTCGTTGAACTGGTCGGCCGCACCCGGGGTGTTGGCCAGCAACGTGCGGAATTGCGGGTCGGCGTTGTTGAACTCGGTGGTCAGCCGGGCCAGTCCGTTGGCCAGCGATTGGATGTCGTCGCCGCTACGTACCTGGGCGTCCAGGAACGGGCCGACCTGGTCGATCAACTGCGCGGTCTGGTCGTAGTTGGCGTTGGCCTCGTCGACCAGCAGCCGGGCCGACTGCAGCATCCGGGCCAGCTCGGGGCCGGAGCCGTTGAACGCCTGGAACGCTTCCCGCAGCACGTCCTGCAGTCGACTGTTGCTGATCGAACTCACCAGCGCATCGGCCTGTTTGAGCAGACCGACGATGTCCTGACCGACGAACGTGCGGTCCGGGGTGATCACCGCGCCGTCGCCGAGCCGCGCGGCGGCCGGCTGCTCGGGTGGCACCAGGTCGATGTACTGCTCACCGACCGCGGACACGCTCTTGACCGTCGCGGTGACGTTCTCCGGCACCGGGGTGTTGCTGTTCAGTCGCATCCTGGCGACGACGGCGTTCTCGGCCAGCCCGACCGATTCGACCCGGCCGACGGTGACACCGCGGTAGGTGACGTTGGCGTTCTGGTAGATCCCGCCGCCGGTTTCGAACTGCGCCGCCACCTGGTAGGAGCCGATCCCCAGCTTGGCCGGCACATGCAGGTAGAACACCGCGATCGCGACGACGGTCAGCAGCGTGACGACCGAGAAGATGGCCAGCTGGATCCGGGTGAGACGAGAGAGCATCAGCCACCTCCCTCGGTTGCGACGGTGCCCGGCGGGATCTTGAACGGATCAGCGGCCTGACCGGACAGGTTGGCCATCGAACCGATGATGAAGTCCGGCGGGTTCAGGATCTCGGACATGTGCTTCATGTTCGGATCGATTGCGGAGGTGGTGAACATCGATTCGCCGAACCGCCGCAACGTCAGGTCGAAGGTGGCGTACACGTTCAGGTAGTCACCGCGCACAGCATTGCGCAGATAGCGACGGTCGAACGGGAACGTCGGGATGAAGGTCAAACCCGAGACCAGGTAGTCGGCGTGGTCGGCCAACTCTTTGATCACCGGGTACAGGTCCTTGAAGTCCGCGGCGAAGTCGTCCTTGGTCTTGGCCAGCACGTCGGCGGCCACCGCACCCACCCGGCCCAGCGCGGCGAAGGTGTCGACGATGTTGGCTTGGTTGTCGTTGAGCACCTTCAGCGCGGCCGGCAGCGTTTCCAGCGTGTCGGCCAGCGCCTCCTTGTTCGACGCCAACTCAGTGGACAGCCGGTTGAGACCCTCCATCGCCCGGATGATGTCGCCGGTCTGGCCACGCAACGAACTGGTGAGTTCCACCAGCCGGGGCATCAAACCGGTGAACGAACCCGAGCGGTTCGCCACCGCCGCATACACCTCATCGGTGATGTCTTGCAGCGCACCGAGATTGCCCTTGTTGACCACCACGCCCAGCGACGACAGCACTTCCTCGGTGCTCGGGTAGCGCCCGGCGTTGTCGATGCCGATGGTGGAGCCCTGGACCAGTCGGCCTTCGTCGCCGCCGTCGGCCGGCGCGGCCAATTCCAGGTGCTGGGAACCCAGCAGCGAGGTCTGCGCGACCTGCGCGGTGGCATTGGCGGGCAACTGCACGCCCGGCTCCAGCGAAACCTGCACCGCGGCATAGAACGTGCCGTCCGGGCGCTGGATGGCGTCGATACCCGAAACGCTGCCGACCGTGACGTCGTCGACCATCACCGGTGAGTTCTGCGGCAAGGTCGCAACGTCGGGCAACTCGACGGTGATGGTGAACGAACCCGCGCCGTGGCCCTTGGTGCCCGGCATGTTCAACGAGTTCAACCCGCCGAACGAGCAGCCGGCCAGAACTGCCGCGGTGCTGCCGAGCGCCACCGTGAGTCGGCCCATCCGCGCGATGGGAGCCAACCGCATCAGCCACCACCTTCCGGAGTCGCGGGCGCGGCCACCGGATCCGGTGCCGGGCCGGGTGCCGGACCACTGCCCACTATGTGCGGCGGTCCGGGCGAGATCTGGCCTTCCACCGCCGGCGGCGGCAACACCAGGTCACCGAGGGTGGCGCCGGGTGGAATCACCGGTGGCGTGACGCCCGGGGCCGGCTGCCACTGCAGATACGGCACCGGGGTCTGGGACTTGGCCTCGGTGGCCGGGGTGTCGTAGATGATCTGGCCTTTGTAGGCCGTGATGCTGTTGATCGGGTGGAACAGCACCGGCGGGAAGTTCATCGTGATCCGGCGCAGCACCGGGCCCATCCGCTGGCGGCACAGTTCGGCGCGTTTGATGTTGTCGGCGTTGGCCGTGGTGCCGGTGTCGAAGACGCCACCGCAGATGAATTGCACCGGGTTGGCGAAGTTGGGCAGCGACAGCACACCACCCACGCTGCCCTGGGCCGGGTTGTAGATGTTGTAGAAGTTGGCCAGGCCATTGGGTGTCACGTGCAGGACCTGTTCCAGGTCGTCAGATTGCTCACGCGTGATGTTGGTCAGGTCGGTCAGTTTGTTCACCGAGCCGACCAGGGAGTCGTTGTTCTCGTCCAGGAACCCCCGCAGGTCGGTGAGCGCCTGGTTCAAGGTGCCCAGCGTGCCGTCCAGTCCGGTGGTGCTCTCGGCCAACACCTGGGTCACCGAGGCGACGTGGTTGGAGAACTGCACGATCTGTTCGTTGCTCGATGACAGCGCGTTCACCAGGATCTGCAGGTTCTTGATGGTGCCGAACAGGTCGGTGCGCGAATCACCAAGGCGCCCAGCGGTTGCCGACAGTTCCCGCAGCGCGTTGCGGAACGAGTCGCCGTTGCCGTCGAAGGTGCTGGCGGCCTGGTCGACGACCTTGCTCAGCGGTCCCTGCAACCCGTCCTCGGCGGGGCCGAGGGTGCGGGCAAGTGCGGTGAGTTCCTCTTTGACTTCATCCCATTCCACCGGCACGGCGGTGCGTTCGGCCGGAATGGTGGCGCCCTGCGTCAGCACCTCGCCACCACCGTCCGGCGCACCGGCATCGAACGCCGGGGTGAGCTGAATGAAGCGCGCGGCCACCAGGTTCGGCGACACGATCAGGGCCTGCGCATCGGCGGGCACCTTGACGTCGTCGCGAATCGACATGGTGATCAAGACGTCCTCGGCGCGCGGCTCGATCGAGTCAATGGTGCCGACCGGCACGCCGACCACTCGAACGTCGTCACCGGGATAGATACCCACCGCGGAAGTGAACAGGCCACGGACCTGATAGGTCCCGCGGCCGGGCCAGAGCAGCACCAACCCGGCCACCAAGGCCACAGCCAGCGCGACCGCCAGCCCGATCAGGACGCCGCGTTTGCGGCCGTTGGTTTCGGTCATGGCGACTTCGGCCTCATGATCACGCGTTCGGCCAGCAGGCCCTTCAGGTAGTCAGCAAGGCTGTCCGGCAGCTTCCCGGGCTGGAAAGCCGTGTCCAGCAACACCTCGGCGATGGTGGCCGGTGGCAGGCCGTACAGGTTGATCTGGAAGCCGGGCGCCGAGCCCACCACTTCGCCGAGCGCGGTGGCGTATCCGGGCAGCCGGGCCAGCGCGTCGCTGATCTGCTCGCGCCGGCTGGTGAGGTTGTCCAGTACCAGGTTGAGTTTTTCGAACGCCGGTCCGAACTCCTTGCGGTTGTCGGCGACAAAGCCGGAAAGTTGTTCGGACACTTCGTCGATGCCGGCGATCAACGTCGAGATCGACTGTCGCCTTTGGTCCAGTGCGGCGAAGAGCTGGTTGCCGTCGACGATGAGCTGGTTGACCTGCTCGGCGCGCTCGCCGAGCGTCGTGGTCACCGACCGCGCATGGTTCAGCAACTCGCCGAGTGCCTGATCACGGGTGTTGATCGCGCGCGACAAGCTGGTGACCCCGTCGAGTGCGCCACGCAGTTGCGGGGTGGCGTCGTGCAGCGCATCGGTCAGGACCTGCAGCGCCTCTTCGAATTTCGGCTTGTCCAAGGCCTGGGTGTTGGAACCGAGATCTTGCAGCGCGGTACCCAGGGTGTAGGGCGTGGTGGTGCGGCCCAGCGGGATGACGGTGTCGGTGCCGCCGCCGGCCGGCTTGACCTCGAGCGACTTCTGACCCAGCACGGTTTCGGTCTTGATCGCCACCAGCGACTGGTCGCCGACGTTGACGTTGCGGTCGACGGTGAAGCTGACCTTGGCGGCGGTACCGGCCAATTCGATCGACTCGACGTGGCCGACCTTGATGCCGGCGATGTTGACGTCGTCGCCGGCTGCGATGCCGGCAGCGTCGGCGAAGAACGCGTCGTAGGACTTGCCTTGCGGCCAGAACGGCAATCCGGTGTAGCCGAACGAGACCAAGACCAGGCAGGCCACCACGACGATGCCGAAGATTCCAGTGCGGACGGGATTGGAACCGTCAATTGTCCGGGTCAGGAGTGCACCTCCCCTTGGACGGGTCCGGCGGTCCACCGAACGGAATCAGGATGTCACTGCCGGCTGGTCCGTTGATCTTCAACCGGACCGAGCAGTAGAAGATGTTGAAGAACGAGCCGTAGGCGCCGAGTGCATTGAGCCGCAGGTAGTTTTCGGCGAGCGGATCCAGCGTGGCGTTCACGTCCTCTTTGCGCTTGTCCAGCTCGCTCATCAACGGCCGCAGGTTCTCCACCACGCCCTGCACCGGACGGCGGCCCTTGACCAACATGTCGGTCAGGTCGGCTTCGGCCGAAGCCAGCGGGCCGATCGCGCCGGCGATCTCGTCGCGCCCCTGCGCCAGCCCGGTGATCAACTGCTGCAACCGATCCACGCTGGCGTCGAATTGCGCACCCTTGGCGTCGATGGTGCCGAGCACGGTGTTGAGGTTGCTGATCACGTCACCGATCAGCTGGTCCCGCGCAGCCAAGTCGTTGGTGAACGCATTGGTGTTGGACAGCAGTTCGGCCAGCGCGCCGCCTTGGCCTTGCAGCAGTTCGATGACCGCGTTGCTGACCTCGTTGAGCTTGTTGCCGTCCAGCCCCTTGAGCACCGGCCGCAGCCCACCGAGCAGTGCGTCGAGATCGAGCGCCGGGTCGGTGTTCTCCTGGCCGATGGTGGCCCCCGGCGGCAGCTTGACCAGGTCACCCTTGCCCGAGGTGATCTCCAGATAGCGGTCACCGACCAGGTTTTCGTAGCGGATCACCGCGCGGGTCGAGGTGTAGAGCTGGTAGCGCTTGTTGACGTCGAAGGTGACGTCCACCGAATTGTCCGGCGCCAGCTTGACGCTCTTGACGGTGCCGACCGGAACGCCGGCGATGCGCACGTCCTGCCCGGACTTGAGCCGCGACGCCGACTCGAAGTTGGCGTGATAGGTGCTGCCCGAAGCGAACCGGAACTCGCCGAACACCACGATCAGGCCGGCCGCCACCAGCAGCATGGCCAGCGTGAAGGCACCCACCTTGATCAGGATCCGGTTCTCGCTCATCAGAAGTCATCCCGTTCTGCGAACGCACCGTTGAACAGGAACTGCAGCGTGGACGGCGCGTCGAACTGCACCTCGGTGTTGGGCTGGTACGGCACGTAGGCGTTGTCGGTGACCAAGAACGGGGCGCGATACCACGAACCGCCGAACTGTTTGCTCGGAATGTCGGGCAGCCCACGGCAATTCGGGCCGCCGGTGGCGTTCACGATGGGCAGGCTCTCCGGGTAGGTGTAGGCCGGCGAACCCGGCAAGAAGCCCGAAGCGACGAACAAGCCGGGCCGGGTGCCGCCGATCACCGGGCCGAACTTGTCGGCGGCGGTCACCATGGCCTCGAGCAGACAACCGAACTCCGGTGAGTAGTCGCCGAGCACCTTCAACGGGGCCCGGGCCCGTTGGATCGCGGCGACGTAGTCCTCGGCGGCCGGCGCCAGGGTTTCATAGGCGTTGTTGGCCAGGCCGGTTGCGGCCAGCAGGGTGCGGTTGAGGTTGTGCTGCTGATCCTCGATGGTGCGCGCCAACTGCGGCGCGTTGCGCAGCACGGTGGCCAGATCGGGTGCGGCCGCGGCGTAGATGTCGGCCACCTCGGCGGTCTGGGCGATGTCGGCTTCCAACGCCGGCAACTTCGGGTTCAGCTGCGCCAGATAGCTGTTCACCCCGGCCAGCGCGGCACCGAGATCGTCGCCGTTGCCGCGCAAACCCTCACCCAGCGCCGACAGGGTGCCGTTGAGGTTGACCGGATCGATCTTCTGCAGCACGTCCATCAAGGTCTGGAACAGCGTGTTGACTTCGAGCTGCACCTGGGAGGCGTGCACCACCGCACCGGCCTGCATCGAGCCTTGCGGGTCGTCCGGGATCAAGAACTCGACCGACTTGGCGCCGAACACCGTGTTGCCGGCGATCTGCACGCCGGCATTGGCGGGCAGGTACTTCATCTCGGAGCGGTTGATGGCCAGCGTCAGTTTGGCTTCCGCGCCGGTGTGCTCGATCTTCTTGACCTTGCCGATCTGGATGCCGCGGTACTTCACCTTGGCGTCCTGCTCCATCACCAGACCGGCCCGCGGCGCGGTCACGGTCACGGTGTCGGTGGGTGTGAAGGCGGCGGTGTAGCCCAGATAGGTGACCACCGCCGCCGCCAGGATCAGGCTGAGCAGGATCGCTGCTGCGATCCTGACGTGTCGACGTGCTGCCGTTTCGCTGCTCATCGGCCGCTACCCGGCGAGGTTGAAGTTGCCGGACCCGCCGTAGACGGCGAGCGAGATGAACAGGGTGATGACAACGACCACGATCAGCGAGGTCCGCACGGCCTTGCCGACCGCGATGCCCACGCCCACCGGACCGCCGGAAGCGTTGTAGCCGTAATAGGTGTGCACCAGCATCACCCCTATCGACATCACGATCGCCTGCAGGAACGACCACAGCAGGTCACTCGAGACCAAGAAGGTGTTGAAGTAGTGGTCGTACAGGCCGCCGGACTGGCCGTTGATGAACACCGTGGTGAACCGCGCCGCGAAGAACGCGGCCAGCACCGACAGTGAGTACAGCGGGATGATCGCGATCAGGCCGGCCATCAGCCGGGTGGACACCAGGTAGGACACCGAGTGCACGGCCATCGACTCGACCGCGTCGATCTCCTCGGCGACCCGCATGGCCCCGAGTTGGGCGGTGGTGCCGGCACCGATGGTGGCCGCCAATGCGATACCGGCCACGATCGGGGCGACCACCCGGACGTTGAGGAATGCCGACAGGAACCCGGTCAGTGCCTCGATGCCGATGTTGCCCAGCGACGAATACCCCTGCACCGCAATCACGCCACCGGAGGCCAACGTCAGGAAGGCCGCCACGCCCACCGTGCCGCCGATGATCGCCAGCGCGCCGGTGCCCATCGTCATCTCGGCGATCAGCCGAATCGTCTCGCGGCGGTAGCGGGTGACCGCGTTGGGGATGTAACGCACCGACTCGCCGTAGAACAGCGCCTGCTCGCCGAGGCTGTCGAGGACCCGGGGCAGTCCGGTCACGAACCGGCGGAACCGCACGGTGGCGTCATAGCTGGCCAATCCGGTCATCCCGTTACCGCTCCAGCACCCGGACGCCGATGGCCGTCATGATCACGTTGATCACGAACAGGCAGATGAACGCGTAGACCACGGTCTCGTTGACCGCGACGCCCACACCCTTGGGCCCGCCCTGCACGGTCAGGCCGCGGTAGCAGCCCACCAGGCCGGCGACCACACCGAACAGCAGCGCCTTGACCTCGGCCAGCAGCAGCTCCGGCAGGCCGGTCAGGATGGTCAGGCCGTTGATGAACGCCCCCGGGTTGACTCCCTGCAGGAACACCGAGAACACGTAGCCGCCGGCAATGCCGATGGCGCACACCAGACCGTTGAGCAGCAATGCCACGAACGTCGAGGCCAGCACCCGGGGCACCACCAGACGTTGGATCGGGTCGATGCCCAGCACCCGCATGGCGTCGATCTCTTCGCGGATGGTGCGCGCCCCGAGATCGGCGCAGATCGCGGTGGCGCCGGCGCCGGCCACCACCAGCACGGTCACCACCGGACCGAGCTGGGTGACGGTGCCGAAGGCGGTGCCCGCGCCGGACAGGTCGGCGGCACCGATCTCGCGCAGCAAGATGTTGAGAGTGAACGCCACCAACACCGTGAACGGGATCGAGACGAGCAGGGTCGGGATCAGCGAGACCCGCGCGATCATCCAGGTCTGCTCGAGGAACTCCCGAAATTGGAACGGACGCCGGAACATCGCCGAGAAGGTGTCGATCGACATCTCGAAGAAGCCGCCCACGGCCCGAGCCGGAACCGCGAGCTGTTGGATCAACCTCGGTTCCCTTCTCGTCGTGTGCGGGGCTGGTCAGCGAGGGTCTTGGCGAAGCCTGGATAGGCCTCCCGCCCGGCGCCTTCCCCGTCCCGATTTCGGACGTCGACCTCTGTGAGACGGATCATAGTAACTAGAACAAGTTCAGGGTGTCAAAGACTCAATACTGGTATCTGCCAGTAGGTTTTCGCTGGTCAGGGGCGGTGTGGCGAAGGTCATTCTAGAACGTGTTCTAGTATCCTCTCACACCGCGGCCGGCCTGGTGCGGGCTCCCTCGAAACGGTCATTCGTCCATCAGGCCGACGGCCGAGAACATCCGGCCCGGCTCGCGCCCGGCAAAGAAGCCGGACAGCGTCGCACTCAGGTCGGTGGGCGCCCAGGCGTCGCCGTCGGCGATGAACTTGTGCTCGAGCACCGGTGCGGCCACCAGACCCACCGCCGGTCCGTAGACCACGAACACCTGACCATTGACCACTTCGGCGGCCGGTGAGGCCAAGTACCGCACCAGGGTCACAACGTGGTCGGGCGACAGCGCGTCGACCTCGCCCTCGGCCAGTTCGGGTGCCGCACCGAAGGTCTCGGCGGTCATCGGAGTGCGGGCCCGCGGGCAGATCACATTGGCCCGCACGCCGTAGCGGGACAGTCCGCGCGCGGCCGACACCGTCAGCGCCGTGATGCCCGCCTTGGCGGCCCCGTAGTTGGCCTGCCCGGGGGGACCACCCAAACCGGCCTCCGATGAGGTGTTGATCAGTCGGCCGTACACCGTGCCGTCGCCGGCCTTGGCCGCCGCGCGCCAGTACTGCGCCGCGTTGCGGGTCAACAGGAAGTGCCCGCGCAAGTGCACCGCGAGCACCGCGTCGAAGTCCTCGTCGGACATGTTGAACAGCATCTTGTCCCGGGTGATGCCGGCATTGTTGACCACGATGTGCAGTCCGCCGAGGCCGTCGGCGGTGCTGACCAATTCATCGGCGGTCGAACGCGCGCTGATGTCGCCGGCCACCGCCACCGCCTTGGCGCCGGCGCCGACGATCTCGTCGATCACGTCGGAGGCGTCCAGCGCCTTGGCGATGTCGTTGACCACGACGGTGGCTCCGGCCCGGGCCAGTCCGACGGCTTCGGCGCGGCCCAAACCGGCCGCCGCACCGGTGACGACGGCGACCTTCCCGGTCAGGTCGATGTCGGCGGCAGCATCCGCATTCGATGTCACTTACGAATACCTCTAGTCTTTCTTGCTCAGCGCGGCCCGCGGGCACTCATCGACCGCGCGGGTGGCGGCCTCTTCCCGGTCCGCCGGGATCGGCGCTACCAGCACGTGGCAATAGTCATCGTCATCGAGTTCGAACAGATCCGGGGCGATTCCCACGCAAATGGCGTTACCCTCACAGCGATCCAGGTCTACTTCCACCTGCATGACGATCTCCTTCCGGTTCCGGTTTCGCGGTGGTGCGTTCGCACCGACCAGTCGATAACCAGGATATGCCGCCAGGCCAGTCTTGCACCCTTCTGGACCGCCAGACTAGAACGTGTTACAACCAGGAGGACACCCAGGGTGACCTCAGGCGCGCAGCCACCAAGACGTAAGGACGTGCGATGCGAATCGGCTACACCCCCGAGCAGGAAGAACTGCGCCGCGAACTGCGCGCCTACTTCACCAAGCTCATGACCCCGGAACGGGCCGAGGCACTCGCGTCCAACGACGGCGAAATGGGACGCGGCAATGTGTACCGCGAGACGGTCGCCCAGATGGGTAAGGACGGCTGGTTGACGCTGTCCTGGCCGACCGAGTACGGCGGTCAGGCCCGGCCCCCGATGGACGGGCTGATCTTCAGCGACGAAGCGGCGATCGCCAACGTCCCGGTTCCGTTCTTGACCATCAACAGCGTGGCGCCGACCATCATGGCCTTCGGCACCGAGGAACAGAAGAAGTTCTTCCTGCCCAAGATCGCCTCGGGGGATCTGCACTTCTCGATCGGATACTCCGAGCCGGGGGCCGGCACCGACCTGGCATCACTGCGTACCAGCGCGGTCCGTGACGGCGACGATTACCTGATCAACGGGCAGAAGATGTGGACCTCGCTGATCGCGTACGCCGACTACGTGTGGCTGGCCGTGCGCACCGATCCGAATGCCAAGAAGCATCGCGGTATCTCGATGCTGATCGTGCCGACCACCGCCGAGGGCTTCTCCTGGACCCCGGTGCACACCATGTCGGGTGTGGACACCAGTGCCACCTACTACCAAGACGTCCGGGTTCCGGTGACCAACCTGGTCGGCGAGGAGAACGCGGGCTGGAAGCTGGTGACCAACCAGCTCAACCACGAGCGGGTGGCGCTGGTCTCGGCGCAACCGATCTTCGTCGCGCTCGACGGGGTGCGGCAGTGGGCCCAGAACACCAAGGACGTGCGCGGCAACCGGATCATCGATTCCGAATGGGTGCAGCTGAACCTGGCCCGGGTGCACGCCAAGGCCGAGGTGCTCAAGCTGATCAACTGGGAGCTGGCATCCACAGAGTCCGCGCCGTCGCCGGCCGACGCCTCGGCGGCCAAGGTGTACGGCACCGAATTGGCCACCGAGGCCTACCGACTGTTGATGGAGGTGCTGGGCACCTCGGCCACGTTGCGTCCGGACTCCCCGGGAGCGGTGCTGCGCGGCCGGATCGAACGCATGCACCGGTCCTGTCTGATCCTGACCTTCGGCGGCGGCACCAACGAGATTCAGCGCGACATCATCGGGATGGTGGCGCTCGGCCTGCCCCGCGCCAACCGGTAACGAAAGCGAACTGTCATGGACTTCACTGCACCCGAAGCGGCCACCGATCTTGCCGGCCTGGTCCGCGCCATCACCGAAGCGGTGTGCACACCGGAGCGGCAACGCGAGCTCGACGGCGTCGAGCAGCGTTTCGACCGGGACCTCTGGACCAAACTGCTCGACGCCGACGTGGTGTCGACGGCGGCGCCCGAAGCCGTGGGCGGCGGCGGCTACGGCATCCTGGAGCAGACCGCGGTGTTCGAGGCGCTCGGCCGGCAGCTGTCCGCGGTGCCGTATCTGGAGTCGGCGGTGCTGGCCGCCGGCGCGCTGGCCGAGTTCGGATCCGAGGCCCAGCAGCAGGATTGGGCGACCGCGGCGATCGCAGGCCGCAAGCTGCTCACGGTGGCGCTGGCCGGTGAGATGGGTCAGGGTCCGGTGGCCGCGCAGGCCGACGGCGCCGGGTACCGGCTCACCGGTGCCCGCACCCAGGTCGGCTACGGTCCGGTCGCCGATGCGTTCCTGGTGCCGGCGGAAACCGACTCGGGCACCACGGTGTTCCTGGTGAGCGCACAGGACCCCGGGGTGGCGATGACCAGCCTGAGCACCACCGGTCTGGGCAGTGTCGGGCACCTGGAACTGACCGGCGTCGCCGTCGGCGCCGACCGGGTGGTGGGCCAGACCGGTGCCGGGCAAGCGGTGCTGGACTGGTTGACCCCGCGGCACGCCCTGGGTCTGAGTGCATTTCAGGTCGGCGTGCTGAGCCGGGCGCTGGAGATGACGGCTGAATACGCGGCCGAACGTGAACAGTTCGACCGCCCGATCGGCAGCTTCCAGGCAGTGGCCCAGCGGTTGGCCGACGGCTACATCGACGTCAAGGCGCTGCGATTGACCGTGACCCAGGCGGCCTGGCGGCTGGAGCAGGGCCTGCCGGTCGACATCGACGCCCGCACGGCCGCGTTCTGGGCCGCCGACGCCGGGCATCGGGTGGCGCACACCGCGGTGCACGTGCACGGCGGTGTCGGAATCGACGTCGATCATCCGGTGCACCGGTACTTCCTGGCCGCCAAGCAGACCGAGTTCATGCTCGGTGGTGCCACCGGCCAACTGCTGGCAATCGGAAGCCAGCTGGCCGACACTCCGGTCTGACCGTGACTCAACCCACCGTCACCTCGCTGCTGGCGGCGTTGAGCGAGGTCGACGACCGCGGCGTGAAGTGGGCGGACGTCGACGGGCAGGTGCAGTTCACCAGCTGGCGCCGGCACATCGCCGACGGAGCTCGGTTGGGTGCGGCGCTGCGCGCACGCCTCGATCCGGACGCTCCCCCGCATGTCGGCGTGCTGCTCGGGAACTCACCGTTCTTCGCCACCTTGCTGGTGGCCGCGGCGTGCACCGGGATCGTGCCGGTCGGGCTGAACCCGACCCGCCGTGGCGCCGCGCTGGCCCGGGACGCCACCAAGGCAGACTGTCAGCTGGTGCTCACCGGCCGTGACCAGTTGCACGACCTCGACGAGCTGGGCCCGATCGGCGTGATCGACAGCGAATCCCAAGAGTTCACAACCGAACTCGACTCCTACCGTGATGCCGTGGTGGACTTCCCGACGGCGGACGCCGACGATCTGTTCATGCTGCTGTTCACCTCGGGCACCAGCGGGGACCCCAAGGCCGTGCGGTGCACGCACGAGAAGGTGGCGTTTCCGGGTGTGATGCTCGCGCAGCGGTTCGGCCTCGGCCCGGCCGACACCTGCTATCTGTCGATGCCGCTGTTCCATTCCAATGCGATCATGGCCGGCTGGGCTCCGGCCGTCGCCGCCGGCGCATCGATCGCTCTGCGGCGTAAATTCTCTGCCTCCCAGTTCTTTCCGGATGTCCGGCGCTTCGACGCCAGCTACGCCAACTACGTTGGCAAGCCGCTGTCCTACATCCTGGCCACCCCACCGCGACCCGACGACGCCGACAACCCGTTGCGGATCGCCTACGGCAATGAGGGCGCGCCGCCGGATCTGGAGCGTTTCGCCAGGCGTTTCGACGTGCAGGTGGTCGACGGATTCGGGTCCAGCGAAGGCGGCGTGTCGATCGCCCGCACCCCGGACACCCCGGCCGCGGCGCTGGGTCCGCTACCCGACGGCGTGACGATCATCGACGTCGAAACCGGTGAGGAATGCCCGCCCGGTGCGGTGGGCGAACTGGTCAACACCACCGGACCCGGCCAGTTCCGGGGCTACTACAACGATCCCGAAGCCGAGGCGCAGCGGATGGCCGGCGGTATCTACCACAGCGGCGACCTCGCCTACCGCGACGAGCACGGCTTTGCGTACTTCGCCGGCCGGCATGGGGATTGGATGCGGGTCGACGGGGAGAACCTGGGCACCGCTCCGATCGAGCGAATCCTGGCCCGCTATCCCGAGGTCACCGAGGTCGCGGTGTACCCGATTCCCGACCCGGCGGTCGGTGACCAGGTGATGGCCGCGCTGGTGCTGCCCGAAGGGGTGGCCTTCGACGTCGACCGGTTCTGCTCGTTCTTGACCGAACAATCCGACCTCGGCCCCAAACAGTGGCCGGCTTACGTGCGGGTGGGCAGCGCCCTACCGCGCACCGAGACGTTCAAGGTGCTCAAGCGCCAACTTTCGGCCGAGGCCACGTCGGGACCGGATCCGGTGTACCCGATCCCCAAGCCGGCACGGCGTTAACCCAGCGTCAACCCAGCATGGAAGGCACGACCGCTTCGATCAGGTACGGCCCTTCGGTCGCATAGGCCACGGACAGCGCGGCAGCCAGCTGTTCGGCGGTGTCGACGCGGCGGCCAGGCACCCCCATGCCCCGCGCGAGCTGAACGAAATCCACTGCGGGGCGGCCCAGGTCGAGCAGGTCGAGCGCCTTCGGTCCTGGCGTGGCGGCGTTCTGGGCGCCCACCCGAGAAAGTTCGATCCGCAGGATGTCATAGGCGCCGTTGCTGAAGATCACCGTGGTGACATTCAGGTTCTCGCGGCATTGGGTCCACAGGGCCGAGATGGTGTACATCGCCGCACCGTCGGCCTGCAGCGAGAGCACCGGTCGATCCGGGGCGGCGATCGCCGCCCCGATCGCCGCGGGCATGCCGTAGCCGATCGCGCCCCCGGTCAAGGTCAGCACGTCGTGGGCCGGTGCGCCTGCGGTCGCCGCGGCCACCCCCACCCCGGCAGTGTTCGACTCGTCGACGATGATCGCGCGCTCCGGCAAGGTGGCCCCGATGACGGCAGCAGTGGACGCCGCGGTAAGCGGACCGAACGGGTGCTGCGGCCGCTGCAGTGCCGCCAGTGGTGCCGCCACACCGGCGGCCAGGTCATCGGCCAGCACCTGCAAAGCAGTTGCTGCGCCGCGGAATTCGGACAACGTGTGCACCGTACAACCCTCCGGGACCAGGTCGCTGACCTTGCCCGGATAGGCGAAGAAGGACACCGGAGACACTGCGCCGGCCAGGATCAGGTGCCGAGTTCCGGCCAGTTGGGCCTGCGCGGCTTCGGCGAAGTAGCCCAGCCGCTCCACCGCGGGGAGCCCGGCGCCGCGTTCCAGGCGCGCCGGGAAGGTTTCGCACAGGATCCGGGCATCGGTGGCCGCCCCGATCCGGGCCGCGGCCGACAGACCGGCGCTACGGGTGGCATCGCCGCCGATCAGGATCACCGTCGGCTCCCCCGAACGCAGTGCAGCCGCGGCGGCCGCCAGCGCCGCGCCATCCGGCTCCGGTTGCGCCGGCGCAGCGACGGTCTGCGCGGCCGCCGTCGTCGGCACCTCGTCCCAGGACACGTCGGCCGGCACGATCAGCGTCGAGACCAGGCCGGCCTGACTCGCGGCCAGCGCGGCGGACACATCGGTGGCGACCGTGGCGCTGCTCGAGGCACGCCGCACCCAGCCGGACACCGTCGCGGCCACCGCGTCGATGTCGGATTCCAGCGGGGCGTCATAGCGTTTGTGTCCGGTGGCGTGGTCGCCGACCACCACCAGCATCGGTGTGTGCGCCCGGCGCGCGTTGTGCAGGTTGGCCAGACCGTTGCCCAAGCCGGGCCCCAGATGCAGCAGTGCCGCGGCGGGCTTGTCGGCGATCCGGGCGTAGCCATCGGCGGCTCCGGTGGCCACCCCCTCGAACAGCGCCAGCACCCCGCGCATCTGCGGCACCTGATCCAATGCGGCCACGAAATGCATCTCAGAGGTACCGGGATTGGCGAAGCAGACCTCGACACCGTGGGCGACCAGGGTGTCGAGCAGCGATTGGGCACCGTTCACGTCTGCCAATCTATGCGTGCCGGGCGCGCAAGTTCGATGTCTTGGACTATGGACAACAATTTCGGGTCAGATGTGTCTTCGCGGCATCCGGTGGTTTAACTGCGCCTGCTCGGGTGGTCGTAAGTCACCACCACCACTTCGGCCGCGATGTCACCGTGGCGGCGCAGCCGGTGCGGCGCACGGGCGTCGAAGTACGCGGTATCACCGGTCTGCAAGTCGATGACCTGCCCGTCGTAGTCCAGTTCCACAGCGCCGCTGTGCACGAACAGGAACTCCTGACCTGGATGGCCGTCATGCGCATGCGCGTCGAATCTGGCACCGGGTCGCAGGATGAACGGGGACATCGCCTTGCCCAACATGTTGGCCCCGATCGGGTGTTGCCGGACCGACTGCCGCTCGGTGGCGCGTTCCACGGTCAGCGAACTGGTGCTCGGGTCATCGGAGAACAGTTGAGCCACATCCACTTCGAGTGCACGGGCGATCTTCATGGCCGCCGCGATCGACGGGGTGCTGTGCCCACGTTCGACCTTCGACAGATAACTCTTGGTCAATCCGGTGGCCGTGGCGAGCTCATCCAGGGTCAGCGCGCGGCGCGTTCGCACCGCGCGCACCAGCGCTGTCATCGGTCCTGCCGTTCGCCCCGCACGCCGATCAGGATAACCGATTGACTAGATGACACTTTGTGTCCTACGGTCGAGGGAGCGGATCCGTCGGCGACAGGGAGATAGGCAATGGGCACCACACTCGGCGACAGCAAATCCGACCTGATGCAGCGCGCGCTCGACGGACTGTCCCGGCACGTCGAGGATTCCGGCTTGTCCCTGCGCCAGAAACTGGCCCTGACCTGTCGGGCGCTGTTCGACGCCGGTCACGATTCCGGCCTGGCCGGCCAGATCACCGCGCGCGCCGAGCAGCCCGGCACCTACTACACCCAGCGGCTCGGGTTGGGCTTCGACGAGATCACCGAGTCCAATCTGCTACTGGTCGACGAGGACCTCAACGTGCTCGACGGCGACGGGATGGCCAACCCGGCCAACCGGTTTCACTCCTGGATCTACCGGGCCCGGCCCGACGTGACCTGCATCGTGCACACCCACCCGTTCCACGTGGCCGCACTGTCGATGCTCGAGGTTCCGCTGGTGGTCTCGCATATGGACGTCACACCGCTCTACGACGACTGCGCATTCCTGCCGAACTGGCCGGGCGTGCCGGTGGGCAACGAGGAAGGCGAGATCATCACCGCCGCACTCGGCGACAAGAAGGCCGTGCTGCTGGCTCACCACGGACACGTGATTGCCGGCGCTTCGGTCGAGGAGGCCTGCTCACTGGCCATGTTGATCGAGCGGGCCGCCAAGTTGCAGTTGACCGCGATGGCCGCCGGCACCGTCAAGCCGCTGCCCGAGCAACTGGCCCGGGAAGCCCACGATTGGACGCTGACACCCAAGCGCAGTCAGGCCAACTTCGCCTACTACGCCCGACGGGCCCTGGCTCGCCACCCCGACGTGCTGGCCGGCTGATCAGCCGCCGCTCCCCGCATTTCTGCACCACCGGAAAGGATTTCCCGACCGCCATGACCGATTCCCGCACCGAGATCCACGGCATCATCGCCTATCCGGTCACCCCGTTCACCGCCGACGGCACCGCGGTGGACACCGCCAAGCTCACCGAACTGGTCGAGTTCCTGGTGTCCGCCGGAGCGCATGCGATCGCCCCGCTGGGCAGCACCGGGGAGTCGGCCTACCTGACCGAAACCGAGTTCGACACCGTCGTCGACACCACGGTGGCCGCGGTGAACAAGCGGGTCCCGGTGATCGTCGGCGCATCGGATCTGACCACTGCCAACACCATTCGGCGTGCCCAGCACGCCCAGCAGGCCGGCGCGGACGCGCTGATGATCCTGCCGGTGTCCTACTGGAAGCTCAACGACCGGGAGATCGCCCAGCACTACGCCAGCATCGGCGCCGCGGTAGATCTGCCGATCATGGCCTACAACAATCCGGCCACCAGCGGCATCGACATGACCCCCGAGCTGCTGGTGCAGATGTTCACCGACATCGACAACTTCACCATGGTCAAGGAGTCGACCGGCGACCTGAACCGGATGAAACGGATCAAGGAGCTTTCCGGCGGCCGGTTGCCGTTCTACAACGGCAGCAATCCACTGGTCCTCGACGCCCTGACCGAGGGCGCCGCGGGTTGGTGCACCGCGGCGCCCAACCTGCGCCCGCAGCTGTGCCTGGACCTGTACGCCGCCGTGCGGCAGGGCAACTTGGCTGAGGCGCAACGCATTTACGACTCCTTGGCGCCACTGCTCCGCTTCATCGTGGCCGGCGGGCTGCCCACCACGGTCAAGGCCGGGCTGCAACTGCTCGGCCGCGACGTCGGCGATCCCCGCCGCCCGTTGCTGCCGTTGGACGCCGCCGGCCGCGAGCAACTGCAGGCGATCCTGGACGCCGCCTGACGGCGCGCGGGCTCAGGCTCAGCGGTCCCGGATGGTGTCGAGGCGCTTGGAGGCGGCCTCGAAACCGCTGACCAACTCGGCAATGATGTCGGCCACCGGCCGGATCTCGTTCATTCGGCCTACGATCTGACCCACCGGCATCGCGATCGTGGTCGGGTCGGTGGACTCACTCATCCGCTGGTGAGCCTCGCTGACCAAGATGTTCTGCAGTGGCATCGGCAGCGGTTCGGGCGCGCCCTCGGCATCCCACGCGTCGGTCCAGCGGCTCTTGAGCAGCCGGGCCGGCTTGCCGGTGTAGATCCGGCGGCGCACGGTGTCGGCCGAGGTGGCGGTCAACAGCGCGTCCTGCATCACCGAGGTGCCGCCCTCGGTGCGCACACCCAGGTCGTATTCGGCTGCGGTCAGGAACGCCGAACCCATCCAAACTCCCTGCGCGCCAAGCGCCAAGGCGGCTGCCACCTGCCGGCCGGTACCGATGCCACCGGCGGCCAGTACCGGCGTGTCGCCGGCGGCGTCGACGATCTCGGGCCACAACACCATCGACCCGATCTCCCCGGTGTGGCCACCGGCTTCGTGGCCTTGCGCGACGATGATGTCCACGCCGTTGTCGATGTGCCGCTGCGCATGCTTGGCGCTGCCGGCCAACGCCGCCACCGGCACTCCGGCCGCGTGCACCTGGTCGATGACGTCCTTGGGCGGTGAGCCCAGCGCATTAGCGATCAGTTTGATCGGGTGCTTCAACGCCACGTCGACGTGCGAGCGCGCCACCGAGTGCAACCAGCCCAGCACACCTTCGTTGCGCTCACCGGTCTCGGCCAGCGGCGGCACGCCCAGATCCAACAGGGTCTTGGCGACGAAGTCGCGGTGCGACTGCGGGATCAGTTTGTTGATGTCGACCGCGCTGCCCTCGGTGGGCACCTTGGCCGGCATCACGACGTCGACACCGTAGGGCTTGCCCTCGGTGTTCTCGTCCATCCAGCACAGCACGTTCTCCAGGTCGTCTGGGTCGTTGAACCGCACGCACCCCAGCACACCCAGGCCGCCGGCGCGGCTGACCGCGGCCGCCACCTTCTCCGAAGGGGTGAACACGAAGATCGGGTATTCGATCCCGAACCGCTCACACAGGTCAGTTTTCATGTCGTCCCTCACTAGGCTTTCGCGCCGGCATGGTTGGCGTGCACCTCATCGGCCGGCCGCGCTTCGGTCTGGTCCTTGGCCCACCGGTAATCGGGCTTGCCGGCCGGCGAGCGCTTCACCTCATCGACGATCCACAGGCTGCGCGGCACCTTGTAGCCGGCGATCTGGGTACGCACGAAGGTGTCCAGATCGGCCAGCGTCGGCCGGGCCCCTTCGCGGGGCTGGACCACCGCGGCCACGTGCTGGCCGTACCGTTCGTCGGGCACACCGACCACCAGGGCGTCGAACACGTCGGGGTGGCCCTTGAGCGCTGCCTCGACCTCTTCGGGGTAGATCTTCTCGCCACCGGAGTTGATCGACACCGAACCGCGGCCCAGCATCGTCACCGAGCCATCGGCTTCGACCTGGGCGTAGTCACCCGGGATCGCGTACCGCACACCGTTGATGGTGCGGAAGGTCTCGGCGGTCTTCTTCTCGTCCTTGTAGTAGCCGACCGGGATGTGGCCGCGCTTGGCGATGATGCCGCGCACGCCCGAACCCGGCTGCACTTCGTTGCCGTCGTCGTCGAGCACCACGGTGTTCTTGTCGATCGTCACTCGCGGGCCGCCGGTGTGGGACTCCCCCTTGGCCACGATGCTGGTGCCGCCGAAACCGGTCTCCGAGGACCCGATCGAGTCGGTGATCACCCGATTGGGCAGCAGTTCGAGGAACTTCTCCTTGTTGCTGGTGGAGAACAGCGCCGCGGTGCTGGCGAGCAGGAACAGGTTCGACAGGTCGTATTCCTTGCCGGCTTCCTGGGCGGCCAGCAGCGAGTCCAGCAGCGGCCGGCCCATCGCGTCGCCGGTGAAGAACAGCAGGTTGACCTTGTGGTCGTGGATCGTTTGCCACACCGCGTCCGGATCGAATTCCGGTTCCAGCACCGTGGTTTGGCCGGCGAACAGGGCCATCCAGGTGGCCGATTGGGTGGCGCCGTGGATCATCGGCGGGATCGGGTAACGCACCATCGGCGGGTTGGCCTCGGCCTGCCTGGCCAGGTCGTACTCGTCTTCCAGGGGCTGCCCGGTGGCGAAGTCGGTGCCGCCGAACAACACTCGGTAGATGTCCTCGTGCCGCCACATGACGCCCTTGGGGAAGCCGGTGGTGCCGCCGGTGTAGAGCAGGTAAATGTCGTCTTCGCTGCGCGGGCCGAAGTCGCGCTCGGGCGAGCCCGCGGCGAGCGCATCTTCGAACGCGACGCCGCCGTAGCGGGCGAAGTCGCCGTCGGAGCCGTCCTCGACCACCACGACGGTCTTGATCTTGGGGGTGTCCGGCAGCACGTTGGCCACCTTGTCGGCGTACTGGCGTTCGTGGATCAGCGCCACCATGTCGGAGTTGTCGAACAGGTAGCGCAACTCGCCCTCGACGTAGCGGAAGTTGACGTTGACCAGGATCGCGCCGGCCTTGACGATGGCGAGCATCCCGATCACGATCTCGTTGCGGTTGCGGCAGTACAGCCCGACCTTGTCGTCCTTCTGCACCCCCCGGTCCAGAAGGAAGTGCGCCAGCCGGTTGGCCTTCTCCTCGAGTTGGGCGTAGGTGAGCTGTTCGTCGCCACAAATCAGGGCGACCCGGTCGGGTACGGCGTCGATGGCGTGCTCAGCGAGATCGGCAATGTTCAAGGCCATGGCACCTAAACTAGAACGTGTTACATTTCGTGACAAGTTTCATGCAATTGCGCAGGAAGGTGATCACCCGTGAGCGAGCCCGATTCGCAGCCGCACGCCCTCGTTGAGCAGCGCGGACACACGCTCATCGTGACCATGAACCGGCCCGAGCGACGCAACGCGCTCACCGGTGAGATGCTCTCGATCATGGTCGACGCCTGGGACCGCGTCGACAACGATCCCGACATCCGCTCGTGCATCCTGACCGGCGCCGGCGGCGCGTTCTGCGCGGGTATGGACCTGAAGAACGCCAACAAGCAAGCGCCCGGCGACACCTTCAAGTCCGGCTACGACCCGACCCGGATCGACGGGCTGCTCAAGGGCCGGCGGCTGACCAAGCCGTTGATCGCCGCCGTGGAGGGCGCCGCGATTGCCGGCGGGACCGAGATCCTGCAGGGCACTGACATCCGGGTGGCCGGTGAGAGCGCCAAGTTCGGCATCTCCGAGGCCAAGTGGTCGCTGTACCCGATGGGCGGTTCGGCGGTCCGGCTGGTGCGCCAGATCCCCTACACCATCGCCTGCGATCTGCTGCTGACCGGACGGCACATCACCGCTGCCGAAGCGCTGCAGTACGGGCTGATCGGCTATGTCGTGCCGGACGGATCGGCCCTGGACAAGGCGCTCGAGATCGCCGAGGTGATCAACGCCAACGGACCGCTGGCCGTGCAAGCCATCCTGAAGACGATCCGGGACACCGAAGGCATGCACGAGAACGACGCGTTCAAGCCGGACACCCAGAACGGCATCCCGGTCTTCTTGTCCGAGGACTCCAAGGAAGGGCCGCGCGCGTTCCTGGAGAAGCGCAAGCCGAACTTCCAGATGAAGTAGCGCCCTTGTTTTCCCGGCGTGCCTGCGGTTTCATACGCAACACGCCGCAACACGCGTATCAAACCGCAGTCGCCAGACCGGGGACGCCCTTGTTTTCCTGCGTCGCCTGCGGTTTCATACGCGACACGCCGGAGCACGCGTATCAAACCGCAGTCGCCAGACCGGGGACCGTCGAGCCGCGGCCTGTGGATAGCGGAAAACCTTCGCGCAGCACAACTGTCAGCATCCGGATATGGACCCGATCGACTGGCCGTTCCGTGGCGCCGAGGCAATCGAAGCCGGCCTGCTGACATTTCGGCAACTGCGCCGTTTCCATACCGCGGCCTATCCCGGCGTCTGGGTACCTCGCGGGGTGGAGCTGTCGGCCACGCAAAGAGCGAAGGCGGCCTGGCTGTGGTCACGGCGGCAGGGCGTGGTGGCCGGCCTGTCGGCGTCGGCGCTGCTCGGCGCCAAGTGGATTGAACCGCACCAACCCGCCGAGTTGATCCACGCCAACCATCGGACACCACCCGGCATCGAGGTGCACGACGTAATTCTCTTGAGCGGCGAATCTGAAGTGATCGACGGGATGACGACGACCACAGCAGCTCGGACCATGTTCGACCTCGGAAGACGATTGGACCTGACCGAGGGCGTGAAACGCATCGATGCACTGATGAATGCGACAGCAGCCAAGGTCGTCGAAGTCGAGCGGATCATCACCGATCACCCCCGCGCCCGTGGCCTGCCTCAGCTCCGAGAAACGTTGGCCCACGTCGACGGCGGCGCGGAATCCCCGTACGAGTCCCTGACCCGACTGATGCTGGTGCAGAAGGGATTTCCGGTACCCGAGACGCAGATCAAGGTGTGCGACGAGTTCGGTGTGGTCTTCGCTCGACTCGACATGGGGTGGCGCCAGTACGGCGTGGGCGTGGACTTCGACGGTGCCCAGCACTGGACGGATCCGCGCCAACACAGCCGAGACGTCAACCGCTATGCGCGATTACCAGAACTCAACTGGATCGACGTTCGGGTTACCAGCGGCATGCTGCACCACGAGCCCGAGACGTTCTTCGACCGAGTAGGCGCCGCCTTGATCTCCCGCGGTTGTCCCAAGACGTGGTGAGAGGATCCGCCCACTGCGTTTTCATACGCCAACCGCGGCGTGTTGCGTATGAAACCGCAGCGCCGCGAGGTAGAGGGCCGCGGGGCGGCGCGCTAGAGCACCCGCGGACCGGGCGTGAACAGCACCGGCATTTCTTCCAGACCGCTGACGAAGTTCGCCGGCCGCAGCGGCAGCCGGGCCTCGTCGGCCAGCCGCAGGTCCGGCATCCGCTCGAGCACCCGCGACAGCATCAGCCGCAGTTCCAGCCGGGCCAGCTGGTTGCCCAAACAGAAATGGGTACCGAAACCAAAAGCCATGTGACTGTTCGGTTCCCGGTCGATACGGAACTCATCCGGGTCCTCGAACACCGACTCGTCGAAGTTGGCCGACTCGAACATCAGCATGATCTTCTCGCCGGCCTTCAGCTGGGTGCCGTGGAATTCGATGTCCTGGGTCAAGGTGCGGCACATGTTCTTCACCGGCGAGGTCCAGCGCAGCATCTCCTCGATGGCAGCGGGCAGCAAGCCCGGATCGGCCACCGCCGCATCCCACTGGTCGCGGTGCCGCAGCAATTGTTCGGTACCGCCGGACAGTGTGTGCCGGGTGGTCTCGTCGCCGCCGATCAGCAGCAGCAGGGTCTCCATCACGATCTCGTCGTCGGACATCTTGGCGCCGTCGACCTCGGCGTGTACCAGCACCGAGAACAGGTCGTCGGTCGGGTTGGCGCGCCGGTCGGCGATCACGCCCATGGTGAATTCGGTGTAGGCCGCGAAGGTGCCCATGATCTTGGTGATCATCGACTCGTCGAAATGCGAGCTCAAACCACACACCAGTTCGTCCGACCAGGTGAGCAGCATGTCGCGTTCCTCGGGCAGCACACCGAGCATGTCGCCGATCACCGCCATCGGCAGCGGCGCGGCTATGCTGCGAACGTAATCACATGCACCATCAGTGATTACGGAGTCGATCAAGGTGTCGCACAGTCGCTCGATCGCGGGCACTCGGTCCATCACCCGTTTGCGGGTGAAGCCGGAGTTGACCAGCTTGCGACGCAGCACATGCGCCGGATCGTCCATGTCGATCATGTACGGCATGCCGGGCTGATCCGGCCGGATACCACCGGTGGACGAGAACACCTCGGGATTGCGTTCGGCGTCCAGTACCGCCTGATAGCTGGTGGCCGCGGCCAATCCGTTGCGGTCCCGGAACACCGGCTGATGGGCCCGCATCCACTTGTACGCCTCGCGGGCACCTCCGTCGGCGTAGAACGTGCCGTCGGTCAGGTCGACATCAAGTACGGTGGCGGTCATCGCTGGGGCCTCCCGGGTCTAGAGCGAAATCTCTTGTGCGTCACCAAAAGTCATATCGACATTGGCCGCCGAACTGGAAACCATTGCCCGCTTCCGCAAGCCGAGCGCACGCAACTCGTCGGCATACGGATGGTCGCCGAGTTGCACCCGCACCCCGCCGGGCCGGTAGCGCACCCCCTGCAGCAGGGTGACGCCTTCGGTCCTGCGCAGCACGCCGTCGGAGTAGGAGAAGGTCGGGTAGATCTGCTCTCGGCCGCTCAGCGCCGACGGAATCACCAGTCCCGGCTTGAATTCCATGTCGATGATCCGCTTGCCGTCGACCGCGACGTTGAATCCGAAGGTGCGATGGTCGCGAATAGTGAAGTCTGCCATCACCTTCGGATAACCCCAGATCCGCCGGCCGGCCTCCAGGGTGAACGACTGGTCCACCGGGAGGTGATGCACGAAGGCCGCCGCGGCACCGAGCGCACGCGGCCCGTGCGCCGTCGACCCGGGCGGGTTGACCATCACGTTGGTGCCGTACTCGTAGTACTGGCCCAAATCGGTATCGATGTAGTGCATCAACATCAGCACCACCATGGCCCGGCCGGGCAGAAACCGACACACTTCGAGCCCGCTGTAGTCGATCATCGCCTGCGCGGCATCGGCGTCGACCGCGAACATCGCGGTGCGCTGGGTCGCGGTGCGGACCCGGACCGGCATGGTCAGCACGGTGCCCGCGACGGTGTGTGTGCTGACAGTGTCGGCCATCACACCAATCTATCCGGTTCTAGACAGATGGCAAGAAGTGTTCAGTGCCCGTCACACCAAGTCGGCGAGATCCTTGATCTGCTCGACCGAACGCGCGCCGACCACCATCATGGTGACCCCGGAGGCTTCCCACGCCGCGATCTGCTTGCGCACGTAATCGATGTCACCGACGATCGCGGCGTCGTCGACCAGTTCATCCGGAATCGCCTTGGCGGCTTGCTCCTTGCCGTCTTCACGGCCGGATCGGAACAGCGCGGTGACCTCGTCGACCACCTCGGCGTAACCCATCCGGCGGTAGACATCGGCGTGGAAGTTGGTGTCTTCAGCGCCCATGCCGCCCATGTAGAGCGCCAGGAACGGCTTGATCATGTCCAGCGCGGCGCGACGATCGTCGGTGACGACCACCTGCGCCGTCGCGCAGATCTCGAAGTCCGCCCGGGACCGGCGGGCCCCCGGCCGCGCAAAGCCCTCGTCGAGCCACTCGTTGTACATCGGTGCCAGCCGCGGGCTGTAGAAGATCGGCAGCCAGCCATCGCAGATCTCGGCGGCCAACGCGATGTTCTTCGGCCCCTCGGCGCCCAGCATGATCGGGATGTCGGCACGCAGCGGATGGGTGATCGGTTTGAGCGCCTTGCCCAGCCCGGTGGTGCCTTCGCCGCCCAGCGGCAGCGGGTAGTGCGGCCCAGCGCTGGTGACCGGGGCTTCGCGGGCCCAGACCTGACGGATGATGTCGACGTATTCGCGGGTGCGAGCCAGCGGTTTGGGGAACCGTTGGCCGTACCAACCCTCGACCACCTGTGGACCCGACACTCCCAGGCCCAAGATGTGCCGGCCACCGGAGAGATGATCCAAGGTCAGCGAGGCCATCGCGCACGCGGTCGGCGTGCGCGCCGAGAGCTGCACCACCGAGGTACCCAACCGCATCCGGCTGGTCTCCCGACCCCACCACGCCAGCGGCGTGAAGGCATCCGAGCCCCAGGCCTCGGCGGTGAAGACGGTGTCGAAACCGGCGTTCTCGGCCGCTGCCACGAGTTCGGCGTGGTTGCTGGGCGGCTGCGCAGCCCAGTATCCGAGCTGCAAACCGAGCTTCATTCTCCGCACCCCACGCTGGTATTCATCCGGTTCACCTCTCGACCCGTTGTTGCCACGATTCTTAGAACCTGTTCTACTCGATGTGTGACTGCCAGCCAAAGCCGCCCGGCCTCGATAGATCACCGCGAGCCGCCGCTTTCAGCTCCTTTGAAACTGTCTTTTGACTACACCCGTTCAGTAGGGCCGCTGCTCAGTCAGTTCTTCACCGCCCTACGCGACCGGCGAATCGTCGGCGTGCGCGGGACGGACGGGCGCGTGCATGTGCCACCCGCCGAGTATGACCCGGTGAGTTACCAGCCGTTGACCGAGGTGGTCCCGGTGGCCTCGGTGGGGACCGTGTTGTCCTGGACCTGGCAGCCTGAACCGCTGGAAGGCCAGCCGCTGGACCGGCCCTTCGCCTGGGCGTTGATCAAGTTGGACGGTGCGGACACCGCGCTGCTGCACGCGGTGGATGCGCCGGAAGGCTCGCTGAGCAGCGGGGCGCGGGTGCACGCGCACTGGGTCGACGAGCCGGTCGGTGCGATCACCGACATCGCCTACTTCGTGCCGGGCGAGACTCCCGAGGACGTCCCGGCCGCCGGCGACGACGACCGCGACCCGGTGACGATGCTGGTCAGTCCGTCCTCGGTCGAGATCCAGCACTCGGCTTCGCAGCCGGAGAGCGTGTACTTGCGCGCGCTGCGCGACGGCAAGCTGATCGGGGCGCGGACCGGGAAGGCCGGCAAGGTGTACTTCCCGCCCAAGGAAGCCGACCCGGCCACCGGTCTGGAGCTCACCGAGTTCGTCGAGTTGGCCGACACCGGCACCGTGACCACCTTCGCGATCATCAACATCCCGTTCGCCGGTCAGCGCATCAAACCGCCGTATGTGGCCGCCTATGTGCTGCTCGACGGCGCCGACATTCCGTTCCTGCATCTGGTCACCGACATCGACGCCGCCGAGGTCCGGATGGGCATGCGGGTGCAGGCGGTGTGGAAGCCCCAGGAGGAATGGGGTCTGGGCATCGACAACATCTCGCACTTCCGGCCGACCGGTGAGCCCGACGCCGACTACGACAGCTACAAGCACCACCTGTAAAGGGATCTGATGACTTCTCCAGATGTCGCCGTGGTCGGTTTCGCGCATGCCCCCCATGTGCGCACCACCGACGGCACCACCAACGGTGTCGAGATGTTGATGCCGTGCTTCCACCAGCTTTACGACGAGCTCGGGCTGCAGCAGACCGACATCGGTTTCTGGTGCTCGGGGTCTTCGGATTACCTTGCCGGCCGCGCGTTTTCGTTCATCTCCGCGATCGACTCGATCGGTGCGATTCCGCCGATCAACGAGTCGCACGTGGAGATGGACGCGGCCTGGGCGCTCTACGAGGCCTACATCAAAATCCTCACCGGCGAGGTGGACACCGCGCTGGTCTACGGCTTCGGCAAGTCCTCGGCGGGTGTGCTGCGCCGGGTGCTCGCCTTGCAGACCGACCCGTACACCGTCGCGCCGTTGTGGCCGGATGCGGTGTCGCTGGCCGGACTTCAGGCCCGCTTCGGACTCGACGCCGGCAAGTGGACCGCCGAGCAGATGGCCCAGGTGGCGTTGGATTCCTACGCCGCGGGTGGGCGCACGGACAAGGAAGAAGTCACCGGATCGATCGCGGACCTGCTGGAGCGACCGTTCTTCGCCGATCCGCTGCGCCGGCACGACATCGCGCCGATCGCCGACGGTGCCTCGGCGATCGTGCTGGCGGCTGGCGACCGAGCCCGCGAGTTGCGCGAAAACCCGGCCTGGATCACCGGTTTCGAGCACCGCATCGAAACTCCGATCCTGGGCGCGCGCGATCTCACGGTGTCGACGTCGACCGCGGCGTCGGCGCAGGCCGCCACCGGTGGTGACGTCAGCTCGATCGAGGTGGCCGAGATCTACGCCCCGTTCACCCACCAGCACCTGATCCTCACCGAGGCGATCGGCTTGGGCTCGGGCACCAAGGTCAACCCGTCGGGTGGCGCACTGGCGGCCAATCCGATGTTCTCGGCAGGGTTGGAACGCATCGGCTTCGCCGCCCAGCACATTTTCAACGGCTCGGCCGGCCGCGTGCTGGCTCATGCCACCAGTGGCGCAGCGCTGCAACAGAATCTGGTCGCGGTCTTGGAGGGCAAATAATGGCTAGCAAAGCTGCGGTCCTGGGTACCGGGCAGACCAAGTACGTCGCCAAGCGCCACGATGTGTCGATGAACGGCCTGGTCCGGGAGGCCATCGACCGGGCGCTGGCGGACTCCGGCTCGACGATGGCCGACATCGACGCCGTCGTCGTCGGCAAGGCACCGGACTTCTTCGAGGGCGTGATGATGCCCGAGTTGTTCATGGCCGATGCCACCGGCGCGACCAACAAGCCGCTGATCCGGGTGCACACCGCGGGCTCGGTGGGCGGTTCGACCGCGATCGTGGCGGCCAGCCTGGTGAAGTCCGGTAAGTACCGGCGCGTGCTCACCATGGCCTGGGAGAAGCAATCCGAGTCGAATGCCATGTGGGCGTTGAGCATTCCGGTGCCGTTCACCAAGCCGGTGGGCGCCGGCGCCGGTGGCTACTTCGCGCCGCACGTGCGGGCCTACATCCGGCGCTCGGGTGCGCCCGACCACATCGGTGCCATGGTCGCGGTCAAGGACCGACTCAACGGCTCCCGCAACCCGTTGGCGCACCTGCAGCAGGCCGACATCACCCTGGAGAAGGTGCTGGCCTCCCAGATGCTGTGGGACCCGATCCGCTTCGACGAGACCTGCCCGTCCTCGGACGGTGCCGCCGCGATGGTGATCGGCGACGAACAAGCCGCCGACGCCCGGGTGGCCGACGGACATCCGGTGGCCTGGATCCAGGCCACCGCACTGCGCACCGAACCGCTGGCCTACGCCGGTCGCGACCAGGTCAATCCGCAGGCCGGCCGGGACGCCGCGGCCGCACTGTGGCGGGCCGCCGGGATCACCAACCCGATCGAGGAGATCGACGTCGCCGAGGTGTACGTGCCGTTCTCCTGGTTCGAACCCATGTGGCTGGAGAACCTCGGCTTTGCCGCCGAAGGTGAAGGCTGGAAGCTCACCGAGGCCGGGGAGACCGCGATCGACGGCAAGATCCCGTTCAACCCATCCGGCGGCGTGCTGAGCTCCAACCCGATCGGCGCATCCGGGATGATCCGATTCGCCGAATCGGCCATCCAGGTGATGGGTAAGGCCGGCAAGCACCAGGTCGAGGGCGCCCGCAAGGCGCTCGGCCATGCCTACGGCGGCGGCGCGCAGTACTTCTCGATGTGGGTGGTTTCGTCGGACAAACCGGACGCCACCCAGTAGCGGGTGGACGGCCGTTTCGAGGAAAGCGGTCAGCCCTGGTGGCGCGCCCGCGCTTCGGCCACCTGGGGCGCCAGTTTCAGCACCACGTACACCAGTTCGCCGACGGCTTCGCAGACCTGGCGGCCGATGTCGGTGAGCGCGTACTCGGCGCGCGACCCCGTCGCCCGGCGCTCGACCAAGCCGTCCCGGACGAAGCGCTGCAGGGTCAGTGACAGCATCCGGTCGTTGATGTCGGCCACCTCCCGCTTGATCTGGCTGTAGCGCAGCGGCGCGTCGCGCAGTGCGGCCAGCACCGCCATCGCCCACACGCTGCCCACGGTCTCCAGTGCCTCGCGGATCGTGCCCGCGCCGTCGCACAGCTCCTTGACCGCGAGCGCCCGTCCAGGTCTCATCACCCATCGGTAGCACTATTCGAACCAGAGCACAAACACTCTGGAAATAAGAGTGATAGCGTCGGCGTTACACCCGGCATGACAGCAGCACACACCACCTCCGGCACCGGCCGCGTGGTCACCCTCGGCCGGCCCTGGCGCGGCGTCGGACCGTTCCTGTTCACCGCGCACCACGTCGACGCGTACCCGCGGGCCAACCCCGCGATGGGTCCGGCCAGCACCGACGCCGACGGCTGGAGCATGTACCATGGCAGTGAGGTACCCGGGTTCCCCGCGCACCCGCACCGCGGCTTCGAGACCATCACGATCGTCCGCCGCGGCTACGTCGACCACGCCGACTCGACCGGCGCGGGCGCCCGCTACGGCGCCGGCGACGTGCAATGGGTGACCGCCGGCCGCGGCGTCAGCCACTCGGAGATGTTCCCGCTTCTCGACGAGACCGCCGACAATCCCTTCGAGCTGTATCAGATCTGGCTGAACCTGCCGGCGCGCAACAAAGCCGCCGACCCGCAGTTCGCGATGCTGTGGCGCGAGCAGATCCCGGTGATCACCCAGCACAGCCCCGGCGGCACCGCACGGGTCACCGTGATCGCCGGCGACTTCGCGGGCACCCCGGCACCCGCACCGCCGACCGCGTCGTGGGCGGCCGAGTCCGGCGCCGATGTCGCGGTGTGGTTGATCGAACTCGAGCCGCACGCCTCGATCGAACTGCCCGCGGCGCGATCCGAGGCCACCGAACGGATGCTGTACGTGCACGGCGAGAACGGCTCGGTCACCATCGGGGCGATCCAGGTGGCCGAGGGCGCCGGGTTCCTGCAGACCGGCCACGGCCCGCTGCACGTGACGGCCGGGGACGCCCCGACCGTGGTCCTGCTGCTGCAGGGGGTCGGTATCGGCGAACCCGTCGCAGCGCAGGGACCGTTCGTGATGAACACCGAAGCCGAGATCGTCGAGGCCTACGCCGACTACCGTCGCGATCAGTTCGGCGGCTGGCCGTGGCCGAGTCCCGCACCGGTCTACCCGCGTACGACCACCCGGTTCGCACGCTACGGGGACGGCCGGATCGAGGTTCCGGAGCAGGCTGCGAACGGCCCACAGTGAGCCGAAGGTCACCGTCTGCGCGGCGGGCCGCGGCGATCCGCGCGGGTAGGTTGGATCGGGACGCCGCTCGGCGCCACCCTCCGTCCCCGACCTGATCTGCAGAATGCCCATACCGTTGCCCAAGGCCCCCGTTCCGACCCGTGCCCGACGCCGCCGCCCGCACCCCTGGGTCGTGGTCGCCGCCGCGTTCGCGCTCTCCGGCGCGCTCGGCGGCTGCGACGCCGGAACGGCCGGCCAGAGCGCCACGACGACTTCGCCGGCGGCCACCACCAGCAAGACCAGCGACACCGCGACCGGCGCCGCGCCGAGCACGACCGGCGAGGCAGCCGAGGCCGACTACGCCCGACTGCTGGTGCAGGCCGCCGATCTCAGCGACGACCAGGACACCTTCGTGTCCATGTCCTCGACCAGCGATCCGAACGGCGTGCCGGGAGCCAGCACGCTCTACGTCAACGCCGACGACACCCGGGCCATCTCGGCCACCGTCGCGGTGTACCCGGACGCGGCCACCGCCGCTTCGACGCTGCGCGAAGCCGTCGCCAAGTCCGACAAGGTGGTCGCGTCCGATGAGCCGGCACCGCTTTCGGTCGGCACCGACGGCACCGTGCTGCGGGGCACCTCGCCGGACGGCGGCAAGGCGGTGACGTTGGTGCTGTTCAGCCAGGGTCCGGCGCTGGCGCGGCTGGAGTTCAACAGCGTGCCCGAGGATCCGGCCACCGAACAGTTCGTCACCAGTGTGGCCAAGATGCAGGAGATCGCGCTGCGGGTCGGGCTGGGCGCGCAGTAGCGCACCCGCGAAGGACCTAAGTCACTCATCCGGGCAGGTAAACCGGTTTGCGTTGCGCCCCCAGCGGGTAAAACTGTAACGTGTTCTAGTTAGAGAGCTTGGACGAAAGGCGCGAAGTGACGACTGACTCAGCCCCCAGCGGCATTCGCGAAATCGACACCGGCGCCCTGCCGGATCGATACGCACGTGGTTGGCACTGCCTGGGACCCGTGCAGAACTTCCGGGATGGCAAGCCGCATGGCGTCGAGATCTTCGGCACCAAGCTGGTGGTCTTCGCCGATTCAGCCGGCGATCTGAAGATTCTGGACGGCTACTGCCGGCACATGGGCGGCAACCTGTCCCAGGGCACCATCAAGGGCGACGAAGTGGCCTGCCCGTTCCATGATTGGCGCTGGGGCGGTGACGGCAAGTGCAAGCTGGTGCCCTACGCCAAGCGCACTCCGCGCCTGGCCCGCACCCGCGCCTGGCATACCGATGTGCGCGGCGGTCTGCTGTTCGTCTGGCACGACCACGAGGGCAACCCACCCCAGGAAGAAGTCCGGATCCCGGAGATCCCGGAGTGGTCCAGCGGCGAGTGGACCGACTGGAAGTGGAACAGCCTGTTGATCGAGGGCAGCAACTGCCGCGAGATCATCGACAACGTCACCGACATGGCGCACTTCTTCTACATCCACTACGGGCTGCCGACCTACTTCAAGAACGTCTTCGAGGGCCACATCGCCAGCCAGTACCTGCACAACGTGGGCCGACCCGACGTCAACGACATGGGCACCGCGTACGGCGAGGCCAGCCTGGACTCCGAGGCCAGCTACTTCGGCCCGTCCTTCATGATCAACTGGCTGCACAACAAGTACGGCGACTTCAAGGCCGAATCGATCCTGATCAACTGCCACTACCCGGTCACCCAGGATTCGTTCATGCTGCAGTGGGGTGTGATCGTGGAGAAGCCCAAGGGCCTCGACGACGCCACCACCGAGAAGCTGGCCGACGCGTTCACCGACGGCGTGAGCAAGGGCTTCCTGCAGGACGTCGAGATCTGGAAGCACAAGACCCGGATCGACAATCCGCTGTTGGTCGAAGAGGACGGCGCGGTGTACCAGATGCGCCGGTGGTACCAGCAGTTCTACGTCGACGTCGCCGATGTCACGCCGGAGATGACCGACCGCTTCGAGCTCGAGGTCGACACCACGGCCGCGGTCGAGAAGTGGAATGTCGAAGTCGAGGAAAACCTGCGCAAGCAGGCCGAGTCGAAGGAACAGCAGCCCGCGACATGACCGCCCGCAAGGAGTCGCCGGACATCGACCGGGTAGCCCGGTCGATGCTGCTCCTGCACGGCGGTCACGACGACGACGATCACCAGCACCCCGGCGTGGACGGTTCCGGTGGCGGATCCTGGCGTAAGGCACCCGATTTCGCTTCCGATCCCGAGCGCGCCGCAGCCGTGCGGGCGGCCACCCAGGCCGACAAGGACCGCTACCTGAATTCCGGTCTGACCCCGGTGGACTGCCGGTTCTGTCACGCCACGGTCGCGGTCAAGAAGCTCGGTCCGGAATACACTGCCGTGCAATGGAACACCGAGGCTTCGCAACGCTGCGCCTATTTCGCCGAACTGCGCGAACAGGGCGGCAGCAGCAGTCGCAGCCCGTCCTGCCCGCGACTGTCCGACAGCATCAAGCACGCCGTGGCCGAGGGCTGCCTGGAGGCAGTGTCGAGTGCACCTTCCCCCGGTGATGGCTGACCAAAGTCGCTCGAGGACGTTGCCGTGACGACCCAGCAGCGCCTGGGCCCACTTGAGATCCTGAGCTTCGAAACCGGTGTGGTGCGCACCAATTGCTATCTGCTGTACCGGCATGATGACCGCGAGGCGCTGGTGATCGATCCCGGCGACGGCGCCTCGGTGCGATTGGACCGGCTGCTGCGCGAGCACCGCCTGGCGCCGCGGGCAGTGGTGGTGACCCACGGTCACCTGGACCATGTGTGGAGCGCCCAACGGTTCGCCGACCGGCATGAGATCCCGGTCTACGTGCACCATGAGGACCGTGCGATGCTGCGTAACCCGCTGCGCGGGGTGGGCCCGCGGGTGGCACAGCGGTTGGTCAGTGTGCTGTGCTCGGATCCCGATCAGGTGATCGAACTGGCCGGCGGTGAGCAGTTGACGGTGTCTGGGCTCTCGGTTGCGGTCGACCACACCCCCGGCCACACTCCGGGGTCGATCTCACTGCGGATCACCGGCGGGGATCATCCCGGCGTGGTGTTCACCGGTGACACCCTGTTCGCCGGGACCGTCGGGCGCACCGACCTAGGCGGTGGCAGCGGCAATCACCTTCTGGGATCGATTATCTCGAAGCTGCTGGTGCTCGACGACCGAACCTTGGTGCTGCCCGGGCACGGTCCGCGGACCACAATCGGCGACGAGCGCCGCAGCAATCCGTTCTTGCAGCCCTGACTGTCTCACAGCCCGGCGAAACGTTCCCGGACCTGCTCCTCGGTCAACCCGTAGTCGGCCAACGAATAGTGGTGCTTGGGCGCGCGCGGGCCCTGCTGGCTCGCGGTGTGCAGCTCGGTCATGGCTTGGCGCGCCGCGTCGGTCAACTCGAGACCGAAGTGGCCGTAGATGCCGGCGACCGTGCCGATCGGATCGGCGACGAAGTCGCGGTAATCAACGTCGCAGAACTGCGCCGGGTCATGCTCGACCCGTTCGGCGTTGAACAATTCCAGGCCGCGGCCCCAGGTATCGAGAGCGTCGGCACCGATTTGCGCGCCGACGAACGAGTTCGACCAGCCCGCGGTGGTGTGCGCCGACAGCGAGCACATCGATGCGATCAGGGTCTCGGCCGGCCGATGGCACTGCACCACCAGTGCGTCCGGGTAGGCGGCCATCAGTGCATCGAGCGCGAACAGATGACTGGGGTTCTTGAGCACCCAGCGCTTGCCGATATCGTTGAGACCGATCAGCTGCAGATTCTTGCGATACCGCTGATACGGTGCGGTCCAGTCTTGTTCGGATAGCCAGCGGGCATAGCTGGGAATGTGCGCCAGCGTCTCGTAGGACACCGAATGCAGCGACTGCCGCAGCAGCTGCCAACACTCCTCGACCTCGTCGGCGGTCATGAAGTGCAGACCCATGTACTCCGGATTCTCGTTGTGCGCGTTGGCGAATTGCGCGTCGAGTTGCTGGAAGACCGGGTTGTCGGCCCAGGTTTCGCGCGGCGGCCGGGGCTGCGGGAACTCGGCCAGCCACAACTCCAGGCCCTGATGCATCGGGTCGGCGGTGAGTAAGCGGTGCAGCGCGGTGGTGCCGGTGCGGGGCAGGCCGGTGACAAAGATCGGCTTCTCGATGACGACGTCGGCGTGCTGCGGGTACTGCTTCCAGGCCGCCTCGCTGACCAGTCGGGCGACCAGCGCGTTGCGCAGGAAGAACCGCGACATCTTGCTGCCGAACTCGGTCAGATCGGCCTCGCGCTGATACGAATCCAGCAGCACGCCAAGGGCTTCGCGGTAGTTGTCGTCGTCGGAACCGAAATCGGTCAAGCCGCACGCCTTGGTCGCCGAGGCGTGTAGATCATCGACCGTGCCGACGTCAACTCGTGCGCTCATGCCTTGTACTCCCCGCAGTTCACATCCAGCGACTGCCCGGTGATGCCGCTGGCCAGGTCGCTGACCAGGAACAGAATCGCCGAGGCAACCTCGTCTTCGGTGGGCAGGCGCTTCAGGTCGGATGCAGCCGCAGCTGCGGCGTAGATGTCGTCGACCGTGCTGCCGTACTTGTTGGCCTGGTGCGCGAAGTAGCCCTCCAGGGTGCTGCCCCAGATATAGCCCGGCAGCACCGAATTCACCCGGATTCCGCGGTCACCGAGTTCGGTGGCCAGGGTCTGCGACATCGACAGCAGGGCAGACTTGGCCAACTTGTAGGCGCCGTACTTGGCCTGGGAATGCCGCAGCACCATCGAGTTCACGTTCACCACCGCACCGTGGGACTCGGCGAGTGCCGCGGTGAAGCCCTGGACCACCCGCAGCGCACCGAACACCGTCAGCTCGACGGCGTCGCGGATGTGCTCGAAGGAGGTCTCGGCGAACGGCTTCATGGAAGGCACCCGAAACGCGTTGTTGATGACCGCGTCCACCTTGCCGAAGGCCGCCAACGACTCCTGCACCAGGCGATCGACCTGAGTGTCATCGGTGATGTCGGCGCCGACCGCGACCGCGCGCCGGCCCAACTGACCCACCTGCGCGGCGACGTCTTCGAGCCGTTCGGTGCTGCGCGCGGCCAACACCACGTCGGCGCCCGCTTGTGCGCAGCGACGCGCCAAGGTGCTGCCCAGTCCTGGGCCGACCCCACTGATGACGACGACCTTGTCCTGCAACATTCCCTCGCCAAGCATGGTCAACCCACCATCCGTTGCTGGATCTGCTGTTGCCGCAGCGCGATCCGCTGCTGCCACTGCTGTCCGGAGATCTTGTTGGAGTCGTAGAAGGGCAGCACGTCGGGCACCCGGTCGACCGGGACGACTTCGACCACGGGCCCGTCGGCCTCGGTCAGGGCGCGCGACAGCCGCTGCCAGCGGAACTGCAGGTAGCCCTTGGCGTGACCCAGGGTTTCACACCAGTTGGTCACCCCCGGGTTGGCGTCGCAGACCACGATCCGGATCTTGTCGTCCGGATCCGCTTGTGCCTGAGTGCCGTTCAGCGACGTCTGGTGGTTGATGTAATCCAGCGAGATGTACCACAGGCTGCCGAGCTGGAAACCTAGGTAGGGGGCGTCGCTGACCGGCAGCGTGATGATCATGGCCTGGTCGCCGGCCAGGTCGAAGTGCCCGACCGACGAATACTGGGTGGCCAATCCACCGGGCGTCAGCCGGGGCGCCACCATGGTGTTGACCGGCAGCGTGTCGTAGAACCACTGCGGGAATTGCAGCCAAGTCTTGACCCGCTGCACCAGTTGCTTGCCGGCGACGGCGTAGCGCTTCTCGATCAGGTCCTTGGTCAACGGCGCCGGCGCGGTGCCGGCGGTGTCGGTGCGCGCGACGGTGACGAAGCCACGCTGCGCCGACCAGTCGTTGTAGACCTCGCGGATGAGCAATTGCGACGGACTACTCGGGGTGACGCGCCATTCGAAGCTGCCGTCCTCGGCGACGTCGAGTTCACGGTCGTCGAACGCGGCCTGGCTGGCCGGCACATTGTCGTCGGTGTACTCACCGCCGAGCAACTGGAAGCTGAGGTCGGTGGTGCTGCCTCGCCGGCCGGTGACCACGTATTCATGCCCGGCCTGTACCCGGGTTCCGAAGTACAGGGTGTCCGGGTTGTCCAAACCCATCTTGGTGAACGGACCGGTCCCGGACTGCAGGAACGGATGGTCCCGTTCGTAGTCGAACGCGAGGTGCAGACAGCCGGAGATGCACCCGGCGAGGTACTGCAGGCCTTCGAACAGATCGGCTTCCGACTCGATGAACGGCGCGGCGGAGACCAACCGCTCGGCTTCGGTGATGGCGTCGCGCAGAGGTTCGGAGTACACGCATCGAAACTAGAACGCGTTCTTATGAGAGTCAATACTCGACCACTGCGTTCCATATATCGACCGCATTGTCTACGCTGATGCCGACTGTTGAAGCAACCGTAGGGTGAGGCCGCGTCACATGGACCGAGATCGAGCAGAGTCGCGGGCGGACGACTCGTCCGCCGGTAGGACGGCGTCGGGCAGGGCCTCCCCGCCCACCGAACGGGTGGTGCGGATTCTCGATTTCTTGGCCGAACACTTCGATGAACGATTCGGGGTCTCGGAGTTGGCCCGCCGACTTGGCCTGAGCAAGCCGACCTGTTTGGGGATCATGACGACGTTGAGCGAGTCCGGCTACGTCGTGCGTGATCCCGGTGACAAGAGTTACCGGCTCGGACCCGCGCTGATCACCTTGGGCCACAAGGCCCAGGAGGCACTGCGGGTCAACCCGGCAGCGCGTAGCGAACTATGCGCTCTGTCAACGCGTTTCGGCCTGCCGGTGGCCTTGTCCGGGGTGATCGACGATCGGATCACCGTGCTCGAACTGGTGACCCCGCCGAACGTCCGCGCCGCCGTCCAGGTAGGCCAGAGTTATCCCTTCGCGCCACCGGTCGGTTTGATGTTCGTGTTGTGGGACGACGAGGCACTCCGGGACTGGCTGGCCAAGGAGCCCACCGTCCCGATGCGCGCCGACACCGATCATCTGCGCCGGGTGATCGAGAGTTGTTGGGCTGACGGCTATCTGGTGGAACAGCTGACGCCGGCCGGTCGGCGGCTCTACTCCCTGATGGCAGGCCTGTCCGCGAACATCCCCGATGAGCTGCGCGCGCTGCTGGGCGAGTTGGTGGCCGACATCGGCGAGCGGGTCTATCTGCGCGACCAGACCGCTGGTGGTCGACGCGACATCAACGTGATCTCGGCGCCGGTGTTCGACCATTTCGGCCATCAGGTGATGGTCGCGTCGCTGCAGATCGGCGCGGCGTTGACCGACGGAGAGATCACCGAACATGCACGGGCACTGGTGGACATGGCCGACACCGTGACCGGGCAGTTGGGCGGCATCAAGCCCGACCGGCTGTCGAGTGCGACGGCAACCGGGTGATGCGGCCTGCTCAGAAACTGTTGCAGGTGTTGAAGACTGCAGTCAGGAGTCCGATGTAGGCCGCGTTCGCGGGTTGACTCGCGAGCGCACTGGCAATTTGTTGGCGCTGTTCTGGCCCGGCGGCCAGGAACTGGCTCAGCATGGCCTGGGTCATCTGCGAATCGCGGAACTGCGCCGCGGCGGCAGAGTCCTGCGCCGCGAGTGCCCGGTCCACTTGCTCGTAGCTGCAGGTGGTGTTGATCGCCGGCCCCAGATCCGGATTCGCCGACGCGGCGCCCGCCCCGACCACGCAAGCCAATCCCAGACCCGCGGCCGCAACGGACAGTTTGGTCAAAACTGAAATCGCCATGGTGAAACCTCCTCCCCCGCCCTAGTGGCCGGACTCTACTCGCCTGCCACGAGTTGACTGCGGGTTTTCCACAATTGCGCCTGAGGTCGAGGGTGCACCGGAAGCGGCCACCAGAACCAGCGGCCCAGGAGCGCGGCAATCGAGGGCGTCATCAGCGCGCGCACCACCAGCGTGTCCAACAGCAGTCCGATGCCGATGGTGGACCCCACCTGGCCGATGATGCGCAGATCACTGACCACCATGGACATCATGGTGAACGCGAAGACGAGGCCGGCCGCGGTCACCACTTTGCCGCTGCCACCCATGGCTCGGATGATGCCGGTATTTATCCCGGCCCCTATTTCCTCTTTCATCCGCGATACCAACAACAGGTTGTAGTCCGAACCGACAGCCAAGAGGACGATCACCGACATCGCCAGCACCAGCCAATGCAGGTGGATGCCGAGAATATGCTGCCAAATCAGCACCGACAATCCGAACGCCGCACCCAATGAAATCGCCACGGTGCCCACGATGACCATTGCGGCGATCAGGCTGCGGATCAAGACCAGCATGATGACGAAGATCAAGCACAATGCGGCGACCCCCGCGATCAACAGGTCGTAGGTCGACCCGTCACGCATGTCCTTGTAGGTGGCCGCGGTGCCGCCCAGGTCGATGCGGGCATTCTTCAAGGGCGTCGTCTTGAGCGCCTCTTCGGCCGCCTTGCGCACCGCTTCGACGCGCGCGATGCCCTCCGGCGTTGCCGGATCACCTCGATGCGAAATGATGAAACGTACCGATTTTCCGTCGGGTGAGAAGAAGAGTTCCATGGCCTTTTGGAAGTCTTTGTTCTCGAACACTTCCGGCGGCAGGTAGAACGAGTCGTCATTCTGCGCAGCATCGAATACCCGGCCCATGGCGGTGGCATCGGCGGTCGCGTCCTCCATCAGGGTGAACGTTCCCATCATGGTGCTGTGCATGGTCAGCATCATGGTTCGCATCACCCGCATGGTCGTGATCATCGCCGGGAACTGTGTAACCATTTGCGGCAGGAGCACATTCAGTCGGTCTACGTCCGCGACGAGGCCCCCCATCTGATCACTGATCTTGCCGACGCCGTCCATCGTCTCGTAGACGGATCTCATGGTCCAGCAAAAAGGTATGTTGAAGCAGTGCGGTTCCCAATAGAAATAGTTCCGTACCGGTCGCCAGAAATCATCGAAGTCCGCGAGGTGGTCGCGCACCTCTTCGATCGCAGCATGCATTTCGTGCATCTTTCCGGACATGCTGTCAGTGGTCGTGGCCATCTCTCGGGCTAGTTCGTTCAGCCTTTGAGTTGTCTGGATCATCGTCGTCATGCGATCTGCCTGCTCGACCAATTCATCCATGCGGTCTTTTTGGAATGGCACGGCCTGCTTTTGGTTCGCACTTTGCAGACTCAGTAGAAAAGGTATCGACGTGCGTTCGATCGGCGCCCCTTCTGGCCGCGTGATCCCCTGCACACGGGATATGCCCGGGACCGCGAAGATCGCCTTTGCCAGCTTGTTCAACACCAGGAAATCGGCTGGGTTGCGCATGTCATGGTCGGCCTCGAGCATCAGGATGTCGGGCATCATCCTGGACTGCGGGAAGTGTCGTTCCGCAGCGGCATATCCGACATTGGCGGGGATGTCCTGCGGCACGTACAACCGGTCGTTGTAGGCGGCTTGGTACGCCGGCAACGCCAACAGGCCGATCAGCGCAACCACGCACGCCGTGACGAGAATCGGTGCGGGCCACCGGACGATGGCGGTGCCCAACCGCCGCCACCGGCGCACGATGATCTTCCGCTTGGGTTCGAAGAGCCCGACGCGACCGCCGATCACCAGGGCTGCGGGAATCAACGTCACCGCAGCGGTGACCGCAACCACCATGGCCACCGCGGTGGGCACACCCATGGTTTGGAAGTAGGGCAATCGGGCGAAACTCAGGCAGAAGATTGCCCCGGCAATGGTCAGGCCGGAGCCCAGCACCACTTTCGCAACGCTGCGATAGGTCGTGTAGAAGGCAGTGTCGCGATCCTCGCCGGCCTGCCGCGCCTCCTGATACCTACCGATGAAGAAGATGCAGTAGTCGGTAGCGACTGCGATACCGAGGGAGACCAGCAGGTTGACCGCGAACGTCGACAGCCCGATGACCTGGTGTTCGCCGAGCAGTGCGACCACACCCCGGGCGGCCTGGACCTGCACTCCCACCATCAGCAGCAGGAGCACGGCGGTTACCACCGAGCGGTAGACGAGCAGCAACATCGTGAGGATCACGATGAGCGTCACGGCGGTGATCTTGATGATGGAGTGGTCGCCGGCGTGATTCATGTCCGCCACCAAGGGCGCGGGACCCGTTACGAACACCTCGACGCCAAGTGGCGGTGGCGCCTGTCCCACGATGTGCCGAACCGCTTCGATCGATTCGTCCGCCATCGCCCCGCCCTGGTTCCCGGCGAGATTCAGCTGGACGTACACGGCCTTGCCGTCGGCACTCTCCACACCAGTCGCGGTGAGTGGGTCGCCCCAGTAGTCCTGCACGTGCTGTACGTGCGGGTCGGCCTGCAACCGGGCGATCAGGCCGTCGTAATAGCGATGTGCCTCGTCGCCCAGCGCTTCCTGGCCCTCCAACACGATCATCGCGACACTGTCGGAGTCGCTTTCACCGAAGTTCGTCCCCATGCGCTGCATGGCTTGGAACGACGGCGCGTCGTGCGGCACCAACGACACCGAGTACTCGCGGCCCACCTGCTCCAGCGACGGGACGACGAACGTCATGACGGCGACGATCACCAGCCAGCCCAAGACGATCGGGACCGCGAACTTATGGATGACGCGTGCCACGAACTGCGGACTCTGGGTGGCACGTTCGCTGGTCATACGGCCTTCAACAGGACGAACCGGCCCATCAGGGTTCACGCTCGTCCGACTTGAGCAACGAGCGCATCAGCGGCAACGGATCGCCCGCCCGGCGCTGGGCGCTCACCGGACGGGGGTGCACCCGCAGCGGCCACCAGAACCAGCGGCCGAGCAGGGCCGCGATCGACGGCGTCATGAACGCGCGTACCACCAAGGTGTCGAACAACAGACCGATACCGATGGTGGAGCCCACCTGGCCGATGGTGAGCACGTCGCTGGCCAACATTGCCAGCATGGTGAACGCGAACACCATTCCCGCGATGGTCACAACCTTTCCGGTTCCGCCCATTGCCCGAATGATGCCGGTGTTTATGCCGGCACCAATTTCCTCTTTCATCCGCGATACCAACAGCAAGTTGTAGTCCGAGCCGACCGCCAACAGAATGATGAGGGCGATCGCGAGCACCAGCCAGTTCAATTGGATACCGAGGATGTGCTGCCAGATCAGCACCGAGAGACCGAACGCGGCACCCAACGAAAGGGCCACCGTGCCGACGATCACCAAAGCAGCGATCAGGCTGCGAATCATGATCAGCATGATGATGAAGATCAGACAGAGCGCCGCGATGCCGGCAATCAACAGGTCGTATCTGGACCCGTCGATCTGATCTTTCACCATCGCCGAGGTGCCCGTGAGGTAGATCTGGGCGCTCTCCAGTGGCGTTCCCTTGAGCGCTTCTTCGGCAGCGGTCTTGATCGGGTCGACCCGCGACACCCCCTCCGGAGTCGCAGGGTCGCCGCGCTGCGAGATCAGCATCCGCACCGTCTTGCCGTCCGGCGAGATGAACACATCCATGACGCGCTTGAAGTCTTCATTCTCGAAGATCTCCGGCGGCAGATAGAACGAGTCGTCGTTCTGCGCGGCATCGAAGGCCTTGCCCATCGCAGTGGCGTTGTCGCCGGCGTCCTCCATCTGCTCGAAGACCCCCGACATGGTGCTGTGCATGGTCAGCATCATGGATCGGGTGCTGCGCATCGACTCGATCATCGACGGGAACTGGGCCAGCATCTGCGGCATGAGCGCACTCAGCTGATCAAGGTCGCCAATCAGGCTGTGCATCGTGACGGTGACGATGTCGACTCCGTCGAGCGCCTCGAACAACGACTTGAAGGACCAGCAAATCGGGATGTTGAAACAATGCGGTTCCCAATAGAGATAGTTGCGAACCGGCCGGAAGAAATCATCGAAGTTCGCAATGTGGTCCCGCAGCTCGTTGGTCACATCCTCCAACTCGTGCGTCTTGCCGACCATACTGTCCGTGGTCGTCGAGATCTGTTGCATGATGCTGTACATCCGCTGCATCACGTCGATCGTCTTCGTCATTTCGTCGGCCTGCTTGAGCATGTCGTCCATGCGCGCCTTCTGAAACGGCAAGAGCTGGAGTTGACTGGCGCTCGACGCACTCATCATGAACGGGATCGTGGTGTGCTCGAGTGGTGTTCCCTCGGGCCGAGTGGGTGCCTGCACTCGCGCGATACCGGGCACCGCCAGAACGGCTTTGGCCAACTTGTTCAGCACCAGGAAGTCCGCCGCATTGCGCATGTCGTGGTCCGTCTCGACCAACAAGATGTCGGGAGTCATCATCAGCGACTGTGGAAAATGACGTTCGGCTGCCGCATATCCCGCGTTGGCCGGGATGTCCTCGGGGATGTATTCCTGGTCGTTGTATCCAGGTTCGTACGCCGGCAGCGCCAGGAGTCCGATCAGCGACACTGCGCACGTTGCAACCAGAATGGGCCCGGGCCACCGAACCACCGCGGTGCCCAACCGCCGCCAGCGGCGGACCATGATCTTCCGCTTGGGCTCGAACAGCCCGAAGCGACTACCCAGCGCAAGCACCGCCGGAATCATCGTCAGTGCCACCGCGACGGCCACCACCATGCCAAGCGCACAGGGGACGCCCAGGGTTTGGAAGTAGGGCAGCCTGGTGAAGCTGAGGCAGTAAACCGCTCCCGCGATGGTCAACCCGGAGGCCATGACCACCTTGGCGACGCTGCGATATGTGGTGTAAAAGGCGGTTTCCCGGTCCTCGCCGGCCTGGCGTGCCTCCTGGTAGCGGCCCATGAAGAAGATGCCGTAGTCCGTGCCGGCAGCGATCCCGAGGGTCACCAGCAGGTTGACGGCGTAGGTCGAAAGCCCGATGAGTTCGTGGTCGCCGAGGAACGCCACCACGCCGCGCGCCACCTGCAGCTGCATGCCGACCAAGAACAGCAGGATGAAGGCCGTGATGACCGATCTGAAGAAGAAGAGCAGCATCGTGAAGATCACTGCCAAACTCAGCCCGGTGACCAGCAGCACGGTCCGGTTACCGCTCTCGCTCAGATCTGCGACCAACGCCGCCGGCCCCGTGACATAGACCGTCACGCCCGCGGGGGGTGGAATCCCGTCGACGATGTCGCGGACCGCCTGCAACGACTCGTTCGAAGACGCCTGCCCGAGATCTCCGGTGAGGGCAATCTGCAGGTACACGGCCTTGCCGTCGGCGCTTTGCGCGGCGCCGGCCAACAGCGGGTCGCCCCAGAAGTCCTGCAGGTATTGCACGTGCTCCGGGTCGGCTCGCAACTGAGCGACCACATCGTCGTAGTAGCGGTGTGCGTCGTCGCCCAGGGGTTGCTCCCCCTCCAAGACGATCATCGCCACGCTGTTGGAATTAGCTTCCTCGAAGCTCTTCCCCATGCGTTCCACCGCCTGGAACGACGGCGCATCGCTGGGGATCATCGAAATCGCGTGCTCGCGTTCCACCTGTTCGAGCGGTGGCACGGTGGCGCCCACGACGTAGGCAAGGGCCAACCAGATCAGGCTGATCGGGATGGCAAACCGGCGGATCAGCCGGGCGGCCAATGGCGGCTTTCTCGGCTGCAGGCTGGTCATGCGGCCCTCAGCAGGCAATACGTGAAGGCGCTTTCCCCTTGCCTGATCCGCTCCTCTTTGACCTCGTCGTCGACGGTGATCCGACAGCCGATGCTGCTGCTGTCACCCTGGGCGATGATGTTTGCCATCGCCGTCGCCTCGGTCATCGGGAACGTCAATGTCCACGGCAGGCTGGCGTTCTCGATGTGCTGTGGCTCCGCATCGACATCGAAATAGCTGATGCTGGCCACCGCCCCCGGCGGGCCGAAGACTTCGTACACCAGATGCTTGGGGTTGTAAGGGGGCCGCTCCTCGGTTTCGGAGTCGGCATAGGCGGGGCGCACCTCGGATCCGAAGATTCCGTGCAACCTCGACACGGTGAATCCACCGGCGCCGAGCACCACGAGGATGAGCAGCGGAATCCACAGTCGCTTCAGTACCCCCAGAACCACTACCCCTCCTCCGCGCCTAGCCGAGTCGCGGCCGAGCGCTGCAACAGGCAACAGGTGCCAACCCCACCCCCCTGGAGCACCGCGCCCGGAATGCAGAGCGGTGCCTGCCAGACCGGGCCTGCGCAGCGACGACAGTCACCGCGCAGCGCCCCTTGGAGAGTAATGCGGACCCGACGAGTACACCATCGCAGGCACCCTCCCCATCCGCTCACATCAAGGTGATACGCGATGTTAGTGCATGTCACGTGCGTGTCGACGTGGAACGGCAGTACGAAAAAGCTGGGCATCTGCTGAGCAGGGCGGCGCTCGAGCGAACCGGCTCCGATCCGTGCCTTGGGGTTTGGGTACGGCCCGACCGGAAGTACATTCGTCGCCGCCACGGTTCGGGCGCACCTCGGGGATCGGGGTGCCCTCGAGTGCCGGCGAGAAGCTGTCCGGCAACTACGTTTTCGCCGGCGCCGAGCTCGGCGGATTCAGCCTTGAAGTTCGGGAGAATTCTGAACGGCAAGGGGCGAGGGACATTAGCATCCCAGGCATGTGGGGGCCCTTGCTGGTGCTGGCACTCTTGACGACGGTCAATCCCGTGCGCCTCGGCATCATCCTGCTGGTGCTGTCCCGGCCGCGACCCATGCAAAATCTCTTCGCGTACTGGGTCGGCGCCGTGATCATCGGCGCTCTCTCGCTGCTCGTCCCATTGGCCGTGCTGCACTCCGCTCCCGCATCCGCGTCCTTTCTGGAGGATTTTGCGGACCCGACCGCCAACCCAGGAACCCAGCGCGGCATGCTCGCGGTCGGCGCGGTCCTGATCGTGATAGCCGCAGTTATGTTGGCGCGTTCGTTCATCCGAGTCCCGGCGGGCGAAGCCAGGCAGCGGGTTCCGGATCGGGGAAGCGCGGCATCGGTCGACGGACCCGAGTCGACCGCTCCGCCGATCCTCACGCGACTGCTGAACGAGACGCCGGACACCACGGCGGACGGGTCTTCGACCGGTGGACTGCTGAGCCGAGCTCGCAATGCGTGGCGTAACGGGGATCCGTGGATCTCGTTCGTCATCGGCATCATCGTGGTGCCGCCACTCGACGGAGTCTTCTTGGCACTGGCAATCATCGTAACCTCGGGGATTCCGCTCGGGCTGCAGATGAGTGTCGCCGTCATCTACATTTTCGGCGTCCTGCTGATCGAGGAGATCATCCTCGCCAGCAACCTGATTGCGCCGGTCACCACGCAAGGAATGCTGCGCCGTCTGCATGCCTGGGCGAGTACGCACCGAATAAAGTTCGCCGCGGCAATCTTGGCCCTGGTTGGGGTTTCGTTGATACTTCGGAGCTTCGGTGGCCTGTGAGCTCGACGCGGGTCGCGGTCTACGCATCCTGACCGTCTGCAACGACTGAAAGGCAGACGGTACGAAGATGAGCGATGTACTCGACCTGCTCGACCAGACCATGTTCGACTTCGAGCAAGCGTCCGATGCGAACACCGTGGTGCAAGCCGTCTGGGTATACGACCGCCCGGTCGACATCGACGGGTTGCGGCAGTTCCACGGCCACCTCGGGCGCGGTCGGTTGTCTCGCTGCATCGCCCGGTCACCCTTGCCGTTCGGCCGCCACCGCTGGGTGCTACCGGCCACCTGTTCGTCGCTCGAGATCACCGAGTCCGCCCGCCCGCGTGCAACATTCGCCGACTGGCTGGACGAGCGGGCCAACGTCCCGGTGAATTGCGAGCGCGGTCCCGGGTGGCATCTGGCGGTCGTCCGGTTCACCGACGGTGGTGCGGGGGTGAGCCTGGTCGTCTCGCATTGCCTCGCCGACGGTGGCGGATTGTGCCTGGCGCTCGCGGACGCGGCGCTTGGTCGCGCCGACCCGATCAGTTGGCCGGCGGCCGAAGCACGCGGGCGATGGCAGGCCATCCGTGCAGACGCCAGCCAAACCGTGCGCGACCTTCCGGCAATCGGCCGTGCTTTCGTCTCCGGAATTCGGTACGTCCAAGGTAGCCGCAAGAGCGCCGGGGATGCCGCACCGCCCACCACCCCGCCACCTGAGCCGTCGGCCGACGCGGACGAAACACGCATGATCCCAACGGCAACCGTCATGATGGACGCCGGCGAATGGGCTGCCCGCGCGCATTCTCTCGGCGGGACCAGCAATACGTTGGCGGCCGGCTTGGCGGCTCGGCTCGCCGAGCGGGCCGGACGGGTTGCGGCGGACGGTTCCGTGGTCGTGACGTTACCGATCGACGAGCGGACCGCGGACGATACCCGCACCAACGCGGTCAGCGGCGTGCGGGTCACGGTCGACCCCTACGCTGCAACGACCGACTTGACCAAGATCCGGACCGCAGTCGAACAAGCAATGATCCAGCATCACGAACAACCCGACATTGCACGAATACTGAACGTCCTGGTTCCGCTGCTGCCCAAGCGGGCGCTCAGAGCCCTCGGCGGCATGGCCAGTGGCGGTCCGACGAATCTGGTGGGCGTCTCCGACGTGGGATTGGTCGATCCAGCTGCCGGTCGACCAGATGGCACTCCTGCCGCCTCGCTGTCCGTGGGCCTCAGATACCTCAACGTGGCCACGTCGGCGATGCACAAATCCGGTGGGATCCAAACCATCACCACTGGCACGTTCGACGGGCAGACCTTCGTGTCGTTGGCTTCCTACCTGCCGAGCCAGCCGAACTCCAACGACGATGTACGCAAAGAACTCTCGGCTGCCTTGGGTGATTTCTCACTCACCGGCACACCCGGGTGAATTTCGAATTCCTGCCAACGGGTTTCGCCGGGAGTCTCGGTCCTCTTCACCAGAGTCCCGGCACCAACCGGTAGCGCACCTTCTGCGTGTACTCGTGATACCCCGCGAGTTCCTCTCGAAGCAGCTTCTCTTCATCGCGGATGCGCACGGCGTACAAGCTCAGCACCGGGACGAGAACGATCAGCCCCCACCATGATCCGAGGGCGAGCGGCATCGAACCGACCGCGATCAGTGCGCCGAAGTACATCGGGTGGCGGACGAGTCCGTACAGACCCGTTGAAACCACCTCCTGATCGGACTCCACGGTGATATTGGCTGCCGCGTAAGTGTTCTGGATCATCGTGAACACCGTGATGCAGAGGCCCACAGCGAACGTGATGAGAGCGATCACGGATACCGCGGGAGGCACCGGCGACCAACCGAACCGGTGATCGAGGGCGAAGAACACCGGAGCCACGACGGACAAGGTTGCGATGACGTAAACCACTGTCTTCTGCACCGGCCTGGTTTCAGACTTCCGACCGAGGCGCATGCGTCGCTCGACGAGCGCCTTGTCCTTCCTCAGCAGGTACACGGTGGATACAACGGTCACCCCGGCATATATGGCCAGGAAAACCCATGCCTGCCAGTAGTTGAACGTCCCGGCCGGCAAGAACAGCAACAGGCCCGCGGCGGCCAGGCCAAAGACGGCTTGCAGCGCCGCCCGAAGATCGATGCTCATTTTCATCCCCCTGATCAGCGTCTCGGCGACGGTAGATCCAGTCGGCGACCGCGGCGAGCGGTGCCGCGATGCCGGCTACCGTGTTGACCCCCGTCCGAGCGTAGCGCGGCCCGACCGACGACATCAGCTAATCCGCTGCGCAGGATTCGGTTTGGCCGGAACGGAAGAGCCAGGGGCGCGAAGCGCTGCACTGCGCATGCCCGAAATCGCGATGACAACTGCACCCGGACAGATAAAGTTCGACGATGAGCAACGTTCTCGATGCGCTCGACCAGCGAACGTTCGATCTCGGTCGTGCGATAGGAGCACGCAGCCTGCTCCAGTGCATCTGGATCTATGACCGCCCGGTCGACATCGACGGTTTGCGGCGGTTCCACCATCAACTGCAACGGGGCCGGTTGTCGCGCCTCATCGAACGATCACCACTACCGTTCGGCCGGCACCGATGGATCAAAGCCGACGGCGCCTCCGATATCGATATCGGCACATCCGCCCGTCCGCGTGCAGAGTTCGACTCCTGGCTCAGCGAACAACGCGCGGTCCCGTTGGATTGTGAGGGCGGCCCTGGCTGGCACCTTGCGGTCCTGCCGCTCACCGACGGCGGCACCGGGGTCAGCATGATCGTCTCGCATTGCCTCACCGACGGCATGGGTCTGTGCGAAGCGCTCGCCGAGGCGGCACTCGGCCACGATGACCCGATCAATTGGCCTACCGCCAAATCCCGCGGCCGGTGGCAAGCCGTCACCGAGGACGCCCGCCAAACCGTGCGCGACATTCCCACCATCAGCCGCGCCATCGCCGCCACGATCCGAATGGCCCGACGCGGCCGCAATGCTGCCGACGCCAGCACCCCAGCCGGCAGCACCACCCCGATCGACAGCAGCACCCGCGCGGTCACCTCGCCGCCGGCGGGCACCGATCAGCCCGTCCGGATCCCAATGGCAACGGTGTTCGTCGATGCGAACGAATGGGAGGCCCGCGCGCACGCACTGGGCGGCACCAGCAACACATTGCTGGTGGGATTGGCTGCCCGCCTCGCCGAGCGAGCAGGTCGGGTCGGGCCAGACGGTTCGGTCCTCGTGACGATGCCGGTCAACGAGCGCGTCGACGGCGATACTCGCGCCAACGCGATCGGGTACGTCGACGTCAGGGTCGACCCGGATCTTGCCCCGACGGATCTGGAGCCAGTCCGAGCCGCGGTCAAACAGTCACTGTCACGCCGCCAGGAAGAACCCGCCGAAGAGCTGACGGTCAATGCCCTCATTCCGCTGCTACCGCAATGGCTGCTCGAGTCCACCACGCGTGCCGGTGCGTCCAACCGGGTCGGCTCGTCCAATCTCGGCGTGATCAACCCGGCCGCCGGCCGGCCAGACGGGACGGAGGCCGACTACTTCGCCGTAAAGGTCCTCCCCCATCACGGCATGACCGAAACGATGCTGCACCGAATGGGCGGAGCGGAATCACTGATATCCGGTACGACGAACGGCCACGTCTTCGTCTCGGCGTTCTCGTATCGGCTCGGCGGTGTCAACTCCAACGAACGCTTGCAACAGGACCTTTCGGGCACGCTGAGTGACTTCTCGCTCATCTGCACGCACCTTTGAGGGCTCTCGGGCCCCCGCGCCGACGAGTGTGCATGCCCCGAACCTGCGCGAGGTTGACGAGCCATCTGTGACCGCACTCGGAGCGGTCTCGGCACGAGCGTTGACGAGTCCGGGGTTGGTGCGGGTCGGAACCGACACCGCGGCCAACCGGCGGTCGGCGGAAAGCGGCATCACCGGGTCAGGCGGCGATGGCCGCAACGGCGCTCAGAGATGCGTGCAGATGAGCGAGAAGTCACTCAGCGTGTTCGAAAGCTCTTCTCGTAAACGGTCGTTGGAGTTGGGTCTGCCTGGTCGATACGAGATCGCGGAGACGAAGACATGTCCGTTCGCGATACCGGACAGCACGGATTCCAGTCCGCCGAACCGCTGCATCCTCGCCTCGGTCACGCCGGTGTGCAGAATTTTCAACGCAAAGTAGGCGGCGTCGGTTCCGTCCGGCCGGCCGACGGCCGGGTTGACCTCGCGCAGGTTGGACGAACCGACGAGGTTGGACGAGAAGTTGGTGGCCGCAGTTCGGCCGGCCAGCAGCAGTCGCCGAGGCAGCAACGGAACGAGGGCGTTTACCGTCATTGCCTCATTGGGTTCTTGCTGGTGGCGGGTCAGTGTTTGCTTGACGGCGGACCGGATTGGCCGCAGGTCCGTGCTGGCGAGCGCCGGGTCGACCGTGACGCCGACATCTCCGATCGCGTTGGCGCGGGTATCGCCGGCGTCCCGTTCGTTGACCGGCATCATCACCACGACCGTGCCGTCGGGGCCGACCCGTCCCGCTCGCTCGGCGAGTCGGGCGGCCAATCCGACCAGCAGGGTGTTGCTGGTGCCGCCGAGGGCGTGTGCGCGGGCGTCCCACTCCTTCGCATCGACGAAGACCGTTGCCATCGCGTGTGATACGAGGTGATCGGAGCCGGCCGGCGGCACGGTGGCCAGCGGCTGGGTCGCGGCGGCCGGCGCAGCGGCACCGGTAGCGCTGCGATTGCGTCGGGCCATCCGGATCGTGGCGGCGACGGCGCGGCCGACCGCCGGGATGTCGCGCACGGTTTGGCGGGCGTCTTCGCCGAGGGCTTGCCATCGCCCGCGCGATCGGGCCGCGGGCCAGCTGACCGAGTCGTCGCGGCCCGAGGCCGCCTCGGCGAGCGCCTCGCACAGGCCCATGCCGTCGGTGAGCAGGCGGGAAAGCACCAGGGTGACACCGGTGCCGCCATCGGTGAACGGGAGAACCGCAAGGCGCCACCCGGGGCCGCGCTCGACATCAAGCGGGATGCTCAGTTTCTCGTTGAGCCAAGTTTCGAATTCCGCACGCGGAAGCGGTGATTCGACGATCTCGAGGTCCGACGAACTTTCGGCCGCTACCCAGCGGTGCCGGCCGAACGGTAATGGTGATCGTTCGACGAGCCGCGATAATCGACCCTGCTGAAGATGCTTGTGGAACTGCCGCAAACCGTCGATATCGATTGCGCGGTCATAGATCCAGACACACTGCAGTTGACTGCTCGCTCCGGTCGCCCGCGCGACGTCGAACATCGTCTGGTCGAGCGGATCGAGAACGTTGCTCATGGTCGAAACGGTATCGGACATGGATTCTCTTGTCCTCTGTTAGTGGTTGTTTATCGCGCCGGTTCCGAGTTCGCCAACCGGAGCCGAGATCTGGTCATGTAACCGCAATAACTCACCCCCTGGCACCTATTCTTCGGTCGCTTCCAACAGGGACTTGAGCTGGGTTACGTATTCACTCAGAGAGTCGGGGGTGAACATCTCGAAGTGTGTGCAGTCCACCGGAACCACCGCAATCTCGCCAGAGGCGTATGGTCGCCAAGTCTGCAGCAGCGAACTGGCCGCACTCTGATTGCCGCGGTGTACCCACCACGATTTCAGCCCTGCACTCCCAGCGCCGTCGCACCGGTGGCGAGCGGCGGAGAACATCGCGATATCGCCATCGAACACCTCTGGCACATACTCGAGCAGAAGCAGTTGGCCCGCACTCACGCTTCGCACCATGAATTCCACCAATTTCGTGGATGGCGGAGTGGCACCGCGTCGTTCGATGATATCCGCGACCCGGGAGTAGGTCAGCGGCATCCAATGCACCGGGACCTTGGCCTTGTTTATTCGGAGCAGGTATTCCAGAACCCACCCCTCGACGGCCCTCCGATTTCTCGCAATTACCTTGGCGACCCCTTTTCGGAATTTGTTGGGATTCAACAAGGCATCGAGCAATAGCAGGCGCTGGACTTCACATCCTCGTCGCTGAAGCTCCACAGCGAGCGCATGCGCCACGACGCCACCGAAAGACCATCCGAGGATCCGATAAGGTCCGGTCGGATAAAGTTCCTGGAGTCTGTCGGCATAGTTCGCCGCCATCGCCTGGATCGACAGAACTTCACGCTCGCCCGGACGTGGCGCTTGATTGATTCCGATGATCGGGCCATCCAGATATTGGTGCAACGCCCGATATGACCAGCTCAGCCCGAAACCATCATGGACACAACAGAGCGGAACACCGCTGCCCTGTTTGAGGATCTCGATCGGCACCACTTCCTGCGAGCTTTCAGCTCTACCCACCTGCTTGGCCAGGCTCCGCACCGTCGGTGCATCGAACATGACGCGCACCGCCAGGTCGGTATCCAGGCTGGCGTTGGCCGCGGCGATTACCCGCATCGCAGACAGGGAGTCACCACCCAGGTCGAAGAACGAATCGTCGACCCCGACCTGCTCCAAACCCAGAACCTGGGCGTAGATATCGGCCAGGGTCTTTTCGCTCGGCGTTTCCGGCGCGCGGTACTGCCCGTCCGATGCGTATTCCGGTTGCGGCAGCGCCCGCTTGTCCAGCTTGCCGTTGACCGTCAACGGCATCGCCTCGAGCACCACCACCGCCGCAGGCACCATGTAAACCGGCAACCGCTGCCCCAACACCGCCCGAACCGCAACCGGATCAACACTGCCAGAAGACGATTCAGTGACATACCCGACGAGCCGCTTATCCCCCGGACGATCTTCACGGGCGATGACGATCGCTTGGTCGACACCCTCCAGATCGGCCAGGGCGGACTGAACCTCGCCCAGCTCGATCCGATAGCCGCGGATCTTGACCTGCTCATCCGCCCGACCCAGATAATGCAATTGTCCGTCGGCCGCCCAGGAGACGAGGTCGCCGGTGCGGTACATGCGTCCGGCCGGCGCTCCGAACGGACACGCCACGAATCGCGACGCGGTCAATCCGCCCCGACGCAGGTACCCGCTGGCCAGTCCGGCGCCCGCGACATACAACTCCCCGACGACTCCGGCCGGCACTGGTCGCAACCACTGGTCCAACACGAAGAATGCTGCGCCGGGCACCGGTGTGCCGATCGGCACCACACTCGATCCTGCCGTCAGCGGCGCACTGAATGACGTGTACCAGGTCTCCGTCGGGCCGTACCCGTTGATCATCACCCGGCCCGGCGCCCACCGGTCCACCAACTCGGTGGGGCAGGCCTCACCGGCCACCACCAGTGCGGTCGACGCCAAACCGCCGGGCGAGAGTGCTGCCGCGGCTGACGGCGTCTGGTTCAAGACCGTGACGTGTTCGGCGATCAACAACGCGTGCAGGTCATCCGGTGAGCCCGCCACCGCGTCCGGCACCACCACGAGTCGCCCGCCGCCCAATAGCGCACCGAAGATTTCCCACACCGACACGTCGAACGCATACGAATGCCACTGGGTCCAGACCCCGGCAGGTGGTAACCCGACGTCGAGCGACCCGAGCAATTGGGTGACGTTGCTGTGCGGTACCGCTACTCCCTTTGGCGTCCCGGTGGTGCCGGACGTGTAGATCAGGTAGGCGATATCGCCTGCGGTGGGCACCGGCAACGCGGTGTTCGGCTGGGTGTCGATGCGCGGGTCCGCGACATCGATGGTCTCGACTCCGCAGCCGTACAACCGCGCCGCCAGACCGCCGGTGCTCAGCGCCGCGACCGGCGCGGCATCCGCGACGACGACCGCGATCCGGGCATCGGGATGGGCCGGGTCGATCGGCAGATACGCAGCTCCCGACTTCAACACCGCGAGAATCGCCACGATCGCCTGCGCCGAGCGATTGAGCAGCAGGGCAACACATTCACCTGGGCCGGCGCCCCGGTCGACGAGTAGGTGCGCCAACCGATTGGCGGCTTCATCGAGTTCGCGATACGACATCGATCGGCCGGCGAACGACACGGCTACCGCATCCGGCGTGCGGTTGACCTGCGCGGCGAACACCACCGGAATCGAGGCGGCGCTCGGTGCTGCAGGGCGGGTCAACGCCGCCCGGTGGCCGACCTGATCGAGTCGCGCTCGCTCGGCGACATCCAACACCTCCACCGAGGACACCCGCTGCCCAGGATCGGCAACCAACGCCTCCAACACCCGCCGCAACCGTCCAACCAGCGTCTCGACTGTGCTCCGGTCGAACACATCGGTACGGAACTCCACCGAACCGACGATCCCGTCCGGCTCACCCGCTGCTTCGAATTTCTCGCCCAGGCCGAATACCAGATCCATCCGGGCTGTGTGGGTTTCGGTCACCAACGGCGCGGCCTGCAGATCACCCGATGCCGCACCCGCAACGGCGCCCCCGGTGGAGTTTTGCCAGGCGAGCATGACCTGGATCAGGGGGTGGTGGGTCAGGCTGCGGGTCGGATTGAGCCGATCGACGACGACCTCGAACGGCACGTCCTGATGCTCGTAGGCAGCCAGGCTGCGCTGACGCACCTGCCCGAACAACTCGGCGACCGTCGGATCACCGACCAGATCCACCCGCAACACCAACGTGTTGACGAAGAACCCGACCAACTCATCCAACGCCGGATCATTGCGCCCGGCGATCGGGAACCCCACCGCCACATCCGCACTGCCACTCAACTTCGACAACAACACCGCCAACGCGGCCTGCACCACCATGAAACTGGTCGCATTGTGCTCACGGGCAACCCGCGCCACATCCTGCTGCAACTGCGCAGGCCACACCACCTCCACCGTCGCACCCTGATAATCAGCCACCACCGGATACGACCGATCCGTCGGCAACTCGAGGTGATCAGCCAACCCCGCCAAAGCTTGCTCCCAGTACGCGGCCTGCGAGGATATCCGAGCGTCCGCGTCGGCGAGGTCGCCCAATTGTTCGCGTTGCCACAGCGTGTAGTCGGCGTACTGCACCGGCAACGGCGACCACTGCGGCGGGGTGCCCGAACAACGCGCTTCGTAGGCGACCCCGAGGTCACGTACCAACGGGCCAATCGATGCGCCGTCGCCGGCGATGTGGTGTATCACCACCACCAGCACGTGCTCGTCCAGTGCGAGCTGGAAAAGCTGTGCATGCACCGGAATTTCGGCTGCCAAGTCGAAGTTGTAACAGATCGCCGCATTGACGGATTCCTCCAGGCGATCCGTCGGCCAGCCACTGGCGTCGATTTCTTGCCAGCCGAAGTCGGCTTGGTCGGCGGGTTTGACCAGTTGGCGGGGTATCCCCTCGACCGAGGGGAACACCGTGCGCAGGCTTTCATGACGGTCGATGACATCAGCCAACGCGGCCCGCAACGCAACGGTATCCAACGCCCCACTGATCCGAAACGCCGTCGGCATGTTGTAGATCGGTGAGGGCCCATGCAACTGGTCCAAGAACCACAAGCGTTGTTGGGCGTACGACAACGGCACCACCGCCGGCCGCTGCTGTTTGACCAACGGCGCCAACCCAGCACCACCGGTACCGATCCGCCCCGCCAACTCAGCCACCGTCGGAGCGTCGAACAACGTACGCACCGTCAGATCAGCATCCAAAGCAACATTGATCGCCGCGACCGCCCGCGTCGCCGACAACGAATCACCACCGAGATCGAAGAACGAATCATCAACCCCGACCCGCCCCAAACCCAACACCTGCCCATAAACCCCGGCCACGATCTCCTCAGCAGGACTACCCGGAGCACGATAACCATCCCGATCGGCATACTCCGGCACCGGCAACGCCCGCTTGTCCAACTTGCCGTTCACCGTCAACGGCATCGCCTCGAGCACCACCACCGCCGCAGGCACCATGTAAACCGGCAACCGCTGCCCCAACACCGCCCGAACCGCAACCGGATCAACACTGCCAGAAGACGACTCAGTGACATACCCGACCAGCCGCTTATCCCCCGGACGATCCTCACGGGCAATCACCTCGGCCTGATCAACCCCAGCCACATCAGCCAAAACAGCCTGAATCTCCCCCAACTCGATCCGATACCCACGAATCTTGACCTGCTCATCAGCACGCCCCGCATACCGCAACTGCCCATCAGCACCCCACGACGCCAAATCCCCAGTCCGATACATCCGCGCCCCGGACCCACCGAACGGACACGCCACGAACCGCGACGCACTCAACCCACCCCGACGCCAATACCCATACCCCAAACCAGCGCCCACCACATACAACTCACCAACCACACCCACCGGCGCCCGCTGCAAGAACTGATCCAACACGAAGAACCCAAGATGACCCAACGGCACACCAATCGGACTCACACCGCTATCGACATCACCAACCACGATCTCCCGGAACGACGCATGCACCGTCGTCTCGGTAATCCCATACATATTGATCAACCGCGGAGTCCCCGAATGAGACTGCAACCACGACCCCAACCGCTGCGGCTCGAGCGCCTCCCCACCAAAGACCACCGTCTCGAGCTTCAACTGCCGACCCAACTCAACATCAGCAGCATCCGCAGACTGCAACGCATAAAACGCCGACGGCGTCTGACTGAGCACCGTCACACCCTCAGCCACCAACAACGCCAACAACTCCCGCGGCGCCCGCGTCACCAACTCCGGCACCACCACCACACGACCACCAAAAAGCAACGCCCCCCAGATCTCCCACACCGAATAGTCGAACGCCAACGAATGACACTGCGTCCACACCTGACCCGCCAACCCCAGATCAGCATCCAAAGTCTCCAACAGGCCAACCACATTCCGGTGACTGATCGCCACCCCCTTCGGCACACCCGTAGTCCCCGACGTATAGATCAAATACGCCACATCATCAGCACCCGGAACCGACGACACCACCCCCACCCCAGAAACCGCACCGAGATCATCGACATCGACAACCCCCAAACCCCGCGGCAAACGCCCCGCCAACCCCGCCGACGACACCGCCACCACCGGAGCAGCATCACCCACCATGAACTCAATCCGCGCATCCGGATGAGCCGGATCAATCGGCAAATACGCCGCCCCCGACTTCAACACCGCGAGAATCGCCACAACCGGATCAACCGACCGCTCCAACAACACAGCCACACACGAACCCGGACCCGCCCCACGACCAACCAGCACCCCCGCCAACCGATCCGAAGCCTCATCCAACTCCCGATACGACAACGACCGACCGTCGAACGACACCGCCACCGCATCCGGCGTGCGGTTGACCTGCGCCGCAAACACCACCGGAATCGAGGCCCCACCCGACACCGGCTCGGACAGCACTCCCCGATGGCCCCACTGATCCAATTGATCGTGCTCGTCATCATCCAGAAAATCCATCGACGACAGGCGCCGAGTCAGATCAGCGGTCATGACCCCCCCTCCACATCAGCAGTCAGCGCCACCAAGACCCGCCGCAGGCGCTCCACCAACCGCTCGGCGGACTTCGGTTCGAACACGTCGGTACGGAACTCCACCGTCCCGGTGATACCTGCGGGGTCGCCGTTCGCACCGAACTTCTCGCCGAGCGCGAAAGTCAGATCCACCCGGGCGGTATTGGTGTGCGCGGGGATTGGCGTCACTTGCGCTTCGCCCAACTTCAGTCCGGCCGCGGGATCACTGGTGTGTTGCCAGGGCAGGTTCTGCCACGCCAGCAGGACTTGCACCAACGGATGGTGGCTCAGGCTTCGAGTGGGCTTGAGCCGATCCACCAACACCTCGAACGGCACGTCCTGATGCTCGTAGGCAGCCAGCCCACGCTGACGCACCTGCTCCAGGAGCTCTGCAACGGTGGGGTCCCCGTGCAAATCGACCCGTAGCACCAAGGTGTTGACGAAGAATCCCACCAGGTGATCGAGCGCGGGGTCACCGCGGCCGGCGATCGTGATGCCCACTGCCACATCCGCACTGCCACTCAACTTCGACAACAACACCGCCAACGCGGCCTGCACCACCATGAAACTGGTCGCATTGTGCTCGGCAGCCAGCGCGCGGATGCGATGTTGCAGATCGGCCGGCCACTCGACGGCGATACTGGCGCCTTGGTAGTCGGCAACCGCCGGGTACGGCCGGTCGGTGGGCAGTTGCAGTCGCTCCGGCAGGCCTGCCAGGGCCTCCTGCCAGTAACCTAGCTGCGCCGAGATGCGGCTGTCGGGGTCGCCGAGGTCACCGAGATGCTCGCGCTGCCATAGCGCGTAATCGGCGTATTGCACCGGCAACGGCGTCCACTGGGGGTTCTGGCCGTTGCTGCGGGCGGCATACGCCGCGCCCAGATCTGCTACCAGGGGAGTCACCGACCAGCCATCAGCAGCGATGTGGTGCACCACCGCAACCAGCACGTGCTCATCTGGAGATATCCGGAAAAGGCGTGCACGCAGCGGGATTTCAGCTGTCAGGTCGAACGGTTGCCGGGCGACTTCACCGACGGATTCCTCCAGTCGATCCGCCGACCAGCCAACGGCGTCGACGACGTCCCAGCCCGGACGAGCCTGACCCGGCGGCAATACGATCTGTTGCGGGGTCCCACCAGGCGCATCGAACAAGGTGCGCAGGCTCTCGTGTCGGCCGACCACGTCGGTCAGCGCCGCGCCCAGCGCGTCGGCGTCCAAACTCCCGGTCAGCCGTAAACCGACCGCCATGTTGTAGACCGGTGACGCACCGTGCAACTGAGTGAGGAACCACAACCGTTGCTGCGCGTAGGACAACGGCAACACGTCCGGGCGGGATTGAGCCTTCAGGGGCGGACGAGTCGACTCGGCCTCGTTGCTGTCGAGATAATCCGCGAGCGCCCCGGTGGTTGGTACGTCGAACAGGTACCGGACCGGCACTTCCCGGGCCAGGGCCGATTGCAACCGCGCGGCAACCCGCGTCGCACTCAAGGAATCCCCTCCGAGAGCGAAGAAGTCGTCGTCCAGGCCGATCCGATCGAGTCCCAGTACCTCGGCGAACACCTCGGCGACGGTCTTCTCGGTCGGGGTCTGCGGCGCCCGGAAGGCCGCCGCGGTGAACACCGGTTGCGGCAGTGCCTTGCGATCGATCTTGCCCGAGGAAGTCAACGGGAACTCCGCGAGCACCAGGATCTGAGTCGGCACCATGTACTCGGGCAACCGCGCGGCCAACCACTGGCGCACCTCGTTGACCTTCGAATTGGTGTCGGGATCGTTGGCATATGCGCTGCGTTGCTGGACCGCGCCGGCAGGCAGATACAAATCCGTCAGTATCGGTCGGTCCCAGTCACTTCCGGGGGCGATGAACACCGCGTCGATGGTGCCGGCCTGGGCTCCCCAGGTGACCGCACACCGATACCCGATCTCCTCGGCGAGGCGGTACAGCTGTTCCGGCGTGGCCGTTCCGGTGATCGCTACCTCATCGGCATCGGCCTGTGCCTGATCCAGGGATACACCAGCGGCCAGGGCCTGCTCGACCGCGACGTCGACGATCACGCTTGCCCGTGGGATGGCGCTGACCCGCACGACCTCCGGCCGCTGGATGACCAACTCCGTATGCAACCCGCTCAGACCCGCACACTGATCCCACATCCAGCGCGACACATCGGCCAGCGAGGAGACCGCGCCGGGCGCCTTGTGGATGACGACGTCGTAGCGGTAACGGGTGAGTTCGTTGTCGGCCTCACCGCGTTTGACGTAGATTCCAGCGCCTGCCGCGGCGGCATGCTCGGCCGCCCAGGTGGTGAAGAACTCCGGGGCCAACAGCAATTCGGGCTCACCGAGTACCGCACGCTGGATTCGCTGCCGAACCTCGTCGGTATCACCGGAAGTGTCGCGGGCCTGTGCGATACCGGTTTGGAAGGCGTCCTGCAGGCTGTGATTGCGCACGTCTCCGATGAACAGCGCTCCGCCCGGAGCCAACAAGCCCATGGCCTTCTCGATTACCTCGGCCAGATAGTCGGCATTCGGGAAGTACTGCACTACCGAGTTGATGATGATGGTGTCGAAGTACGCCGGTGGCAACCCGTCGGTGAGATGGGCGGGCTGGGTCGACAGGTGAACCCAACTCCCCCACGGCCGCTCCGCGGTCGCCGCCTGCAAGGTCGCAATCGTAGGAGCAGAGAAATCCGTGCCCCAGTACTCGTCGGATCGTGGCGCAACTTGGGACAGCATCAGTCCCGAACCGACACCGATCTCGAGCACCCGTCGCGGCTGCAGGGCGAGAATCCGGTCGACAGTGGTTGCCCGCCACTCCTGCATCTGCTCGAGCGGGATCGGTTCGCCGGTGTAACTGCTGTTCCAGCCCCGGAAATCACTGCCGAAGTCGGCAACTTCGAGATCCTCGTCGTACAGCTCGTCGTACATCTGTTGCCATTGGTCGACGACCTCGGCGTCGTGATCGGCGTTGCTGGTGTGCTCCAACCCGACATAGGCGATGAGATGTGTGCCGGTGTCGCTTTGGTGCATCGCTGCGGCC